>NZ_CYPR01000017.1 GCF_001408515.1 Jannaschia seosinensis | reverse complement strand
GACCTTCTCGACAGCGACGATTACTACCAATTCGAAGGCGGTGCGGCGGCCGCGATCGAGACGCTCCAAGGCCGGGCGCGGCCGATCTACCACAATGACCATTCCCGCCCCGAACGGCCCGTGATCCGCACGCTGGAGGACGAGATCGGCCGCGTCGTCCGATCCCGCGTGGTCAATCCGAAATGGATCGCCGGGGTCAAACGGCACGGCTACAAGGGTGCGTTCGAGATCGCGGCGACCGTCGATTACCTCTTCGCCTTCGCCGCCACGACGGGCGCCGTCCGCGACCATCATTTCGACCTCGTCCACGAGGCGGTGCTGGCCGATGACGACACGCGCGATTTCATCGCTGATGCCAACGCCCCCGCGCTGGCCGATATCGCCGACCGCCTGCGCGAGGCGATCGACCGCGGCCTCTGGACCCCCCGCTCGAACTCCGCCCGCGCGCTGATCGAGCGGCATGCGCGACCGTCTGCCGCAGGTTGAGGCCTCGGGCGCGCGGCAGGGATGCAACGTTTCGCGACGGGATCGAAAGGGGCCCTTGCTCCGGCGACGGGTGATGGCATTCGTCCCGACGCGGCCCGGGCCGCGCACAACATCGACCATGCGAGGACGCCGCCATGAAACTCCCCCTGCTCTTCGGCCTGCTGGCGATGACGGCCACCGCCGGCTGCGCCGTGACTCCCGAGAATTTCGAGACCGATCCGGTCACCCTCGCGACGCAGGACGGCGACGTCACCTGCCAGCTCTACAGCTCCAGATTGACCACTTGGGACCGATCGATTGACCGGCCCGCCAGCATGTCTGTCAAGACAGCCGACGAAATCTGCCAGGCCGAAGGGCGCCGCGTTCTTGTCGAAGGCTGACGCTCCGCGAGCCGCAGCCGGTCCGCGATCAGCCGCCGAGGCAATCGAGCGACATGTTCACCAGAGCGATGTCGCCGATCGCACTACCCGGTTTGACGGCGCAGCCGGTGACCTCTTCGGTCGCCGCGACCGAGGCCGCGATGACGGCCGCCAGACCCGGGCGCCAGGCGGGGTTGGTCCGCGTGGCCTGCGCATCGGTCGCATTCCAGTTCACGCGAAAGCTGTGCCCGCCAGCCGAGGCGGTCCCCGAACGGCGGAGACCGTCGAGCGGATGCGCCGCGTTGCAGGCTGACAGAAGCACGATCAGACCGAGGACGGCAGGGATCACGCGACGCGGTACGGAGAGACGATTTCGGGTCATGCCGAGGGTTTTCGCTCCGGATTGCTTAAGGCAAGGTTAACGCATCGGCTGCCGCGCCGCCTTGACCTCGCCGGTCCCGCCTTCGATGGTCCCCGCCAGACACCCAGATGAGGCCCCACATGACCGTCGAGGATCCCGACCGCCACAACGCGAAGATGGCCAAGAAGAAAGCCGCCCGCGACAAGATCATGGCCACCAAGACCGACGAGAAGGGCCTGATCATCGTCCATACGGGCAAGGGCAAGGGCAAGTCGTCCAGCGCCTTCGGCATGATCTTTCGCTGTATCGCCCACGAGATGCCCTGCGCCGTGGTCCAGTTCATCAAGGGCGGCATGGGAACCGGCGAGCGCGATCTGATCACCGGCCATTTCGGCGACCTTTGCGAATTCCACACGATGGGCGAGGGCTTTACCTGGGAGACGCAGGACCGCACCCGCGACACCGAAATGGCGCAGGCCGCTTGGGCCAAGGCGAAGGAGTTGATCCGGGATCCGGGTAACCGGATGGTCCTGCTCGACGAGATCAACATCGCGCTGCGCTACGGATATGTGGACGTGGTCGAGGTGACGGCCTTCCTCGCCGAGGAGAAGCCGCCGATGACCCATGTCGTCCTGACGGGCCGGAACGCGGCCGAGGAACTGATCGAGATGGCCGATCTGGTCACGGAGATGGAACTGGTGAAGCATCCGTTCCGCTCCGGGGTGAAGGCGCAGGCGGGTGTGGAATACTGACCCGCGACACTGGTCCGGACGTTCCGCATGACCCTGTTGCATGCCGTTCTGTGATCGCGGCATGAACACGTTCACCTCGCGCGTGGAGCTGGAATGGTCGCGGGCACCGCGCGATTTCTTCTTCGCGCCGGGCATGGATCCGGGTCTCTGGACACTCGGCCCAATGCCCCGCGGATGGGACCGGATCGCCCCCGGCCGCATCGCGGCGCTGGCGGTCAGCGACCATGAGGCGCTGGAGCGGGCGACGCAGCAGCACATCACCTCGACCTTCCGGCAACGTCTCTTCCGCTCCGCGCTGGTGATGCGGTCGGTGCCGGTGGTGATGGAACACGTCACGACCGAGGGGCACTACCTCGCCTGCCACGGCAAATACTTCGTCAACGGCGCCGCCGGGACGCGGCTGCGCACCAAATATGCGTGGGCCAATGTCGGCAAGCGCGATGCCAATGGCGAAATCGCCGCCTATTTCCGCAGCCTTCAGGACGGCGACCCCGAATTGCCCGTCTGGCCCGGAGGCACCGAGGGTCTGGATTACGTCATCGACGCGCGCAATGGATTCAACTTCTACCACTTCCTGACCGAGAGCATGGGACAGCTCTGCGCCGTCGACCGCGACGATTTCCGCGGCCGCATCTACATCCATGTCGACCGCGAAAAGATCGAACCGTTCATCCACGACTGGATCGCGATCCTGTTCCCACGCCTCGCCGGGCGGGTGGAGTTCCGGTGGGGGCGCCACTCCTACGACCGGTGCCTGTCTTTGATGAATAAGCGCCATCTGTGGTATCAGACCGGTCCGCGCGCCATGGACGACCTCGACGACGTGGCGCCCGAGACGCGGTTCTGGAAAGGCCGCAAGCCGGACCGGACGTCCCTGCTGATCCTCGCCCAGAACGTCTGCGACGACACCCTTCTGCACCTGCGCGAGACGGCCCTGAAGCGGATCGAGGGCGGGGACTGGGCGCACCTGCCACGGCGGTTCTGGGTCGCGCGCCGCTCGCAGCGCGAGCGTCCGATGCGCGGCGAGGCGGACCTCGTGGCGGCGCTGGCCGAACGCGGCTTCGAGACCGTCCATTTCGAGGATTACACCCCGCTGGAGCAGATCGCGATCATGGCGCGGGCAGAGGTGATGATCTCCCACCACGGCGCGGCCTTCGCCAACATGCTCTTCGCGCGGCCCGAAGCGCATTGCATCGAGATCGGCACCTATCAGACCGCACGCTGGCGGTGGCGGGACTTCATGCCTCACGCGATCGCCTCTGGGTGCCGCTACACATCGCTCTTCGCCGATTTCAACGCCGACGCGCCGATCCACCGGCCCGAGGACGTTCGCTCCCGTCCGCTGCATCCGGTCGGGCTGGATGCCGGCGGGCGCGGGCGCGTGATCGATTATGTCGATGCCGTCACCCGCGGCGTCCGGATCGCGGATGACAATTGGCTCAAGCAGCTTGCCCTCGGGCTGGAGCGGACGGGCGATACGGCCGCGCTGACCCGGCTGCTCGACGACCATGCGGCGGCGGTTCGCGCCGATGCCGATCTGACGATCCGGCGGGCCAACCTGCACCTTGCCGCCGGGGACAAGGCGTTAGGGCGGAGACTTCTGGAACGGGCATGGGAAATGACGGGCGACCGGCCTTTCCTGCTGGAGCGGCTGATCCTGCTTCATGCGGCCGAGGGTGGCGAGACGCCCTGGATCGCGCGGCATCGGAAGATCTTCCCCGACCGGGCGCATATCCTCGACAGGAAACTCGCCCCCCGCGCCCGGACGGAACGCTAGCCCGACCGGACCGCGCGCGAGCCCCCCCGTTAGAGAGGCGTCCCGCACGCGGCCTGTCGGTCACGCCTTCGTGGATGACAACGCCGCGTCGCAGCGGCCGCAGACACCGTCATGACCGTGACGGCCCACATCCGGCAGGACCTTCCAGCACCGCTGGCACTTGCCGCCCTCGGCATGCGCGAAGGCGACCGCGACGCTCGCATCGCCCTCGGTGCGGAAGGCGTCGTCGGGCGCCGGATCCGTCGTGATGGTGATACCCGACGTGATGCAGAGATCCTCGAACGGCACCTCGCGCAGGATCGCCGCCGTGTCCGCATCGACATGCACGATCGGCGCCGCCTCCAGCGAGGAGCCGATCACCTTGTCGCGGCGTGCCACCTCCAGCGCGCCCGTCACGATACGGCGGACGGCGCGGATGCGCGCCCATTTCGCCGCCAGATCGTCGTCGCGCCAGCCGGGGCGCGGGGCGGGGAAGTCCTGCAGATGGACGGAACTGTCCTCGCCCGGATGCACCTCCAGCCAGACCTCCTCCATGGTGAAGGACAGGATCGGCGCCAGCCAGGTCGTGAGCCGCTCGTGCAGCAGGCGCAGCACGGTGCGCGCCGCCCTCCGCCGCAGCGTATCGCCGTCGCAATAAAGCGCATCCTTGCGGACGTCGAAGTAGAACGCCGAGAGGTCGAGCGTGGCGAACTGGAAGATCGCGCCATAGACCTCCGCGAAGTCGTAGCGCGCATAGGCGTCGCGCACCTGATCGTCGAGCTGCGACAGGCGGTGGAGCACCCACCGCTCCAGCTCCGGCATCTCGAGCGGATCGACGGGCGCGTCCTCGGTGATCGAGCCCAGCATGAACCGCATCGTATTGCGCAGGCGGCGGTAACCATCGGCCACGCCCTTGAGGATCTCCGGCCCGATCCGGTGGTCGGCGGTGTAATCCACCGTGGCCACCCAGAGCCGCAGGATATCGGCACCGTATTGGTCCACGATTTCCTGCGGGGCGATGATGTTGCCGAGGCTCTTCGACATCTTCACGCCCTTTTCGTCGAGCGTGAAGCCGTGCGTCACCACCGCCCGGTAAGGCGCGCGCCCCTTGGTGCCGCAGCCCTGCAGCATCGAGGAATGGAACCAGCCGCGATGCTGGTCGGTGCCTTCGAGATAGACGTCGGCGATGCCGTCCCCGGTTCCGTCCGGCCGATCGCGCAGCACGAAGGCATGGGTCGAGCCGGAATCGAACCAGACGTCGAGGATATCGAAGACCTGCTCCCATTCCGCGGGATCGTGGGCATCGCCGAGGAACCGCGCCTTGGCGTCGGGCTGGTACCAGGCATCGGCGCCTTCGGCCTCGAACGACGCGATGATGCGGGCATTCACCTCCGGGTCGCGCAGCAGGAAGTCCGGGTCATCCGCCTTGGCACCCACCTTCACGAAGCAGGTCAGCGGCACGCCCCAGGCGCGCTGGCGCGACAGGACCCAATCGGGGCGGTTTTCGATCATGGAATGAAGCCGATTGCGCCCCGTCTTCGGCGTCCAGGTCACCAGTTCGTCGATCGAGGTCAGCGCGCGTTGCCGCACGGTCTCGCCGTATTCGTCGCGTCCGTCGCCGACCGGCTTGTCGATCGCGGCGAACCATTGCGGACGGTTGAGACGGATCACCGGCGCCTTCGACCGCCAGCTATGGGCGTCCGAGATCGTGATCCGCCTGCGCGCCAGCAAGGCATCCGTCTCCACCAGCTTGTCGATGACGGCCTTGTTCGCCCCGCCCGGCTTGCCATTGGGGCGAATGATCGCCTCGCCGCCGAAGAACGGCAGGTCCGCCCGCAGCGTCCCGTCCGCCTCGACGTTGTAAGTCATGGCGAGGCCGTGCTTCAGCCCGATCTGGTAATCGTCGTCGCCGTGGCTGGGCGCGGTGTGCACGAATCCGGTTCCGGCATCGTCGGTGACGTGATCGCCGGCGAACAGCGGCACGTCGTAATCCCATTCGCCGTCGCCCCCCTCGGCACCACGCAGCGGATGCGCACAGGTGATCGCGGCCAGTTCCTCGGTCTGCACGGGGCGCAGACGGCGCCACATCGATGGCTCGAGGCGCATCGCGCCCAGCGTCTCCTCGGCCAGCGCGTCGGCGATCAGATAGCGGTCGCCGATCCGGGCCCAGCATTCCTCCGGACGGCCGGTCACCTCGTAAAGACCGTACTCGATCTCCGGCCCGAAGCAGATCGCCCGGTTCGACGGCAGCGTCCACGGCGTCGTCGTCCAGATCAGGACCTTTGCAGTGAGAAGCTGCTCCTCGCGGCTCATCGAAGCTTCCTGCGCGGAGGCACGGGTGCCCTGCGCCGCCTCCTCCTCGGCATAGGCGACCTCCTGGTCGTACAGGTCCGACCGCGCATCCACGATTGGAAACCCGACCCAGATCGCGTCGGTCTGGCGGTCGTGATACTCCACCTCGGCCTCGGCCAGCGCGGTCTTCTCCACCGGCGACCACATGACCGGCTTCGAGCCCTGATAGACCAACCCGTTGGCGAGGAAGGTCTGGAACTCCGCCGCGATCACCGCCTCGGCGTGGTGGTCCATCGTCAGATAGGGATCGGCCCAGTTTCCGGTGATGCCCAGCCTCTGGAACTCGTCGCGCTGCACATCCACCCACTTGGCGGCGAATTCGCGGCATTCGCGGCGGAATTCCACCACGTCGACGGCGTCCTTGTCCTGACCCTTGGCGCGGTAGGCCTCCTCGATCTTCCACTCGATCGGCAAACCGTGACAATCCCAGCCGGGAACATAGCGCGCATCGTGGCCCATCATCTGGCGCGACCGCACGACCATATCCTTGAGCGTCTTGTTGAGCGCATGCCCGATGTGAAGGTGCCCGTTCGCATAGGGCGGGCCGTCATGCAGGGTGAACGGCTCCCGCCCGGTCTTCTCGCGGAGCCGGTCGTAAACGCCGATCCGCGCCCAGCGCTCGAGCCAGCCCGGCTCGCGCTTGGGCAGGCCCGCGCGCATGGGAAAGTCCGTCTGCGGCAGGTTCAGGGTGGCTTTGTAGTCGGGGGCTTCGGCGCTCATGGTCGGCGTCCTTCGGGTCGGTATCTGGGAGAGGTTCGGCGCCGCGTCGCGCGCCTTGGCCCGGCCGCCCCGAAGGTCAGGGCGCCGGGGCGGTAATTCGCGGAGATATGCGCATACGCCCCATCATCGCGCGCTTTATAGGCAGCCCCCGAGGGGAACGGCAAGCGGACGGAGCACACGAAGGCGCAGCGTCGCGATCCCGCACCGGATCGCCGCATCCGACACCTGCCCCGATGCGCGAAGGTTTACAAAAACTTTACTCTCGTCGGCCATCGTTTTCACTCGAGAGGAGACGTTTCATGCCCCTGTCCCTGTTTCTCGCCTTTGCCGGAACCGCGCTGGTCGTCCTGATCCCGGCCTGCCTGCCCTTGTCGAAGCGGCCGCCGGGTCCGGTCGATCAGAACTAGACGCCACCTTTCGGACCCGCGGACGTCAAACGCGCGGAACCGTCCGCCGTGCATCCACGAAAGGTTTCCTTCGCAGAACGGCCAACCCCTTCGTGGCAAACGGCCCCGCGCCTCATTCCTCCGTTCGGCCGAACAGCCCCCCGAGGCTGCGGCCCACCAGGTCGGTGATGCGCGGCGGCCGCTCGTGGACGAAGGGTAGCGGGCGACAGACTTCCATCGCGGCCCGCCCCACCCGCGCGGTCAGGGCCCCATTGACGACACCCTCGCCGAAGCGGCGGCTCAGCTTCGACAGGACGCCGCCGCCCGCGACCGAATGGATCAGATCGTCGCCCACCGCGACCGCCCCCGTCGCCGCCAGATGCGTCAGCACGGTCTTCGCCAGACGCCATGAACCCAGCGTGCCCGCGCGCCCGCCGTAGATCAGCGCGATGCGGCGAATCATGCGCAGGTTACTCGTCAGGGCGGCGACCACATCGGCCAGCGCCAGCGGCACCACCGCCGTCACCAGCGCCACCTGACGCGCCGCCGCCTCGACCTCGCGCGCGGCGGCCGCGTCGAGAGGGGCCAGCAATTCCCGCTCGGTCAGGGCGATGGCGGCATCGGCGTCGAACACGTCCGGCAGCCGCGCCGCCAGCGCCTCACGCCCCCAGCGTGTGTCCGCCCGGCCGGAATAGAACCGCGCCAGCCGCTCGCCCACCGCACGGGCCGAGGCAAGATCGGTCACCGCCGCCGCCTGTGTCCGCAAGGCATCGATCCGCCCCAACCGCGCGAGGGCCGACAGCTCCCGCACCGCCACCGCGAGACAGGCCAGCAGGAACGCCCCCACCAGAACCGCGGCCACCAGCCCGAGCACCGGCTGCGCCGCCAGCAGCCCCGTCACGAATTCCCAGGCCGCGACCGACAGCGCGAAGGCCAGAAGCGCGCCCAGCGTTCCGAAGAACCAGCCGCCCAAACCGCTCTGCCGCCGGCTCGCCAGCAGCGCCACCGTCTGCATCGCGCGCCCCGAGGGTGGCGGCGCGGTGTCGTCCTCCGGCACCGGGGGCGCGGCCGCGGGATCGACCGGCCCCGACGCATCGAGCCGCAGCCCCGCCCGCGGCGGCGCCGCCTCCGCCTCGTCCACCTCGAAGCGCACCGCGCCCGACCGCCGGATTCTGTCCTTGTTCATGCCGGCAAGCTAACCATTGCCGCCGGGAAACCAATGCATGCCGAGACGCCGCCCGGACGATTGGCACAAACTCCCGAAGCCCGCAGGCGCAACGCTCCGCCTCTCATAACCGGTCCGACAGCAGGAATTCCGCCGCGCGGTCGAGCCGGACATGCGGCGGCCCCTCGCCCCGACGCAGGGTCAGCGGGGCGGGCGCGAAATCGACCAGGTCGTAATCGCCCTCGGGCCAAGTCCGCGCCCCACGCCGCGCGGGCGTCAGGATGTGCGCCGGATCGTCGGGCAGATCGCCGGGATGCAGCGCCACCTCCCGCCCCGGCATACCGTCCTCGAGCACCCGCCCCCGGACCAGCGCGACATGACGCCCCTCATGCTCTCGCGTCTCCTCGACCGTGGCACGCAGCGCCGCCATGGAAATCGCCTGCGTCCGCGCACCCGCGAAATCGGCCCGCGCCTTGGCGTCCTTGACCATCGCCTCGAGAATCGCCGTCAGCCGGGCATGCTGCGTGTGATGCAGATGATCCGCCTTCGTCGCCGCGAACAAAATTCGGTCCACCCGCCGCGCGCCCAGAAGCTGCATCAGCCAGCCGAGCGCCCCCGGCTTGAACGCCGACAGAACGTCGGCAATGGCGGCGCGCATCTCCTCGACCGCATGCGGGCCCTGCCGGATCGCTCCGAGCACGTCGAGCAGGACCACCTGCCGGTCGAGACGCGCGAAGTGGTCGCGAAAGAAGGGCTGCACGACGTGGCGTTTATAGGCCTCGAAGCGCCGTGCCATCTCGCGGCGCAAGGACCCGCGCGGCGCCTCGCCCGGCGGCAAGGGCGCGAAGGTCAGCGCGGGTGAGCCCGCCATCTCGCCCGGCAACAGGAACCGCCCCGGCGTCAGGTCATAGGCCCCCGCGGTCCGCGCCGCCTGCATCGCGGCCGTGTAATCCCGCGCCAGACGCTGCGCCTGAGGCTCCTCCAGCTTGGCCGCGCCGTCCACTGACGCGGCGTCGTACGGCACCTCCCAGGCGGCCAGCCGGGCCAGCGCACGCTCCGACCAGTCCTCGTAGCTCCGCTCCATCAGCCCCAGATCGAGGAGCCACTCGCCGGGATAATCCACGATATCGAGATGCACCGTCCGCAGGCCGCGCAGCCCCGACAGCATCCCGCCGCGCCGCACCTTCATCGACAGGCGCAGTTCGCTGATCGCGCGGGTGCCTTCGGGCCAGTGCGGGTCGCGTGCGGTCAGGGCGGCGAGATGCGCCTCGTAGTCGAAGCGCGGCACGGCGTCGTCGGGCTGCGGCTGCAGGAAGGCGGCGTCGATCCGCGCCCCGGCCGAGAAGGCGGGCATCCGGCCCCGGTCGATGAGGTTGGCGACGAGCGAGGTGATGAACACGGTCTTTCCCGCTCGGCTCAACCCCGTCACGCCCAGCCGCAGCGTCGGGTCGAACACATCCGTCACCGAGGACGTCATGTCCCCCACGCCGCGGGTGACCGCATCCGCAAACTGTCCGATCATGCCTCGCCCCCATCGTTGGCACGAAGATAGGCGGCGCGGCGGGCGAGGGAAAGCAACCCGCACCGCGCGATGTCCCGAAAGCCCGCTTGCGGACGGCCCGGCCCCGCGCCTATCGACGCGCCCATGCCCCGATACGCGCTTCGCATCGAATATGACGGCCGCCCCTTCGCCGGATGGCAACGCCAGGACGGCCCCGCCAGCGTCCAGCAGAGCGTCGAGGAGGCGCTGCGCGCGCTTGAGGCGGACGCGCCGCCAATCGCCGCCGCCGGGCGCACGGATGCCGGCGTCCACGCCACCGGACAGGTCGCGCATGCGGATCTGTCCCGCGACTGGAGCCCGTTTCGCCTGTCGGAGGCGCTGAACTGGCACCTGAAGCCCGCGCCGATCGCCATCACCGCCTGCGCCCTCGTGGACGGAGACTGGCACGCGCGGTTTTCGGCGGTCGAGCGGCGCTATACCTTCCGCATCGTCGCACGCCGCGCCCCGCTGACGCTGGAGGCGGGACAGGCCTGGCGGGTGATCGGGCCGCTCGACGCGGATGCGATGCGGGCGGGGGCGGCGCACCTGATCGGCACGCATGACTTCACCACCTTCCGCGCCTCCATCTGTCAGGCGAAAAGCCCGGTAAAGAGCCTCGACGAGATCGTCCTGGAGGAGCGGCCATATCCCGGCGGCCAAGAGATTCGCCTTCACCTGCGCGCGCGGTCGTTTCTGCACAACCAGGTCCGCTCCATCGCCGGAACATTGGAACGCGTCGGCGCCGGCGCATGGCCGCCGGAACGCGTGGCGAAGGCGCTGGCGGCCCGGGACCGGGCGGCATGCGGGCCGGTCGCGCCGCCGGACGGGCTCTGCCTCACCGGGGTCGGCTATCCCGACGATCCGTTCAGCCGCGCGCACGGGGAATAGCGGGGTCGCGACGCGGGCGAAGCCACGTCGACGGTGCGCCCCGCCATGCCGATTCGCCTTCCGAAGCCGCATTGCGACAAACCTGTGGATTGGTTAGAAAACCTCACCAATCTCAGGATCGCAGCCATGCCCCCCGTCATCACCGAGATCGAGGACCTCCACCGCATCTATCGCCGCCGTGTGCCGCGGATGTTCTACGATTACTGCCAGTCGGGAAGCTGGACCGAGCAGACGTTCCGGGAGAACGAGACCGATTTCGACCTGATCCGCCTGCGGCAACGCGTGGCCGTGGACATGGAGGGGCGGTCCGTCGCCACGAAGATGATCGGCCGGGAGGTCGCGATGCCGGTCGCGCTCGCCCCCGTCGGCCTGACGGGAATGCAACATGCCGATGGCGAGATCCTCGCCGCGAAGGCCGCCGAAGCGTTCGGCGTTCCGTTCACCCTGTCGACCATGTCGATCTGCTCGATCGAGGATGTGGCCGCGCGAACGAAGAAGCCGTTCTGGTTCCAGCTTTACGTGATGCGCGACGAGGATTTCATCGACCGGCTGATCGCGCGCGCGAAGGCGGCGGGCTGCGACGCGCTGGTCCTGACGCTCGATCTGCAGATCCTCGGCCAGCGGCACAAGGACCTCAAGAACGGCCTGTCCGCCCCGCCCAAGCTGACCCCCGCCTCGGTTGCGAACATGGCGACCAAGGTGGCTTGGGGCCTCGGCATGGCCCGCACGAAGCGGCGGTTCTTCGGCAATATCGTCGGTCATGCCAAGGGTGTCGGGGATGCGTCCTCGCTGTCGTCATGGGCGGCGGAACAGTTCGACCCGCGGCTCGACTGGGACAAGATCCGCCGTATCAAGGAAAAATGGGGCGGCAAGCTGATCCTGAAGGGCATCCTCGATGCCGAGGACGCGCGCATGGCGCTGCAGGTGGGGGCGGATGCGATCGTCGTGTCGAACCATGGCGGCCGGCAACTGGACGGCGCGCTGTCCTCGATCCGGATCCTCCCCGAAATCGTCGACGCCGTCGGCAGCAAGGTCGAGGTCCACATGGACGGCGGGATCCGGTCGGGGCAGGACGTGCTCAAGGCGATGGCTCTGGGCGCGAAGGGCACCTATATCGGCCGCGCCTTCATCTATGGCCTCGGCGCCATGGGACAGGCCGGCGTGACCCACGCGCTCGAGGTGATCCGCAAGGAACTCGACACAACCATGGCGCTGTGCGGCGAGAAGAACATCCACGACGTCGGCCCGCACAACCTTCTGGTTCCCAAGGGCTTCAGGGGCGAGTGGGAGTCACCGGGGCGGAATAGCTGAGCGGCCAGAGCACCATCAGCAGGATCGCGACGCAGGCGAAGGCCCAGCGCAAACCGAATGCTTCGGCCCCGAGGCCCATTGCCGCCGGTGCGACGAAAAAGCCCAGAAAGCCGATGATCGCCACCCGCGCGATCACCGCCGTTCGCACCCGCCGGGGGGCCAGCCTGCCGACGAGTGCCATGCCCATCGGGCCGATCACCGAAATGCCGAGGCCCATTAGGCCGAACCCCGCATAGGCCACGGCCGGTGACGGCGCGACCGCCACGATCAGCACCCCCACGATCGCAAGCGCCGCAGCGATACGGATCACAGACAGTTCCGACATGCGTGCCGCGACGACCTGCCCCGAGAACCGCCCGATCGCCATGGTCAGACCCAGCATGGCCGGCCCGAACGCCCCCTCCGCGGCGCCCCCGCCCAGCGTGCGCTCGATATGCAGGGCCGACCAGCTCTCCACCGTCGCCTCGGCCATGAAGGCGATCAGCACGATCAGGCCGCAGATCGCCACCAGAGAAATCGGCAGGCGCGCGGGGTCGGCGGGATCGTGCGGTTCGGGCGCGTCGACCTCCATCATCTGGAAGAATGCCGTGGCCAGGATCAGGATCGCGATGACCGGAAAGATCGCCTCGGCCCGCAAGCCGGCTTCGCGCATCGCGCCGGTCAGCAGGGCAGACGTCATGTAGGCGACCGAGAACATCGCGTGATTGACGTTCATGAGGCTGAAGCCCGACTTCGCCTCGACCTGACTGACGCGGGCATTCATCACCACGTCGGTCAGGCCCGAGACACCCCCCATGACCATCAGCACGACGAACAGAACCGGCGCCGTCACCGCCACCCCCGGCAGCGTGGCCGCCGCCGCCAGCAGCACCGTGCCCGCCGGCAAGGCCCAGCGGCCCATCCTGCGGTCCCAGCGCGGCGCGACATACAACGTCGTCGAAAGCCCGATCGCCGTGCCCAGCAGCATCAGCCCGAATGTTGCGTCATCCACGCCGATCCGCGCCTTGAGCACCGGGGCCATCGCGGCGAAACAGCCCCAGGTCAGGCCGACAGCCGTGAAGGCCGCCACGGGCGCGCGGCTGAGATGAAGGGCGGACAGGATCGACATGTGGGCTCCGGGCGACCGTAGGCAGGCGCGGTATGCCGGAGGGCGGAGCGAGGGGCCAGCCCCTCGCGCTCCCCGAGGTATTTCGGGCCAGAGGACAAGGGGGAGCGTTCGTTTCCAGTCAGGTGCGGTGCGGCGACGTCACCGGATGCTCAGCCATGCTCCTTGAGAAGCCGGACCTTCTGCCGCTGCCAGTCGCGCTTGGCCATGGTGTCGCGCTTGTCGGCGGTCTTCTTGCCCTTCGCGATGCCGATCTTCAGCTTCACGATCCCGCGATGGTTGAAGTACATCACCAGCGGCACGAGCGTGTAGCCCTCACGCGCGGATGCGTTCCACAGCTTCGACAATTCGCGCTTGGAGACCAGCAGCTTGCGCCGCCGCCGCTCATCGTGGCCGAAGGTCTTGGCTTGGGCGTAGGGGGCGATATAGCCGTTCACGAGCCACAATTCGCCGTCTTCGACGGTGGCGTAGCTCTCGGCGATGTTGGAGCCGCCGGTGCGAAGCGACTTCACTTCGGAGCCTTCGAGCACGATGCCGCATTCGAGATCATCCTCGATGGCGTAATCGTACCGCGCGCGCCGGTTCTCGGCGATGACTTTGTAGTTTTTGTCTTCGGGTTTCTTCGCCATGACGTTCACCTAGGGATCGGCGGCTTGACTGTCCACCGGCAGGCTCACCCGCTCGACAGCCATTGCCAGATCTGACCGCCCACGGCACCGCCGCACAGCACGGCTCCGAGGACCGGCCAGCCGATCCAGACATCGGGCACGTTTTCGGGCTGCGAGCGGCGCTTGAGCTTCCACAATGCGGCGTTGACGGCAAAGAACACCATGAGGATCGCGAGACTCGTCGCCTGCGCCAGCGTGCCGAGCGGGACGAACAGCGCCAGCCCCAGAACGACGGCGGAGGAGGCGAGCGTCGCGACCAGCGGCGTCCCCGTGCGGCCGTTCACCCGGCCGAAGATCGCGGGCGCCGGATACCCGTCCCGCGCGAGATCGAGCAGCAGGCGAGAGGCGGCGATGATCTGCGTCAGGCCGCCATTGACGATCACGAACAGCGACGCGATGCCGAACGGCAATCCGGGCCAGCTATGACGCTCCACCGCCGCGACGAGCGGGGCCGCCGCCTCGGCGACCTCCTCGGTATCGCCCGAACCGGTGATGGCCATCGCGACCACGACATAGCAAAGGCAAACCACGATCAGCACGATCACCATGGCGCGCGGAAGCGTGTGTCGCACGTCGCGAACCTCTTCGGCGGTCTGCGCGACGTCGCCGAACCCGATGAAGGAGTAAATTGCCAGAAAGGCCGCCGCGAACAGCCCCGCCGCCATGCCCGTATCGCCGGTGGCCGGCGCAACGTCGCCGTCGCCGCCCCCGAACTGTGCCATCATCGCGCCGGGCGATGCGAGCAGCCCGTCACGGTTGATCCAGACGATCAGCACCAACGCGCACAGACCGACAAGAGTCGTCGCCGACATGAACCACGCCGATTGCTTCATCCCGATCGCCGCGACCAGCGTCAGCAACACCACCACCCCGATCGTCGAAACCCACTGCGAGACGTCGAAGAAGGCGTTCAGGTAGCTGACGAACCCCGTCGTGATCGTGGCGCCCGAGACGATATTGGCCACCACCAGCGTCCAGCCGACGAGCGCCGAGAGCCAGCCGCGTTGGAACGCCGCCTCCGTGTAGTCGATCGCGCCGCCCGCCGAGGGGATGCGGACCGCGATCTCCGAGAAGGACAGAGCCGACGTGACCGCGATCGTCGCGGCCAGCAGGTAGGCCAGCGGGGACAACGCGCCGGCCTTGGCGACCACCTCGCCGATGACGACGAAGATGCCGGCCCCGAGGATCGTGCCGATTCCATAGAAGGTCACGCCGACCGTGCCCATCGATTTCTCGAGAGCGGAACCCTGGGTCGTGGTGGACATCGCGCGCAAACCTGCCGGAACCCGGCCGGTTCCTCAGTTCATCAGGCCCGCATGGCGCATCGCATCGGCGATCCGCGCCTTCGTGCCTTCGGTTGCGGGAAGAAGCGGCAGGCGCACCGTTTCCGGACAGCGACCCAGAAGCGACATCGCGTATTTCACGCCCACGAGGCCCGGCTCGGCGAAGATCGCCTGGTGCAGCGGCATCAGCCGATCCTGGATCTCCAGCGCCGTGGCATAATCGCCCGCCAGCGTCGCCTCCTGCATCTGCGACAGAAGCTTCGGCGCGACGTTGCACGTGACCGAGATACAGCCGACGCCGCCTTGGGCATTGAAGCCATGCGCCGTCGCGTCCTCGCCCGAGAGCTGGACGAAATCGGCGCCGCAGGTGATCCGCTGCTGCGAGACGCGCGCCAGATCGCCGGTCGCGTCCTTGACGCCCACGATGTTGTCGAGCTTCGCCAGCTCGCCCATCGTCTCGGGGTTCATGTCCACGGCCGACCGACCGGGGATGTTGTAGATCACGATCGGAAGCCCGACGGCGTTCAGCGCCGCGAAATGCGCGATCAGCCCCGCCTGAGTCGGCTTGTTGTAATAGGGCGTCACGACCAGCGCGCCATCGGCGCCGACCCGCTTGGCATGTTCGACGAAACGCAGCGCCTCGGTGGTGTTGTTCGACCCCGCCCCCGCGATGACCGGCACGCGGCCCGCGCTGCGCGCGACGACGGCCTCGACGACGGCCTCGTGCTCGGTATGGCTCAGCGTCGGGCTCTCGCCGGTGGTGCCGACGGGGACGATTCCGTGCGAGCCTTCGGCGATCTGCCAGTCGACCAGCGCGTCGAGTGCGTCGAAATCGACTTCGCTTTTAAATTCATTTCCCTTGAGCGGCGTCACCAGCGCGGGCATTGAGCCTCTGAACATCGGTGCGTCCTCTCTCAGATCCCGAAATCGCGCGGAACCTAGCCGCGCCCGGTCAGAGCGGCAAGCCGATGTCACGGGGACGGATCACGATGTCGTCGGGATGCAACGGCCGCTCGCGCCGGGCGCCCTTCTTATGTATACGGATCGTCATGATGCTCAGACACGCCCTCGCCGCCTGCGCCTTCATCCTGCTCCTTGCGTCGCCCGGCGCGGCGGACCCGCATCTCGCCACGGGCCTGGCGCAGCTTCGGGCCGGCGACGGGGCCAGCGCGCGCACCGCCCTGACGCGCATCGAGGGCGAGGTCGCGCGGGACCTGTTGATGTGGCACCTGCTGCGCAATCGGCAGGGGACGTTCCGTGAGGCGCAGGACTTTCTTGCCCGCAACCCGGACTGGCCGGGGCTGGACCTGCTTCGCGCGCGCGCCGAGCTCGACATTCCCGTCACGACCGAACCCGAGGAGGTCCTCGCCTTCTTTGAGGAGGACGCGCCGCGCACGTCGAAGGGCGCGCTGTTGAAGGCCATTGCGCAAAAGGCCCTCGGGCGGCACGCGGAGGCCGAGACGACGGCGATCGAGACGTGGCTGACCATGCCGATGCCCGCCTCCTCCGCCGCGGGGTTCCGGGAGGTGTTCGGCCCGCTGCTCGCCGGCTTCGACGCCGCGCGGCTCGACGCGATGATCTGGTCGGGCGACCTGCAAAGCGCGGAATACGTTCTGGCCCGGGTCGACGGGCCGGAGGCGTCGCTGGCGCGTGCGCGCATCGCCCTTCGCGCGGATCGCGGCGGGGTCGACACGCTGATCGAGGCGGTGCCGGATACGCTCCGCGATCATCCGGGCCTCGCCTACGAACGCTTCCGCTGGCGGCTGGAGCGGGGCCGGACCGAGGACGCGCTTGAGCTGCTTTTCGCCTATGACGACAGCGCCGACACGCTGGGCGCGCCGGCGGCTTGGAGCGGGCACCGCTACCGCCTCGCGCGCGGGCTGATGCAGGACGGCTTCCGGAAGCAGGGATACCGCGTCGCCGCCAACCACCACCTGCCCGAAGGACACGGCGACGTTGCGGAACTCGAATGGCTGGCCGGATACATCGCGCTGCGCTTCCTCGACGATCCAGGCCGTGCCGCCGCGCATTTCATGACCTTCGACGCGCATGTCAGTTCGCCCATCTCCAGAGGACGCGCGGGTTACTGGCTGGGCCGCGCCTGGGAAGCGGCGGGCGAGACAGACAAGGCTGCCGCCGCCTATGCCGAGGGCGCACGCTATCAGACCAGCTTCTACGGCCAGCTTGCCGCCGAGCGTGGGAAGCTGCCGGCTGACCCCCTCCTGAGCGGCCGGGAAGCCTTTCCCCCTGTCGCGCAGACCTCCCTCGCCAACAGCTCCGTCCTCGACGCCGCCCGGCTGCTCCTCGAAATGGGCGAGCGAAATCTGGCGGAGCGGTTCGTCACGCATATGGCCGAGATCCTGCCCCGCCCGGAGATCGGCACGCTCATCGACGTGGTCCTCGACGAGATGGACGACCCGCATATCGCGCTTCTGACCGCGAAACGTGCGGCACAGGCGGGGCACGAGCTGCATCGCGGCTACTTCCCCGTCACCGACCTCGCCCGCCTTGCCAGCCCCGTCGCGCCCGAGCTGACCCTGTCCATCGCCCGCCGCGAAAGCGAGTTCGATCCCGTCGTCCGGTCTCACGCGGGCGCGGCCGGCCTGATGCAGCTCATGCCCGGCACGGCGCGCGAAATGGCAGGCCTCGTGAACCTTCCCTTTCGGCAGGCCGCGCTGACGACGGAGCCGCTTTACAACGCGCGCCTCGGCACGGCCTATCTCGGCGAGCTGGAGGTCGAATTCGGCCGGTCGCCGATCCTCGTCCCCGCCGCCTACAATGCCGGCCCGTCGCGCGCGCGCCGGTGGTCAGAGGAATTCGGCGATCCGCGCGATCCGTCGGTCGATCTGGTGGACTGGATCGAAGACGTCCCCTTTGCCGAGACGCGCAACTACATCATGCGCGTCTCCGAAAGCCTGCTGCCCTATCACGCCCGCCTGACCGGCGCCCCCGGCGAAATGCGTCTGAGCGCGTGGCTGCGCGACGGCTACGATGAACTGGCCCGCCGCGAGGTGCTGGCGACGCGGAACGAGTGACGCGGGGGCCTCAGGTCCGCCGCGCGCGCCACAGGGTGAACAGGCCGGCCGCGATGACGATGCTGGCGCCGATCAGGACATTCGTCTCGATCGCCTCTCCGAACACCGTCACGCCGATCATCGCCGCGAAGACGAGCTGGAAATAGGCGAAGGGCTGAACCGTGCTCGCCTCCGCCAGCTCATAGACGCGGATCAGGAGCCAGTGCCCCGATGCCCCCGTCACGCACAGCACAGCCATCCATCCCCAATCGGCGGGGCCCATCGGCTCCCAGAACCACACACCGACCAGCGTGATCGCCGCCGCCCCGGTCGTGCCCGTCCAGAAGAAGCTCGTCGCCGTCGCGTCGCGTCGCGCAACGTAGCGCGTCAGAAGCCCGTAGAGCGCGAACATCAGCGCCGCCGTCAGCGGCAGCAGAGCCGCGGGCGCGAAAACCGTGATCCCCGGCTGCAGGATCACCAGAACCCCGACGAACCCCACGGCGATCGCCGTCCATCTGCGCCAGCCCACCTTTTCGCCCAGAACCGGGCCGCTCAGCGCCGCGACGAGCAGCGGATAGGCCGCAAAGATGGCATGACTTTCGACTAGCCCGAGCGCGACGAAGCCGCCCACCATCACGCAGATTTCGGCCACCAATAGCACGCCGCGAAACGCTTGCAACGCGGGCTGCGACGTGGCGGCGGCGGCGCGAAGCCCACCCGCCTTGCGCGTCGCGATGGCGATGACGAAGGCCGCGAAGAACCAGTAGCGGATCATCACCACCATCAGCACGTTGTATTCGCCCGCCAGATGGCGCGAAATCCCGTCCTGCAGCGCGAAGACGAAGGTAGTGAGCACCATCAGCAGGATGCCGCGCCGGTCGTCGCTCATGCCAAACGGCCCCGCGTCATGTGCCGCTTGCCCGCAAAGCCCGCGACGCGCGCCACGTCGAAGCCGGCGGCCGCCAAGGCCCGCCGCACATGCCCCGCCGCCGTGTACGTGGCGAAGGTGCCGCCCGCCGCGGTATGCCGCGCGACCTCCGCCATCAGCGTGGACTCCCACAAATCGGGATTCCGCGCGGGCGCGAAGCCGTCGAGGAACCACGCATCCGCCCGCCCTGACCAAGCGGGTAGCGTTGCGCGGGCATCGCCTTCGACGATCTCGATATCCATGTTCGGCAGCGCGATCTGCCGCGCAGGCCATTGGTCGAGCAGCGCCTCCGACGGCAGGTCCGGAAAGGCGGCCAAGGCGCGAGCCATGTCGTCGCGCCCCATCGGAAACGCCTCGAAGGACGTGAAGCGCAGCCGCCCCGGCCCCGCGAAATCCGCGGAGAGCACCAGCGCGTTGAGCCCCGTCCCAAAGCCCAGTTCCGCGATCCGGAACCCGTCGTGCAGCCGCTCCGGCAGGTCATTGCCGCCGAGAAACACATGCCGCGTCTCGGCCGCGCCGTTGGCGAGCGAGAAATACGGGTCGTCAAATTGCACCGCGACCGGCGTGCCGTCGCGCCACCCGATCTCGGGGGCGGGCCATGAGGTGTTTTCGTCGCGCATCGCCTGTCCTATCCGCAACGCCGACAGGACAGCAAAGGAGCGGCCATGTCCATCGACGTCACGATCCGCGGCGCGGGCGCGTTCGGGCTGGCCTGCGGCTGGGCGCTGGCCCGGCGCGGCGCAAAGGTGCGCGTGGTCGATCCGGGCGGCGTGGGCGCGGGCGCGTCGGGCGGCATCGTCGGCGCGCTCGCCCCGCATGTGCCGGAACAATGGAACGACAAGAAGGCGTTCCAGCTCGACAGCCTGCTGATGGCCGGGGAATGGTGGGCGGGCGTCGCGGAGGCGGGCGGCGGCGATCCAAGCTACCGGCGGACCGGCCGCCTGCAGCCCATTCCCGACGCCGCGGCTCTGGCACGCGCACAGGAACGCGCGGCCGGCGCCGAGGCGCTCTGGCAGGGGCGCGCAAGTTGGACCGTCGAGGATGCGCCCGAAAGCTGGTCCCCCGGCACGCCGCAAGTTATCCGCGACACGCTCAGCGCCCGCCTCCACCCCCGCCGCGCCTGCGAGGCCTTGGCCGCCGCGATCCGTGCGCGGGGCGGCGACATCGTCGCCGAGGCGCCGCCGCAGGGCCTGATCCTCCACGCGACCGGCTGGCGCGGGCTGGCGGAGATGCGCGACGTCTCCGACCGGCCGGCCGGAAACGGCGTCAAGGGACAGGCGATCCTCCTCGACCTCGACCGCCGCGACGCGCCGCAACTCTATGCCGCAGGCCTCCACATCGTGCCCCATGCCGACGGCACCACGGCCATCGGCTCCACGTCGGAGCGGGCGTTCGACACCGCCGACACGACGGATACGCAGCTCGACGCGGTGCTGGCCGCCGCCGTCTCGGCCGTGCCCGAACTGGCCGGCGCCCCCGTTCTGGCCCGGTGGGCGGGCGTGCGGCCCCGCGCCCGGTCGCGGGCTCCCCTGCTCGGCCCTTGGCCGGGACATCCGGGCGAGTTCGTCGCCAACGGAGGGTTCAAGATCGGCTTCGGCATGGCCCCGAAAGTCGCCGAATCCGTGGCCGACCTGATGCTGGAGGACCACGACACGATCCCCCCCGCCTTCGGCACATCCGACCTTGCACCGCGACACGGCAAGGATTAGGCAGCCGCCCTGCCCGTGCGGACCGCGTGCCGTGGGGCCATGTCTCCGACCACCATGACAAAACGGGTTGCCCTGATGAAACTTCTTCCCTTCGCCGCCGCAATGGCCGCGATCGTCGTCGCCTCGAATATCGGCGTGCAGTTCCTCGTCGCCGATGGCTGGCTCACCTGGGGGGCATTTACCTACCCGCTGGCCTTCCTCGTGACCGATATCGCGAACCGCTTGCACGGGGCCGCCTTCGCGCGCCGCGTGGTCCTGACGGGCTTCGCCACCGGGCTCGCCTGCTCCCTCGTCGGCACACAGATCGAGGGCGCGTTCGGCCCGCTCGTCACGCTCCGGATCGCGCTGGCCTCGGGCATCGCCTTTCTTGCGGCACAGGCCATCGATCTCGGCGTCTTCTCGGCGCTGCGGGACCGTCGCTGGTTCGTCGCGCCGCTGACCTCCTCGGTGATCGGATCGGTGGTCGATACGGCCCTGTTCTTCTCCATCGCCTTCGCCGGTTTCCTCGCCTTTCCCGCCGGTTGGGGCGACGTCTCCTGGGCGCAGGAGGCGACTGCCGTGGGCCCGCTCTGGGTGGCGCTCGCGCTGGCCGACTGGGGGGTGAAGCTGGGGGTCGCACTGCTGGCGCTGGTGCCGTTCCGTCTCATCACCGGAAAACTCGCACCAAACGTTGCGTAAAGGGGGTTGACCGGTACGACATCTGTGCCAACCTCCCACCTATCGGCAACCCATTGAAAGGAGGTGATCCAGTGTCAAGAAAGATGGTGGAGAATACGGTCGGGACAACTTTGGAGGGCCGTGTCTGAGGCAGCCCTCGGATACGATTTCTTCGTGGCGGGTCACTGACCTAACCGACCCCGCCTCCTGAACTTTCGGAAGGCCGTTCCCGTGTCGAGGAGCGGCCTTCTTCTCATTCCGGGGCAACTTCGCGCGCCCCTACCCCGTTTCGCACGAAACCTCTCGCCCCCGGAGCGCCCCCAATGCCGCTGCAGATCGACGACCGAATCACGATCCAGGACTGGGAGATCACCGAGCAGTTCACCCGCGCCTCAGGGCCCGGCGGCCAGAACGTCAACAAGGTTTCCTCGGCGGTGGAGCTGCGCTTCGAGGCGAACCGCTCACCAAACCTCCCCGGCCCGGTCAAGGCGCGATTGCGGCGGCTGGCTGGACGGCGCTGGACGAAGGACGGCGCGGTGGTGATCCAGGTCTCCGAGGAACGCAGCCAGACCCGCAACCGCGCCCTCGCCCGCGAACGCCTGACCGACCTGATCCGGGCGGCGGCGGTGAAGCCGAAGAAGCGGGTGAAGACAAAGGTCTCCGCCAACCAGAAGCGCAAGCGCGTGGAGGCGAAGAAGCGGCGGGGGGAGGTTAAGGCACTTCGGGCTGGAGTCGTGGATTAAGGTGGATGGGATTCGTCATTTGCGAGTTTGGCAAAGCCGTCGGCGACGCGCGCGGCTTGAGAACTATACTTTGTAGTCTGACGAATCGAGCAGCATCAATTCTAACGAACCTCACGCATCGTCATGTTTGTGCTTGCCAGTCACGTCAAGTTTCAGAGGTTTATATTTTTCACCATTCAAAGAACTCACAAATATAACCGAGAGGGCCAAGATCTAATACAATTGGCTCCAGGCGATTCTCGTGATACGTTGGCGTCCAAATTAGCCTCGTCTCACTCTGATATAAGTATTTTATAGGCTTTATTGACGGAATGTCAGTATTTATCTTTTGCGGATAATATGGATCATAGTATGTGACCTCTGCCATTCCCGGAATTGCAGGGATGTCTTTCCTTCTAAAAGCCTCTTGGGCACGCCTGCGGTATTCGCGAGTGTTCTTAACCCGGATAATTCACGAGAAGGCGGCGGAGGTGGCGTAACCGTCGGAAACTCTGTATTTTTTGGTTATCGACGCCAAAGATTCAGATTTCAGCAGGACGACCTCCGCCACGACCCAGTCTACGTGCTCCACGCCCCGCCTGTCACCCCTCAATGGCAAGCCGGTCCTGCTCGGGTTTGACGGCGCCGACATGAGCTCCGACGCCGGCCTAACCCTGCTGCGCGAGATCGAGCGCAGGGCGGGTCTGGCGCAGCGGCTCGCAGATTGCCTGCACGATCCGCGTGACCCGGCGAAAGTTCAGCATAGCCTGAGCGACATCATTCGGTTCCGGATCATGATGATCGCGGCGGGATATGAAGACGGCAACGACGCGGCAGCCCTGCGGTACGATCCCAGCTTCAGGATCGCGCTGGAGCGTGGCC
>NZ_CYPR01000016.1 GCF_001408515.1 Jannaschia seosinensis | reverse complement strand
CGGCACGGGCAAGACCCATGTTGCCCTCGGGTTGGGGTTGGCCGCCTGCCAGAAAGGGCTGTCGGTCAGCTTCACCACCGCCGCGACCCTAGTCAACGAGCTGATGGAGGCGCGCGACGAGCGCCGTCTGCTCCGCCTGCAAAAGCAGCAGGCCGCCGTCAAGCTGCTCATCATCGACGAACTGGGCTTCGTGCCGCTGAGCAAGACCGGCGCAGAGCTCTTGTTCGAGCTGATCTCGCAGCGCTATGAGCGCGGCTCCACGATGATCACCAGCAACCTGCCGTTCGACGAATGGACCGAAACCTTCGGCACCGAACGCCTGACCGGCGCACTGCTCGACAGGCTGNCACACCACGTCAACATCCTCGAGATGAACGGCGACAGCTATCGGCTCGGCCAAAGCCGCGCCCGAAAGGCCCAAGCCAGAACCTGATCACCCGCCACAGGATTGGCCCTGCGGGCCAATGCGCCATGGCACGCGCCAGCTATGCGGCAAGCGCGCGCGCCATGGCGCTTGGCGCCCTGTCGCTGGCCTGGTTTTGCGCCGCCGCGTGGCCGGTTTTTACTCCGCCGTTGACATCGCTCTCGGCGCATGTGGAGGACATGCGCGGCGAGGCCTTCCGAACTTTAGGGCCGGAGCGCCGTGCGGCCATGTACGAGGATTACATTGAGATGAAGGCTGCCGCCTTGCGGCTGGGACGGCGCGCGATCCGACTGATCGAGGTCTATGCCCGCGACGGGAAGGATGTGGCCGAGGCCGAGGCGGCGCGGATGGAGGAATTGCGCCGGGTCGAGGGGGTCAGTAGCCCGGGCGCGGTCCGGTCCGGCCTGTGATCGGCGGACGCGGCTTGTAAAGACCATCTTCCGGGTCGATGGGAAGCGGACGAGGTTCGCCCTTTGCGGATACAAGGCCCAGCAGGCGCAGCAAAAACATCGGGTTCTCCTTCATCAATAATATAGGATTGCGCAGCGTTCGCGGCAACTATCCATCACGCAGCTCCTGAAGCCGTAGCGGCATCTTGTCGATGGATCGCCCAATCTCGCGGACCGTCCGGGGCAGCGGCTTGCGGAGCTCCACCTCTCCGTCCTTGCCGATCAGAACCATCATGAAACCACGCGGCCGAAGCCGTTCGCGCAACCCGGACGGATTGCCGGGGTCGGTATCGACAATGACGATTACGTCCCGCTCCACGAGTTGGTCCGCTTCGCTGACGATATTTCCCAACTGTTCGACGAAGGCGGGATCGCGCGGCGAATTTGCGAACACCACGACGGGTCGCGCGATCCATTGCAGTTCCGCCAGATCGACATCGCCAGCATCGAATATCTGCGTGGGATTTTGGGCCCATTGTTCGGAAATCGTCACGGGTTCCTCTGCGACGGTGCTGGCGTTTTCGGCCACCGTCGTGACGGCGGACACCCCGGTCGCTTCCTGCGCCGTGACGGGGAGAGCGAGTGCAAGAGTCGAAACGAAGGCGGTGGCAAGGCGCATAAGGCAATTTCCTGTGGTTCGCCCTGATATATAGGCATCCGGGACCGCTGCGCGAATAGGGGGTACGATATGCCGCTTTTCGAACCCTCTTGAACCGGCGGGTCGTAGCGGCGACTCTCCGGCCAGAAACCTGCCGCGCGGCGGGGATGGGAGGATGCGGAATGGCACAAGACGACAAGACCCCTGAGGAAACCGGCTCTTCGCCCGAGGAGGCATGGGACCGTCTGGCCCGATCCGAGATGAAGGGCCGGGATCCGTCGACGCTTGTTTGGCGCACGCTGGAGGGGATCGCGGTCAAGCCGCTCTATAGCGAGGCCGATCTTGACGGGGTGGATCATTTGGGCGGCGTGCCCGGAGAAGCACCGTTCGTCCGCGGTCCGCGGGCGACGATGTATGCCGGTCGCCCCTGGACGATCCGGCAATATGCCGGGTTCTCGACGGCCGAAGAATCCAATGCTTTCTATCGTCGTGCGCTGGCTGCGGGGCAGCAGGGCGTTTCCGTCGCCTTCGATCTGGCCACGCATCGCGGCTACGACAGCGATCATCCACGCGTCGAGGGAGATGTGGGCAAGGCGGGTGTGGCCATTGACTCGGTCGAGGACATGAAAATTCTGTTCGATGGCATCCCCCTCGACCAAGTCAGCGTGTCGATGACGATGAACGGGGCCGTCATTCCCATTCTCGCGAACTTCATCGTCGCCGGCGAGGAGCAGGGGGTGGACCGGGCCAAGCTGTCGGGCACGATCCAGAACGACATCCTCAAGGAGTTCATGGTCCGCAACACCTACATTTATCCGCCGGAACCCTCGATGCGGATCGTCGCCGACATCATCGAGTACACCGCCGAGGAGATGCCGCGTTTCAACTCCATCTCCATCAGCGGCTACCACATGCAGGAGGCCGGCGCCGATCTCGTGCAGGAGCTGGCATTCACGCTGGCTGACGGACGCGAATATGTCCGTTCCGCAGTTGCGCGCGGAATGGACGTCGACCGGTTTGCCGGGCGGCTGTCGTTCTTCTTTGCCATCGGCATGAATTTCTTCATGGAAGCCGCCAAATTACGTGCCGCGCGCCTTTTGTGGCACCGGATCATGTCGGAATTCTCGCCAAAGGATCCGAAGTCGTCGATGCTGCGCACCCATTGCCAGACCTCGGGCGTCTCGCTGCAGGAACAGGATCCCTACAACAACATCGTCCGGACCGCGTTCGAAGCGATGAGTGCCGTGCTCGGGGGAACGCAGTCCCTTCATACCAATTCCTTCGACGAGGCGATGGCTCTGCCGTCAGAGACCTCGAGCCGCATCGCGCGGAACACCCAGCTTATTCTTCAGCACGAGACCGGCGTCACCAACGTCGTCGATCCGTTGGCAGGCTCGTACTACGTCGAGCGGCTGACCCAAGACCTCGTGGACGCCGCCTGGGCGCTGATCGAGGAGGTCGAGGAGATGGGTGGAATGACCGAGGCTGTGGCGTCGGGGATGCCCAAGCTGCGCATCGAGGAAAGCGCGGCACGTCGGCAGGCCCTGATCGATCGGGGTGAGGACGTGATCGTCGGCGTGAACAAGTATCGCCGCGAGACCGAGGACCCGATCGATATCCTCGACATCGACAATGAGGACGTGCGGCGGCGCCAGGTCGCGCGGCTTGACCGCATTCGGGCCGAGCGCGACGATGCCGCCTGTCGCGCGGCACTGGATGCGCTGACCGATGGTGCGCGGGGTGATGGAAACCTTCTGGCCCTTGCGGTTCAGGCAGCGCGCGCACGTGCCACCGTGGGAGAGATTTCGGACGCGATGGAAAGCGTGTTCGGGCGGCATAGGGCGGAGGTGCGGACATTGTCTGGTGTCTACGGATCGGCGTACGAGGGGGATGAGGGCTTCGCCGCAATCCAGCGCGACGTCGAGGATTTCGCCGCTGAGGAAGGGCGGCGCCCGCGCATGCTGGTGGTGAAAATGGGCCAGGACGGCCATGATCGCGGCGCCAAGATCATTGCCACCGCCTTTGCCGATCTCGGTTTCGACGTCGATATGGGCCCGCTGTTCCAGACGCCCGAAGAGGCCGCGCAGGATGCGATCGACAACGATGTCCATGTCGTCGGCATCTCATCGCAGGCTGCCGGACACCGGACGTTGGCGCCAAAGCTGATCAAGGCGCTGCGCGAAGCAGGGGCGGGTGAAATCCTGGTCATCTGCGGCGGCGTCATACCGCAGCAGGATTATGCCCGTCTCAAGGAGGCGGGGGTGGCAGCCATCTTCGGGCCGGGCACCAACATCCCCGACGCGGCGGCCGAGGTCCTGAAGCTGATCCGAGCCGCCCGCGACTGAGCCATCGCGCCACCGAATCGAGCATCAAAAATTGACTGGTTGTTTGCGAAAAATGGAACGACGGGCGCCTCCGGACCGCAAGAGAGATTCACGCCACCGAAAGGCAGATTTTCCTCTTGCGGCTCCAATCCGCCTCCCTTATCCCACGCCCCATTGTTGGGGTGTAGCCAAGCGGTAAGGCATCGGTTTTTGGTACCGTGTATCGTAGGTTCGAATCCTACCACCCCAGCCAATGACCACACAAAAATCCATACCTCCCAATGGGATAGCCGTTGATCAAGCTGCCAGCCTCCCGTCTCCACGTCGCGGTGGTTCACCCCCTCTGTCAGGGAAGTTGTCGCCTGCTCTGATGCAGAAAGTGTATTCTGAGGCGGGCGGGACAGGACGACGAAATGGCTTACTCACCTGAACGGAAGGCTGCGGTGATCGGGAAGATGCTGCCGCCGAACAACATGCCCTTGGGCCGGCTGGCCAAGGAGGAAGGGATCAGCGTGGCGACGCTTGCGAAGTGGCGGGCGGAGGCGCGGGCGAAGGGGCAGTTCCTGCCCGAAGCGAACGCGGGTCCCGAGAGCTGGACCTCAGCGGACAAGCTCGCTGCGGTGATCGAGACGGCGTCACTGAATGCAGTGGAGCTTGGCGAATATTGTCGGCGCCGCGGCATCTACCCCGATCAGCTGACTGTCTGGCGGGAGGCCTGCGCGCGGGCCAACGACTGGGAACGAGCGGCGTCCCGCCAGATCGCGCGGGAAACACGGGACGCCAACAAGCGGGTGCAGCAGCTGGAACGGGAACTGGCGCGCAAGGAAAAGGCCCTGGCCGAGGCGGCGGCGCTGATGATCCTGCGAAAAAAGGCCGAGGCGATCTGGGGCCCAGAGGGAGGCGC
>NZ_CYPR01000015.1 GCF_001408515.1 Jannaschia seosinensis | reverse complement strand
AGGCGAACGCCAATCAGATGCGTCTGATGCTGCACGGCTGCGCCTACTGGGTCTGGTGGAAGCTTCGCGCGGCTTGCCCAAAACGTTCACCATGGCGCCGCGCCCAGTTCGACACGCTGCGGCTGCATCTCGTCAAACTGGCCGCCACCATCGTCGAAAAGAAGACCCGGATCATCGTGACCCTGCCGGCTTCGTGTCCCCGAAAGGGACTTCTCCTCCTTCTCTTCGACGCCCTCGCCCCACCGAAAACAGCCTGACGCATGCGCCCCGACAAACCCAGAAACATCAACCCGTATCGCCCAAGACCCAAGTCACCGGCCGGCATGCCAACCGGACGCAAACACCGGGTGCGCGCAAGAAAACCGAGACCGGGGAAACCATCCCACGGAGCACAAGTCCGCAGCTTCATGAATTATGCGGGCTAACAAAACTCAGCCTCCGGCAAACTCGGAGCAGTTCAGACGGCTTGCCATAGAGCATCGGACGTCTCTTCGGCGTACTCGAACGCATGCTTCGGCGTGATCTCACGGAGTTCGAGGTCGCCCATCACGGTGATGAAATGGCGAATGCGCTTAGCCCGCTGGTTCGCAGACTTGCGTTTCATCGTACCTCGTTCAACCGCTTCTTTAGCGGCATGCTCGACTTGAGGCAAAAAGCCGTTCAGCGTTTCCACGTTCTCGCAAATACCACAGCCGGCACGCGCCTCGGAAAGCCCAAGATCGACGATATTCTCAAGCTTATCCAAATCCGGCACAACCCCCCGAAACTTAAGCAATATCGGCAGAAGCGCTTGGGGATCGTTGCCGTTAAGGATGCGCAACCTCTCCCGAGAAATTTGCTCCACCGAACGCAGTTCGGCCTCGTTACGAGGTGGTTCTTCAAGAGTCCGCTCGAAGACATCATCAAATTCAGCGTCGTATTCCATCGCGCACTACGTTCCGCGAAGACGAAGTTCGGTCACGGCTCGCTGATACGCGCTGTCCGGAGCTACCATCCGGTTACGGGCGACGGCTTCTAAGACTTCATGGCGAAGTTCCGCCTCGATCTCGTGCTTCCGCCGCTCGGCAATCTGCGGGTCAGCGGTCCCGGCAGACCTCTTGATCTGCTTGTGGCCGACTGCCTCACGGGCCTCTGCCGGCACCGTCACGCAAATGTACTGCCACTTTCCCCGCCGATTGACCTTCGCGGCATACCACTCCAAAGGCCGCCCTCCTCGCTCGAAGTGTCGGTCGTAGTGCCAGCGATAGGTCACTCGCCGCCTGATCATCTAGCGGGCTATAGAAAAAGGCCAAGGGGGAATAATGGAGGCGAGTACCGGAATCGAACCGGTGTACACGGATTTGCAATCCGCTGCGTAACCACTCCGCCAACTCGCCGCCGGGGAATGAGGCTCATCTAGCGTCTAGCTCAGGGTCCCGCAAGCGCCGTGAGCACATGCGCGCTTCGATTGCTCCGCAACGGGCTTTGACATTGCGACGCCGTGGAATCCGTGCTTTCTGAAGCGGCACAGAAATCAGACTGATGGGTTCAGATCGTATGACCGTCTCCCCCTCACTCCGTCCTTCCGGGGCGCCATCGCGGACCGGCGGCGCGGCGCTTCGCACTATGATGGTGGACACCCAAATCCGCCCGTCCGACGTCACGAAGTTCCCGATCATCGCTGCGATGCTGGACATACCGCGTGAGAACTTCGTGCCGTCCGCACAGGCGCAAGTCGCTTATATGGATGCGCCTATCTCACTTGGCGAGGGCCGGGAGCTGCTGGAGGCCCGGACCTTCGCAAAGATGCTCGATGCGCTCGACATTCGCGTGGACGATGAGGTGCTGATCCTCGGCGGCAACTTGGGGTACTCGGCGGCAATTCTGGCACGCATGGCCGCTTCGGTCGTGATGGTGGAGGAAGATGCCGACATGGCGCGGGATGCGGAACAGGCGCTGGCTGCGATCGAGGCGGACAACGCCGTCGTCCTGAACCAGCCGATTTCGAAGGGCGCCCCCAAGGCGGCTCCTTTTGACGTGATCGTCATCGACGGAGCCGTCGAACATCTTCCCGAGGGCTTGGTGGAGCAGTTGCGCGAAGGCGGGCGCATCGCCGCGATCTTCATGGAGCGTTCGCTCGGCGCGGTGCGTGTCGGACAAATCATCGACGGCCATCTCGCCTGGCGGTTCGCTTTTAATGCTTCGGCACCGATCGTGCCCGGTTTCACCGCTCCCACGAAGTTTCAGCTATGAAAATTGTTGTCGCCGCTGCCCTCGCTCTTATCGCCGCAGCTCCGCTTCAGGCCGAGACGCTATCGGATACGTTGGTCCAGGCCTACCGGAGCTCGCCGATCTTGGAGCAGCAGCGCCTGCTGCTTCGCGCCACCGATGAAGACGTCGCCGTTGCCGTCTCGGCGCTGCGCCCCACGGTCAACTTTCAAGCCTCCTATTCGAAGGCGACCACTTTTACCGACCTTCAGACTCGAACGTCTCCCCTCGGCCAGACACAGCAGCTTGGCGGCCGGCAAACGACGACCGACGGCTCGCTTGCGCTGGTGCTGGAATATACACTGGTCGACGGTGGTCAGCGTGCGCTGCGTCTGTCTGCGGCAAAGGAAGCGGTACTTGCCGCACGGTTCAATCTGGTTCAGATTGAACAGAATGTTCTCCTGGACGCCGTGCGGGCCTATTTCGACCTTCGGCTTGCAGTGCAGACGGTCGATGTTCGCGAAAGTAACGTCGGCCTTGTCACCCAGCAGCTTCAGGCTGCCGAGGACCGGTTCGAGGTTGGCGAGGTTACGCGAACTGACGTGGCGATTGCACGTGCGCGCCTTTCCGAAAGCCAGTCCTTGCTCGCCGCAGCGCGCGGCGATGTCGATATTGCTCGCGAGAATTACCGGCTGGCAGTTGGCGAGCTTCCGACCGGCACGCTCGCCGCGCCGCCAAGTGTTCCCGAAATCCCCCCCAATGTTGATCGGGCCCAGCAGCTTGCGCTTCAGGTCCACCCCCTAATCTCGTCGGGACAACACGATGTCGCGGCACTGACGATACTCGCCGAGGCGGCTGCGGCGGACCGTCTGCCGACCATCGGTCTTCAGGGACGGCTCGGGCGTTCCCGGCCAGACATCGACAGGGCGTCCGTCGGCCTGACCGGCAACGTGCCGCTCTACACAGGCGGCCGCTTGCCAGCCTTGCAGCGCCGCGCCATCGCGCGTGCGCAGGCACAACGGGCCTCGCTCGGCCAAACCGCGCGTGACATCGTCGAAGCGGTCGGCCGGGCTTGGGCTGGTCTGCTCGTCGCCCGTGCCCAGATCGAGGCGAACGAGGAAGGCGTTCGCGCCGCGCGTCTCGCCTTCGACGGCTTCAGGGAAGAGGCACAACTTGGCGCCCGCACCACGCTCGACGTGTTGAACGCCGAACAGGATCTGCTAGATGCGCGCGTTTCGCTTCTTGAGGCGGAAGCACAGGCGCAACTGGCGATCTACAACATTCTCGCGGCTATCGGCCTGCTGACGGTGGATCATCTTGGCTTGTCTGTCGAGCGGTACGATGTGACCGACTATTACAACCTTGTCTCAAATGCACCGCAGGATGTCCTGACCCAGCCGTCGGATCGCGGCAATCGCCTCGACCGGGTGCTGCGGCGGTTCGGTCGCAATTGATCGACGCCGCCACTACTAGGCCCGCAGTGGCGGGAAGATTGGTCATGATAAGTTCGCGATTTTGAGGCGCGCGTCTTCGCGACGGACGGGATCGAAAGGCGAGGCATGGCACAGTCGAGCGATATCGAAGACGTTCTGACGTCGATCCGGCGTCTCGTTGCCGGCGGCCGAACGCGAGAGCGGACCAGGATCGCGGCGACAACGAAAAGAAGCGATCCCGCTGCATCCACTTCATCCGAGTCTTCCACAGGAGACGAGATCCAACCGTCCGGGCGCACCAATCCGCTGCTCGTCCTCGCTGCGGAGCAGCGGATAACCGAACCGGAAAATCCGTTCCAGATGATCCGCAGCCTTGCTCAGGAAGAGCGGGACGCGCGCGACGAAGAGTTCATCACCGACGACCTGCCCGACGAAGTCGCCGCGATCACCGAAGACATTCCGTTGATTCTGCGCGAGGCCGGGGCGAACGCCGCGGAGGATGCCGGTCCGTCCGACGATGCCGCCTTCCAGGTGCCTTGGCCACGTGAGTGGGAGACGTCGGCGTCGGATCTTGCGGCACAGAACGAGACTTCCTTCCTGACTGCTTCCGATGACGATGCTGGAAATTCGCCTTTCGAGGTCGAGTTTGTGGAGGAGCCTGCCTTCGGAAGCGGCGACTTGCAGGACACGTTCGCGCGCGCGCGCGCGCGGGACCGGGATGTCCTCACGCTAACCGATCGGGATCTGGTGTCGGCCCCCGACGGCCCTGCTCCCGGCAGTCCCACGGATGCCCCCCCCCCGGTATCGGTGCCGGAGATGTCTGACGGGACGGATCCACAGGCGGATCATCTCCGTCCGGTGGAGCCTCTCCTTCCGCTTCCGGCAGAGACAACGGCTTCCTCAGTAAATTCGTCAGACCTTGGCTCAGATTTCGATGCCGAAGAGCAATCGCCCCTCGTCGGTCCCGGCGAACAGGATCAAGGCGTCGAAGACGACCTGGAATCAAGCATCGGTAGCGAACGGCTTCGCCAACTGATTGCGGAAGTCGTGCGAGAGGAGCTTTCCGGTGAGCTTGGGGAGCGGATCACGCGGAACCTCCGAAAGCTTGTCCGGCGTGAGATTGAGCGTGCTCTCGCATCGAGTGACTTCGACTGACCAGCTCGATATGGCTGCGGCACCCATAGGAAAGGCCGCCCCGGATCTCTCCGACGCGGCCTTTTCGTGGACGTAAAAGCCGCTCAGGCGGCTTCTGCGGCGTCGGCTTCGGCAAGCTCGGCGGCTTGACGACGCTCGCTCTCTTCCCGGGACAGCGCAACAGACGTACGCACGCCGCGACCAACGAACTCCATCAGACCGGAAACAACACGCTCATTCGGATCGATTCCGGCGCAGGACAGGACCTCACGACCATCCCGGGAACGCGCCCAGCGGGCAATCTGCTCCGGACCGTTGCCGAACTTCTTGTCATCGGAAATTGCGTCGTCTAGTGCGGCGAGCACGACGGCGGCAAAGAGCTTGCGAGACCGCTGTCCCTGCTCGAAGTTGAACGCCGTAGCGTCGACGAAATCTGTCATGCAGCTCTCTCCAGTTTGCTCTTGCATCTTCCCCGGTGCCGCGTCCTAACACGATTGCATGACAATCGTGACATGCAGTTTTAGAATACCTCACTTGCGACAGGCGCATGGCTTTACGTGAGGCGTACCGTATAACGCGTGTCCGGCACGCGGACCGCGTCGATATATGGGTTTCGCCCCAAATCTATCAAGCTTTCGCCCAATTCCTGCCGCACTCCACCGGCCCGAAAACCTCCACGGCTTGCCCGCCCCGGCCGGGCGTTATAGACGCAGCCGACCCATTCCGATGCTCCGTGAGATCCCATGCCCAAAATCAATGGCAACGAAATCCGTCCAGGAAACGTGCTGGAACATGACGGCCACCTCTGGTCGGCGGTAAAGGTGGACCACGTGAAGCCCGGAAAGGGCGGCGCTTTTGCTCAGGTCGAAATGCGCAACCTACGCAACGGCTCCAAGCTTAACGAACGCTTCCGTTCCGCTGACAAGGTTGAGCGCGTTCGGCTGGAGCAGAAGGATCAGCAGTTCCTTTACGAGACCGACGGCAAGCTCGTCTTCATGGACACCACCACCTACGATCAGGTCGAACTCGACGTGGAGATTCTGGGCGAGCGCCGCCCGTTCCTGCAGGACGGGATGATGGTGAAGGTGGAGTATTACGAAGATGAAGCGCTCAATGCGACGCTCCCGCAGAAGGTGACCTGCAAGATTGTCGAGACCGAACCCGTAGTGAAGGGCCAGACCGCCGCAAATTCTTTTAAGCCCGCCGTGCTCGACAACGGTGTGCGGGTGATGGTGCCGCCCTTTGTCGGTCAGGAAGAGGACATCATCGTCAACACCGAGACAATGGAATACAGCGAACGCGCTTAACCCGCATAATTCATGAAGCTGCGGACTTGTGCTCCGTGGGATGGTTTCCCCGGTCTCGGTTTTCTTGCGCGCACCCGGTGTTTGCGTCCGGTTGGCAGGCCGGCCGGTGACTTGGGTCTTGGGCGATACGGGTTGATGTTTCGGGGTTTGTCGGGGCGCTTGCGTCAGGCTGTTTTCGGTGGGGCGAGGGCGTCGAAGAGAAGGAGGAGAAGTCCCTTTCGGGGACACGATGCCGGCAGGGTCACGATGATCCGGGTCTTCTTTTCGACGATGGTGGCGGCCAGTTTGACGAGATGCAGCCGCAGCGTGTCGAACTGGGCGCGGCGCCATGGTGAACGTTTTGGGCAAGCCGCGCGAAGCTTCCACCAGACCCAGTAGGCGCAGCCGTGCAGCATCAGGCGCATCTGATTGGCGTTCGCCTTCGAGCACGACGTCCGGTCTGCTGCGAGATGGGTTTTCCACGCCTTGATGTGGTTCTCGGCCTGGCCGCGAGCGGAATAGAGCTTCTCGTAAAGGTGCTTACCGCGACCGCCCTCGAGGTTGGTGACGATGTAGCGGGTGTCCCGACCCATGGGGCCAACCTCGACGCGGGCGATGACGCGGCGGGGTTTCGACCACGAGCGGGCTGCGTAGGAGAAGGTCTTGAA
>NZ_CYPR01000014.1 GCF_001408515.1 Jannaschia seosinensis | reverse complement strand
ATCACAAGGGGCTGCGGGCGGCTGCGCGTCGGGTGTTCGACGCGACCCACCAGCGCTGCCGCGTTCACTGGATGCGCAATGCGCTTGCCCATGCCCCGGCCAAGCAGCGTACGGCGGTGGCGGCGATGCTGAAGACGATCTTTGCGCAGGAGACAAAGGCCGAGGCCGAAGCCCAGTGGGAAGTGGTCGCGGATGCGCTTCGCGAGAAGCAGGAAAAGCTTGGCGTGTTCATGGACGCCTCCCGCGACGACGTCCTGGCCTACATGGACTTCCCGCGCGAGCATTGGACCCAGATCGCATCCACGAACCCAATCGAGCGAGTAAACCGCGAGATCAAGCGGCGCGCCGATGTCATCGGGATCTTTCCAATCGACGAAGCCATTGTTCGCCTGGTCGGCGCTCTGATGCTCGAGACAAACGACGAATGGACAGTCGCCCGGCGGTACATGTCGCCTGAAAGCCTCGCGCGCGTCACCGACAATGCAGACGTCAGATTGCCCACCGTCACCAGCGCTGCCGCGTTCACTGGATGCGCAATGCGCTTGCCCATGCCCCGGCCAAGCAGCGTACGGCGGTGGCGGCGATGCTGAAGACGATCTTTGCGCAGGAGACAAAGGCCGAGGCCGAAGCCCAGTGGGAAGTGGTCGCGGATGCGCTTCGCGAGAAGCAGGAAAAGCTTGGCGTGTTCATGGACGCCTCCCGCGACGACGTCCTGGCCTACATGGACTTCCCGCGCGAGCATTGGACCCAGATCGCATCCACGAACCCAATCGAGCGAGTAAACCGCGAGATCAAGCGGCGCGCCGATGTCATCGGGATCTTTCCAATCGACGAAGCCATTGTTCGCCTGGTCGGCGCTCTGATGCTCGAGACAAACGACGAATGGACAGTCGCCCGGCGGTACATGTCGCCTGAAAGCCTCGCGCGCGTCACCGACAATGCAGACGTCAGATTGCCCACCGTGGCCACCTGATCAGCTTCGGACCTCTCCGAAGGTCGGCGCTCCTACACCACGCAATGGGGCACTATCCCTTCAGATTAAGCTCGGAAGATACCTGCGCCCGCTTGATGGCCACCCTCGATAAGAACATCTGCCGATCCCGTCGTCACGTCGGAACCGACAGATGTGCTCAAGCAAGGGTCAATCCTTGACGATCAACTTTCGTGGAACGTCGGCGAGACATTCCGGAGCCCCGTCGGTGATCGCGATGCTTTCGGTGATTTCAAAGCCGAAATCGTCAAGCCACAGTCCGGTCATGAAGTGGAAGGTCATACCGGGCTGAAGCACCGTCGTGTCGCCGGGCCGGAGCGAGCAGGTCCGTTCGCCCCAATCGGGCGGATAGCTGAGACCGATGGGATAGCCGGTGCGGTTGTTCTTGGTGATGCCCCATTTGCGCAAGACGTCGAAGAACGCGTTGGCAATATCCTCGCAGGTATTGCCGGCGCGGGCCGCCTCCAGCCCCATTTCCATGCCCTCAAGTACGGCCTTCTCTGCATCGAGGAACTGCTGCGTCGGCTTGCCAAGGAAGATCGTCCGCGACAGCGGGCAATGGTAACGGCGGAAACACCCGGCGATCTCGAAGAACGTGCCTTCGCCGGTTTTCATCGGCTTGTCGTCCCACGTCAGGTGCGGGGCGGCGGCGTCGGTCCCGGAAGGCAGAAGCGGCACGATGGCTGGATAATCGCCACCATAGCCCCACTCCTCATCGTAGCGCAGGGCGGCATCGTAGATGTCGGCGACAAGGTCGCACTTCCGCATTCCCGGCTCGACCTTGTCGGCGATGCGGGCATGCATCCGTTCCACGATCCGGGCGGCCTTGCGCATCCGGTCGAGTTCGGCCGGCGACTTGATCCCCCGCAGCCAATTGACGAGGCCGGTAATGTCGACCAGCTCATTCGCCAGACCGTCCGAAAGAGCCCGGTAACCGCGCGCCGAGAACCAGTAATTGTCCATCTCGACGCCGATCCTGCCGGTATGCCACGCCCGTTCCGTGAGCTTGGCGGCGAGGTAGTCCATCGGGTGCCGTTCGTTGGACTGAACGAAGTAGTCCGGATAGCAGATGATGTCGGCTTCGGCCATGTACGTGGTCCTTAGCGCGCCCTGTGCATCCTGCTCGCGCCCGAACCATACCGGTTCGCCGGTCGGTCCGATGATCACCGCCTGATGGACGTAAAAGGACCAGCCGTCATAGCCGGTCAGCCATGCCATGTTCGACGGGTCCGACGTGATGAGAACGTCGACCCCGGCCTTCTCCATTGCTTCGCGCGTTCGCGCCAAGCGGCTTTCATATTCTGCGTCGGTGAATCGGAAGGTGTCGATGATGGCCATGTTTTAGCTTTCGTAAAGGGTGCCGATCCCAGCGTCGCGGGCACGGCGAAATGCATGGTTGGCGATTGCGGTGTCCTGAACGCCGGTCCCGGTCAGGTCGGCGATGGTGATCTGGCCGTCCGTGTCGCGGCCCGGTGAATTGCCGGCCACGACCTGACCGAGCTCGGGATATTCTTGGTCGACGGACATCGCGCCTGCCACAATGGCGGCACGAAGTTCGCCGAGATCGCGCGTCTGCGACAGCCGATCTGGCACGTAGAGATCGGCGCGGGAAAGGCAGGCCGGTTCAAGCTCGCACTTCTCGTGCTGGTCGGAGCCCATGGCGGTGACGTGCTGCCCCGGACGGAGCCAATCGGCCATAACAATGGGGGTGGTGGCGGGCGTGGTCGTCACAATCACGTCGGCTGCTTCGACGGCCGCATCGGCACTCCCGGATGCGCTGACGGTGATCCCGAGGATTTCCGACAGCTCCCGCGCGGCGGCTTCGGCTTTGGCGAGATCGCGTGCCCAGATCGTTGCGCGACGTATCGGGCGAACGAGGCAGAGGGCTATCAGTTGCAAGCGCGCCTGCATGCCGGCGCCGAGAATTGCCGCATTCTGTGCATCGGGGCGGGCAAGGTGGCGCGCGGCGACGGCTCCCGCAGCCGCGGTCCGGATATCGGTAAGGTAGCCGTTGTCGAGCAGCAACGCCTCGACCTGTCCCGTCCGCGCCGAAAGCAGCATCATCAGGCCGGAGGTTGATGGCAGGCCGATCTTGGGGTTGTCGAAAAAGCCGGGAGAGACCTTGATGGCAAAGCTTGGCAGGCCGGGGACGTAGGCGGTCTTCACGTCGACTTCGCCATTGGCGGGTGCGATTTCCATCGACAGGATCGGCGGCATCACCACCTCTCCGGTCGCGAGCGTGCGAAATGCGTCCTCGACCACGTTGACGGCTTCGGTGTCGAGGGCCACGAGGCCTCGCAGATCCGACTCCGAAAGCAACGTTATCTTCGGCATCAGGTTCAGAAGGCCTCCTGCATCAGATCCACGTTCTCGCCAGAGATGAGGCGATGATGGACGTTCATGTCAATGCTGGCGCCGGTGAGGATCGCGGCCACAGGCCCTTCCGGGCGAATGTATCCGTGCAGGAGCGCCGAGATGCCCACCACGCCGCCGCCCTCCACCACCTGCCGTTCGCGCCAATAGGCATGGCGAACGCCGTCCGCGATTTCTTCCTCGCTGAGGAGCACGACATCATCGACGAGGTCGCGGACCATTGAAAACGTGTGGCGATTGCCGAGGCCGATCCCGCCGCCGAGCGAGTCGGCAAGCGTCGGCAACTCCTCAACCGAAACCGGCTTTCCGGCGGCGAGGCTTGCGTGCATCGCTGCGCCCCGGGCCATCGTGATGCCGACCACGCGGATGTCAGGCTTCCTGGCTTTCAACGCTGCGGCAACGCCGGAAATCAGCCCGCCGCCCGAAAGCTGCACCAGCGCCACCGCAAGGTCCGGCACGTCTTCGAGAAGCTCCAGTCCCAGCGTCCCTTGGCCGGCAATGACACGCGCATCGTCGAAGGGCGGGACCATGACCATGCCCTCCTCCTTGACCAGACGGTCGACCTCTTCCTGCGCGTCGTCCTGACTGCGGCCGACGATGCGAATCTCGGCGCCCTCGGCGGCAATGGCCTCGACCTTGTTCTTCGGCACCAGAGCCGACATGCAGATAACGCAGTGCACACCGGCGCGCCGCGCGGCAAAGGCCAATGCGCGGCCGTGATTTCCGGTCGAGGCCCCAATTACGCCACGGGCACGCTCGGCCTGCGACAGCTGCTCCACCGCGTTGGTAGCGCCCCGCATCTTGAAGCTGCCGGTGAACTGGTGGTGTTCGAACTTCAGGTGCACAGGCTGCCCTGCAAGCCCGCGCAGCGAGGCGGAGGGTTCGCAGGGCGTCCGGCGGATGTGGCGCTCGATCCGGTGGCGCGCGGCTTCGATGTCTTCGATGCTGACTTGGCTCATGCTGCGCCATCCAGTTCACGTTTGGCGTCGAAGAGCCGGCCATAGCCTTTGGGCATCGGGACCCCCGCGATGTCGAGCATTTGCCAAAGGCTCGCCTGATTCGACGTGATCACGGGCTTGCCAAGCCGCGCCTCGATTTCGGCAATTAGGCCGAGAGCGGGCGTCGAAGTGCAGGAGACGAAGATCGCCTCTGCCGCGGCCGTGTCGGCGGCCTCGGCCGCGGAGACGACTGTTTCGGACGAGAGGCGCGCGATGTCGCGGTCGTCGGCAAGGTCGAGACAGCAGGTTCGCACCACGTCGAACCCCATATCGGTGAAATATACCGCGACCGGGCCAGTTGTCTCGACCACATAAGGTGTCAGCAACGCAATTCGGCGGATCCCGAGGGCGGTGAAGGCTTTCGCGGCGGCGCGGGCCGGTGTGATGACGGGAACGGTCGGGCGGACGCGACCGATCGCGGCGTCGACCGCCGCATCCCCGAGCGTGATCGAGGCGGAGGTGCAGCCGAAGCAGATGGCCGCAAGATCCACGCCCGGCACCAGGAGATCGGCGGCATGGCTCAGCCCGGGCAACATCGCGCGCAGATTGGCCGGGGTCGTCGGATTTTGAAAGGCCAAGCGGGCGACATGGAGCGCTACGTCATCCGGAGGCAGCAGCCGCGCCGCATCCCGCTCGAAGGTCAGGTCGGTAGAGAGCGCGACAAGGCCGAGGCGCCTGACGCCGTCGGGCGGGTCGAGATGCACATTGCCGAGGGTCTCGATGATTCCCGCCATTGTCACACGACCAGAACGGGGCACCGCGCAAGGCCCGAGACCTTGTGCGAGACGCTGCCGAGTAAGTAATTTTCGACCGAGCCGAGGCCGCGGCTGCCGATCACGATGAGGTCGACGTCGTGTTTCTGGGCGAACTCGACCATCGAGCGGGCAGGGTGGCCGGATTTTACGAAGGCGCGCGCGCTGGGGGCTCCGTTCGCCCGCGCGACCGTCTTGCCATACTCTGCCGCCTCCGTGGCGTAGCCGCGCAACGCGTTGTCGATAGAGCCCGGATCGCCGGGTCGGACCATCGACAGCGAAGCCTCGAGGAGGCTGTGATGGCGGTACACCGTCAGAACCGTCAGCTTTGCGTCGCAGGCACCTGCGATCTGCGCAGCTTTTTCGACGGCGCGTGCAGCGTTTTTTGAGCCGTCGTAACCCACGAGGATGTTGGAGAAAATGCTCATCCCATTAACCCTTGAAGGCCAAGTCACGCAGGAAGAGCGCGATTTGCGGGAAGTAGATGAGCGCGACGGCAACGCCGAGCAGGATGACGATGAATGGCGGGGTGCCGCGAATGACCTCGATATACGGGCGTTTGAAGACCGCGACCGCCGTAAAGATATCGCATCCGAAGGGCGGTGTGGCGGAGCCGATCGCCACCTGCAGCGTGATGATCGTGCCGACCAGGACCGGGTCGAGGCCGGTGCTCTGAACGACAGGGGCGAAGATCGGCACGAGGATCAGGATGACCACGATCGGATCGACGAACATGCAGCCGATGAAGAAGGCGATGGAGATGACGAAGAGTACCCCGATCGGGCCCATTTCGGAGATGCCGATACCGCCGAGGATTGTCTGCGGGATTTGCGCGAACGAAATTACCCAAGAGAAAGCTGCGCCGGCTGCCACGAGGATGAACACGACAGCGGTGATCAGACCGGTAGACTTGGCGGTCTCGTACACGCCCTTCAGGTCAAGCTCCCGGAACACGATCACTTCGAGGATGAGCGCGTAGAGCACGCAAGCTGCTGCGGCCTCGGTCGGAGAAAAGATACCGCCGTAGATGCCGCCGATGATGATTGCCGGGAAACCAAGCGGCCACAGCGCGCCGCGCACCGCACGGCCGCGGTCGCCCCAGCTCGCTTTCGGTTCGGTCGGGACATTGTTCCGCCGGGCGTAGATCATGCTGTAGATCGAGAACAGCACCAGGATCAGAAGGCCGGGCCCGATGCCCGCGATGAAGAGCTCGGCGATCGAGGTGCCGGAGACGACGCCATAAATGATCATCCCGATCGAGGGGGGGATGAGGAACGCGATGTCGGCGGAGTTGATGATCAGCGCCAGCACGAAGCTGTCGTTGTAGCCGGCCTTCAACATGCGCGGACGCAGGGGAGAGCCGACCGCGACCACCGTGGCCTGAGTCGAGCCGGAGACGGCGCCGAACATGGTGCAAGCCGCTGCCGTCGATACGGCCAGACCGCCGCGTACGTGTCCGACAAAGGACATCACCATGTCGATCAACCGGCCGGCTGATTGGCCCCGGGTCATGATGTCGGCCGCGAAGATGAACATCGGTACGGCAATCAGCGAGGCAGGCCGGATTCCCGCGACCAGCTGCTGAACCATCGTCTCCATTTGGCCGAAGCCCCCGAAGAGGCTGTAGAACCCGACGAAGGCGCCGATAATGAGCGGGATCATCATCGGAAAGCCCAGCAGGAGCAGCACGATCATGATCGAAAAAATGGTTGTCGCCACGGCTCAGACCTCCCGCTCGTCATCGCGACCGTAGCCCTCGAGCACGTTCGTCGACAGGTAGATGTCGTCCTCGACGACGTTCTTGTACGCGGTGAGGACATACTGGATGCCGGTCAGCGTGAAGCCGAGCGGCACCCATACGAGGGTCCACCAGACCGGCACCTGGAGCGACGGGAGCAGGCGACCTTGGCCGGCCGACGTCTTGATGAACCCGAACGAGTACCAGGCAAGGGCGAACATGCAGATCGCCGTGACCGCCGCGATCAGGACCATCATCCACCTGCGACCCTTCGGCGGCAGCGCATCGTAGATCGCCGACATACGGATGTGGCGGCCATGCCGTGCGGCGTAACTGATCCCGGCGAACGTGATCAGGATGATCAGGATGCGGTTGAGTTCTTCGGAGAAGAAGATGCTGCTTCCCAGCAGATAGCGCCCGATCACGTTGGCGATCGTGTTCGCCGCCATCAGCAGGACGCCGGCGGCGAGAAGCACGGCTTCCAGTCGGGCGACCGCGAGGTCGATTGTGCCGAGCACTCCGGGCAAAGCCGAGATGTCGTCCCGGGTGTCCGAATGATCGGTGGCCGTCGTCTGCGTCGCATCCGACGCCGCGTCCAGATCGTTGCTCAAGTCAGTCGCTCCTGCAGGGGTCCGTCGGGCCGGGGCCTTGCCCCCGCCCGACGGTGTCATGGGTTCAGCCCGAAGTCGCTTGGCTGGCCTGTTCCAGATCTTCCTTCATCTGGTCGAGGATCGCCTTGCCGCGTTCGCCGGTCATGTCGATGAACGCCTCTTCCACCTGAACGGCGGTGTCCATGAAGGGCTTCCGCTCCTCTTCGGAGAGGATGTTGACCTGCATTTCGGGTTTGGCTTCCCGGATGTTCTGCAAGCTCTCTTCCTGAAGCCCGGCCTGGTAGTCGAGGATGTAGTCGAACGCCGCGTCCGTGGCGCTCTGGATCAGCAGCTGGTCCTCCTCCGGCAGGCCGTCGTAGAACTGCTTGTTGGCCATCACGGCGGTCGTGAAGTTGTTGTGGCCGATGCAGGTGATGACATCCGTCACCTCGTACATCTTTGTCGATTCGAGGAAGAAGCCGGGATTTTCCTGCCCCTGGATGATGCCGGTCTGCAGCGCGCCGTAAACCTCACCCCATGGCAGCGGCGTCGGCGTGGCGCCGAACGCCTGATAGGATTCGACCAGCAGCGGGTTCGTCATGACCCGGAACTTGACCTCGTTGAGGTCTGCGGGGCTGTGCACCGGCTCCTGGGTGGACATGCAGACTTCGCCCTCGGGGAACATGGTCAGCAGTTCCAGTCCCTGCTCGGCATAGAGCTCGGGGAACATCTCGTTGATTGCGGTTGAGGTGCGGAAGAACTCCTGCAGCGTCTCCTCGTCCTGCGGCAGCAGGTAGGGAACGAAGAAGACCTGCGCCTCAGGAATCAGCGCGCCGGTGAAGCCGGGCGACTGGTCGACGAATTGCAGGATGCCGGCTTGCGCCTGCTCCATGGTGTCGGCGCTCTCGCCCAAGGTGCCGAACGGGAACAGCTGAACCTCGTGGTCGCTGTTGGCCTCGATCTCTTCCTTGAACTTCTGGGCGAATTTGCCCTGCACCTCCTCGAGCGCCTCCTCGAAGGCGTAACGCCAGGTATCGGCGCTTGACGCCGTGGCCGCGAGGCAAATCGCGAGAGCCGTTCCCGTGAAGATTTTAGAAGTACTCATGGTTGATCATCCTTCCTGTCTGTACGCCGTGGCCGCTCCGATCTGATGACCGGTTACGGCGACGGTACGGCCGGAATCCGCTGCGGCGGATCCAGCCAGTCGAAGTCCATGATGGACCCTGAAGTGTCACCTGTCATACTGTGTTGTGCAGACCACACGCCGTCAATTCCTTAATTCAGTTGCATCACCTCTGTGGAAGATCGTGCGATTCGACGCGGTGCTGTGACCAGATGTTGTGCAGGCTGCCATCTCTTCGGCCACATGCGGGGGAGCCGCTGCGGCGGCTGCACGCCGGGCGGGAACATCTCCATCAGCCATCGTCGGCCGTACCGGACGGCGCGTGATTGACAATTCCGCCGCCGCCTCCCAACGCTGCGCCGCATGAGCAGGCTTTCCCTCGACGACCGGGATATCGCCATCCTGTCGGTTCTTTCGCGCGAGGGGCGTATCACCAAGACCGCGTTAGCGGAGCGGGTGAATCTGTCGCCCACGCCCTGCTGGGAGCGGCTGCGAAAGCTGGAACGCGCGGGTCTGATCCGCGGCTATCGGGCGGATGTCTCGCTGACGCAGCTGGGGCCCCACGTGACCGTCTTTGTCACTGTCGAGTTGGAGAGCCACCGAGCGGAAAGCTTTCAGGCCTTCGAGCGCGCCGTGGCGGAATACGAAGAGGTGGTGGCGTGCTGGGCCATCGGTGGCGGCTATGACTACCTGATGCAGGTCGTGACCCGCGACGTGGCAAGCTATCAGGCACTGGTGGATGCGATGCTGACGGCGCGGATCGGGCTCGCACGCTATTTCACCTACATCGTGACGAAGGAGGTGAAGAGCACCGTGCCGCCCTTCGATCTTCTGCATGCGGCGGCGGCGAGAGATTGATCGGTTCCCGCCGGTAATTTGGAGGATTTCTCCGCTTTAGGCTTCCCAAAAGAGAAAGCCTCGGGGCGGAGTGTCTATAGTCCAGTCATACGCAAACGGAGGATTTGATGGGAAACGTCGCGCACGCACACGAGCACACCAATCTTGCGGCGTTTCTTGCCGATCCCGGCCTTCTCCAGACCCGGAGCCGCATCGGCGGCGACTGGGTAGACGGCGAGGGGCAGTTCGCGGTGACCGATCCGGCGACCGGGGAGGAGGTTGCGCAGGTTGCGAAGCTGACGGCGAAGGATGCGAGCCGGGCGGTGGATGTGGCCCAGGAGGCGTTCGAGGACTGGTCGGTCTCGCTTCCGCAAGAGCGCGCCCGGCTGTTGCACGCCTGGTATCGCGGGATGCTGGAACACCGCGAGGATCTCGCGCGGATCATGACCGCAGAGCAGGGCAAACCGATTTCCGAGGCGCGCGGCGAGATTGACTACGCCGCGTCCTTTCTGGAGTTCTACGCGGAGGAGGCGCGCCGGCCGAACATCGAAGGCGTCACATCGCACCTGAAGGATGCGGAGGTCGAACTCTGGCGTGAGCCGGTAGGCGTTGCGGCGCTGGTGACACCGTGGAACTTCCCGTCCGCAATGATCACCCGGAAGGCCGCCGCCGCCATCGCGGCCGGTTGTACGACGGTTGTGCATCCGTCGGCCGAGACGCCGCTCTCCGCGCTGGCTCTGGCCGAACTCGCCCGGCGGGTTGGCTTGCCGGACGGTGTCTTCAACGTCGTGACCGGTGCCGCGCCCGAGATCGTCGGCGCCTGGACGTCGGATGAACGGGTCCGGGCGCTCTCCTTCACGGGGTCCACCGAAATCGGCCGCCTGCTTTACCGCCAATCCGCGGACACCGTGAAGCGTCTGGTGCTGGAGCTTGGTGGACACGCCCCGTTCCTGGTCTTCGCAGACGCCGACATGGATCGGGCGATCGCAGAGGCGGTGAAGGCGAAGTTTGCAACCACCGGGCAGGACTGTCTGGGCGCCAACCGGTTCTTCGTCGAGCGCTCGGTCTACGACACCTTCTGCGAACGGTTCGCGGAGGCGACCCGGGCGCTGACGCTGGGGCCTGGCTGCGACGATCCCGATCTCGGTCCCCTGATGAACGAGCGTGCTGTGGCCAAGCAGGAAGAGCACGTTTCAGATGCGCTGGAGCGCGGCGCCAAGCTCCATTGCGGGGGTGCGCGCGACGAGCAGGGGCCGCTCTTCTACCAGCCGACCGTTCTGGCCGATGTCGCAGCCGACGCAAAGATCATGCACGAGGAGACCTTCGGCCCCGTCGCTGCCATCACCGCCTTCGACACCGAGGCGGAGGCGCTCGACCGGGCCAACGCGACGGAATACGGACTTGTGGCCTACCTGCACACGCAGGACCCGCGACGCATCTACCGTGCCAGCCGGGCGCTGCAATTCGGGATGGTTGCGGTGAACCGCACCAAGGTCACCGGCGCGCCGATCCCGTTCGGCGGCATGAAGCAATCCGGCCTCGCCCGAGAGGGAGCCCGTTATGGGCTCGAGGCCTTCACCGACATCAAATACGTCTGCCGCGACTGGGCATGACAAGGAGACCGACATGAACAAGATGCTGACAAACGACCAACTTGCGCAGTGGGACCGGGAGAGCTTCTTCCATCCCTCGACCCATCTCGCGCAATTCGCCCGCGGCGAGGCCCCGCAGCGGATCGTGACCGGCGGCGAAGGCGTCTTCATCGAGGACCGTGACGGCAAGCGCCTTCTCGATGCGTTTGCCGGGCTCTACTGCGTCAACGTGGGCTACGGCCGTACCGAGATCGCCGAGGCGATCGCTAAGCAGGCGCACGAGCTGGCGTATTACCATGCCTATGTGGGCCACGGCACGGAGGCGTCGATCACGCTTGCGCACATGGTGCTCGAGCGGATGCCCAAGAACATGTCGAAGGTCTATTTCGGCATGTCGGGTTCGGACGCGAACGAGACGAACATCAAGCTCGTCTGGTACTACAACAACATCCTCGGCCGTCCCGAAAAGAAGAAGATCATCTCGCGCTGGCGCGGCTATCATGGCTCGGGCCTGATGACCGGCTCGCTGACGGGTCTCGGGCTTTTCCACAAGAAATTCGACCTGCCGCTTTCGCAGGTGATCCATACCGAGGCGCCTTATTACTTCCGTCGCCCTGAGGCGGACATGACAGAGGCGCAGTTCACCGCTCATTGCGTGGCCGAACTCGAGGCGCTGATCGAGCGGGAGGGTGCGGACACGATCGCGGCCTTCATCGGTGAGCCGGTTCTGGGAACGGGCGGGATCGTGCCGCCGCCGGAAGGATACTGGGCCGCAATTCAGGAGGTGCTCAGGAAGCACGATATCCTGCTGATCGCCGACGAGGTTGTCACCGGCTTCGGGCGGCTCGGCTCGATCACCGGGTCCGAGCATTATGGGCTGGAGCCGGATCTCATCACTCTCGCCAAGGGTCTGACTTCGGCCTACGCGCCGCTCTCGGGTTCGGTCGTCGGCGAGCGGATGTGGAAAGTTCTGGAGCAGGGCACCGACGAGAACGGCCCGATCGGTCATGGCTGGACCTATTCGGCCCACCCGATCGGCGCGGCGGCGGGGGTCGCCAATCTCGAGCTGGTCGACAAGCTCGGCCTCGTCACCAATGCCGGTGATGTTGGGGCTTACCTCAACACGCAGATGCGCGACGCCCTCGCGCAGCATCCGCATGTGGGCGACGTGCGGGGCGAGGGGATGCTCTGTGCTGTTGAGTTGGTCGAGGATCGCGAGGCCCGCCGCTTCTACGAGCATCCGGGCAAGATCGCGGGCGCAGTGGTCGGCAAGATGGTCGAGAAGGGTGTGATCGCGCGCGCGATGCCGCAAGGTGACATCCTCGGCTTCGCACCGCCACTGTGCCTCAGCCGCGAAGAAGCCGATCGTGTCGTTGAAGTGACGACTGCCGCGGTCCACGAAGTGCTTGGCGACTGACAGGTCTGCACAGGAGGGGGCAGGGCGATCTGCCCCCTCTGAGCATCAAGGATCGTAGTTTGTGCTCCGACCGCCGCAGCCGGACAGCGAAGGTAATATTTGCCTGCATCGCGAGGGCTGTCGGTTCGGCGGCGGCTTCCGTCCGAGGTTGGACGCGCTTAGAGGTGGATCAGCACGATCACCTCTCGAAGGAGTTGATCACCTTACCGGTTCCGGCCATCATTGCCGTGACTGGTCAGCCACTGGGAGAATGTCGGATGACGTGGAGATTAGTGGCTGGATCACGAGCGAACGACCCGATCGTTCGGATCACCGAGAAGACAGTTCTAAGCGTATGTCCGGCGTCGGGATTATCCGACGACCGCACCCACAGATCGGCGGTCAGGCTATGAACCGGCTTGAGACCACAATCTCGACCCTGAGCGATCTTGTGGCTTTTCCCACCGTATCCTCCGACAGCAATCTCGACCTGATCCTGTGGATGGCGGACCGGATTGGGGCTGCGGGCGGGCGAGTGCGCGTAATTGCAAGTGATGACGGCACAAAGGCCAATCTCTTCGCCACATTCGGTCCGGAAGGCGACGGCGGCGTGGTGATGTCGGGGCATTCCGACGTGGTGCCTGCCGAAGAGACCGACTGGACGTCCGATCCGTTCGTCCTGCGTGAAGAAGACGGACGTCTCTACGGGCGCGGAACCTGCGACATGAAGGGGTTCCTCGCCTGCATCATGGCCTGTCTGCCCGATCTCGCCGAGGCGACGCGCCCGATGCACATAGCCGCCACCTATGATGAGGAAGTGGGCTGCCTCGGCGGTCAGCAGCTTGTCGAGGTTCTGCGTGCGGAAGGGCTGCGCCCGCGGCTCGCCTTGATCGGAGAGCCGACATCGATGCGGATCGTGGAGGGACACAAGGGGTGCTGCGAATACTCCACGCATTTCCATGGTCTTGAAGGTCACGGCTCGCAGCCGGACCGGGGTGTCTCGGCCGTCGAATATGCCGCCCGGTTCGCCTCGCGCCTCCTGGAACTGCGCGGGGATTTGCGCGGCCGCGCCCCCGCCAACAGCCGTTTCGACCCGCCGTGGACCACCCTCCAGATCGGTCGAATCGAGGGCGGTGTGGCCCATAACGTCATCGCCGGGCTCGCCCGCGTCGACTGGGAACTCAGGCCGGTATCGAAGGATGACCAGATTCGGGCGACGCGTACCGCACGCGACTATTGCAACGATGTGCTTTTGCCCGCGATGCGCACGGTCCATCCGGACGCAAGTATCGTCACCGAAACCATCGGCGAGGTTCAGGGCCTCGAGCCTGTCGATGACAATGAGGCGGCGGCCCTCGTCGCCAGCCTGACGGGTGCGAACGGGGCCGATGTCGTATCCTTCGGCACCGAGGCGGGATTGTTTCAGTCCCTCGGCTGTGACGCGGTTGTCTGCGGACCCGGTGATATCGCGCAGGCGCACAAGGCCAACGAATACGTCGAAATCGGCCAGCTCGAGGCCTGTCTCGACCTTCTGACGGGGATCGCGCGCCGCCCGGCTTGATTGGGCAGAAAGCTTCCTTGGCTCCGGCAGGGGGTGTTTGAGGCGTTACTCCAACCTCGTCAGTTAGAATTAATGGTTGTACGAGAGCCGAGCCGCTCGGGGTCTTGCGATCCGAGGCTACAGCTCGGCTTCCAGCCAACACCTCCGTCTCTCTCCGAAGCAAATGCTCTGCGACAGGGGGAGAGGACGAAGGGTGCGCAACCGTCTTCGTCCCCCGTTCGCGATCCCGCTAAATCCAAGGGACCTGCATGCGTGCAATCTACGGCAGTCATTCACAAGCCGAGGTTACTTGCGCCGGTAATCAGCGGCGGTTGTGGTCATGGCATCGGCGTTGGAAGCTGGCGCGGGTATGGCTTTGCCCGAGGAGAACATTTGCAGCAAGCGAATGTGCGGTTCAGAAAGAAGTCGAAGCCCCGCCAAAAGCTTCGATGCGCCAAGCGATCCAGGCTCCGCCCTAGAGGCATCCTTCGCGCCGGAGCAGGGGCGGCGTCTTTATTTGCCCCGCCGCAAGCCTGACGAGAGGGAAACAGCTTCAGCTTCTGGAACAACAGCCGCTTCCGGTTGTTAAACTGCGTACAAATTGACCGCATGCAGTCTCAGGAGCTTTTTACAGATGTCGAACCTTTGCCTCGTGACCGGCGGCGCCGGCTTTATTGGTCGTCGCCTGTGTGCGGAGTTGCTGGCCGAAGGCTGTGCCGTCCGCGTGCTCGACGATTTCGTCGAGCAGGTGCACGGGGAGGCGCCCGCGCAGCCGCCTGAGGAGGTCGAGTTCGTTCGCGGCGACGTTCGCGATCCCGAGGTCGTGGCCCGGGCGCTTGATGGAGTGGACCAAGTGTTCCATCTCGCCGCCGAGGTTGGTGTCGGCCAGAGCATGTACGAAATCGCCCGCTATGTCGGCGGTAACGATCTTGGGACGGCGGTGTTGCTGGAGGCGGTGATCGAGCGTCCGGTGAAGCGGCTGGTGCTTGCCTCCTCCATGTCCGTCTATGGTGAGGGCCTGTACCGCACCGCAGATGGGCAGCCGATGAACGCCGTGCGGCGCGATCCGGCCAGCATCCGCGAAGGCAGGTGGGATCCGATGGCGTCGGACGGGGAGCGGCTATCCCCGGCGCCGACGGACGAGAGCAAGCCGGTGGATCTTGCCTCGATCTATGCGCTGACCAAATACGCGCAGGAGAAGGCATGCCTGATCATCGGGCAGGCTTATCCGGTGGAGGTCGTGGCGCTCCGGCTATTCAACGTGTTCGGGCCGGGGCAGGCGCTGTCCAACCCCTACACGGGTGTGCTGGCAAATTTCGGCTCGCGGTTGATGAACGGCCAGCCGCCGATGGTGTTCGAGGACGGAAACCAGCAGCGCGATTTCGTGCATGTCGACGATGTTGCCCGCGCCTTCCGTCTGGCGATGGAGGCGCCCGACGCGGCCGGTGAGGTTGTCAACATCGGCTCCGGGCACGCGTACCGGATTGCGGACGTGGCGACGATGTTGGCCGATGCGATGGGCGTGGACCTCCAGCCCCAGATCCTTGGCAAGGCGCGCGCCGGCGATATCAGGCATTGTTACGCCGACATCTCAAAGGCGCGGCATCTGCTGGGCTTCGAGCCGCGCTATCTTCTTGAAGACCGGATGGGCGAAATGGCGCAGTGGATCGCTTCGTCGGAGGCGACGGATGGAGGCGAAGCCATGCGCGCCCAGCTCGAGACGCGCGGGCTCGTGGCATGAGCCATACAGACGACTCGATGCCTCACACCCCAAACTCGGATTTGCAGGACCCCGAGGACCGCGCGTTCGGATTCGTCGAATGGTTCCGGCTGGGCGAACGCGCGCGTGTCGAGGAAGCTCTCGATGGGATGCTCGCCTGCGGAGCCTCCCACCTGCGCACGCAGCTTTCCTGGGCGGAATACCACCAGCCCGGCGGGCGGGAATGGTACGACTGGCTGATCCCGAAACTCGGCCAGCGGATCGATCTTCTTCCCTGCCTGCACTACACGCCGCCGTCGCTGTCGCGGACGGGGCTCTCTTCCGGCCCGCCAAAGCGGCTACGGGATTATGCGGACTTCGTGGATGAGATCCTGACTCGCTATGGCGAGCATTTCACGCATATCGAATTGTGGAACGAGCCGAATAACCTGCTTGATTGGGATTGGCGGCTCGACCACGACTGGCAGATGTTCTGCGAAATGATCGGGGCGGCGGCCTACTGGGCCAAGCACCGGGGCTGGAAAGTCGTCCTCGGCGGACCTGCGCCTTTTGACGCCTACTGGCTGGACCTGATGGGCAAGCGCGGGGTGCTGGAGCATGTCGACGCCGTCGGCTGCCACGGATTTCCAGGCACTTGGGACAGCGACATCGGCGCGTGGAACGGCTGGAACGCCGTGGTGGATGAGGCGCGAAGCGTCCTGAAGGGTCACAATCCCAAGGCGGAAGTCTGGATCACCGAAGGCGGCTACTCCACCTGGCGTCATGACGAGGCGAAGCAGGCGGACCGGTTCCTCGACGCGCTGCGCACGAAGGCGGACCGGCTCTACTGGTATGGCTGGCAGGACATCCCGAAGCATATCGCCGTGCAGGAGGGGCTCTACTTCGACCCCCGGCACTACCATCTCGGCGTCACGGATGTTCGCGGGCGACCGAAGGTTCTGCGGCGACTGCTGAACGCGGGCGGCCCGAAGGCGGTGGCCTTCGCGCGCGAGGTTGCGGCGCCGAGACTGACGACCGGGGCGAAGCCTTGGGTGGTTCTCGGTGGGGCGGGCTTCATCGGCTCCAACCTCGCCGATGCGCTCTTGCAGGACGGCGAAGAGGTGATCGTCTTCGACAACCTCGGCCGCGACGGAGTCGAGACCAACCTGAGTTGGCTGCAGCAGCGGCAATCGGACCGGCTGCATCCGATACTTGCGGATTTGCGCGACGAAACTGCCCTGCGCGACGTGGTCGGCGACGCGGCCGGAATTTACCACCTTGCGGCCCAAGTGGCCGTCACCACCAGCATCGAGGACCCGGTCGAGGACTTCGCAATCAACGCCCAAGGCACGCTCAACGTGCTGGAGGCGATCCGGGGCACGGACCGTCAGATCCCGCTCGTGTTCGCATCGACGAACAAGGTCTACGGGCAGCTTCAGGACCTCGCCGTGCAGCAGATGGGAGACCGTTGGCTGCCGGTGGACGAGGATACCCGCCGCTTCGGCATCGGGGAAACCCGGCCGCTCGACTTCAGCACGCCTTATGGCTGCTCCAAGGGTGTCGCGGATCAGTACGTGCTGGATTACGCGAAGACCTACGACCTGCCGACCGCCGTGCTGCGCATGAGCTGCATCTACGGCCCCCGCCAGTTCGGGACAGAGGATCAGGGCTGGGTCGCGCATTTCCTTCTGGCCGCGTTGCGGGGAGACCCGATCACCATCTACGGCGACGGCCGGCAAGTGCGCGATGTGCTGCATGTCTCGGATGCGGTCGCGGCCTACCGGACGGTAATGGGGAACCTGAACCGTCTGAAGGGGCGGCCTCTGAACCTCGGCGGCGGCCCCGCGAATGCGGTCAGCTTGATGACGGTGCTCGACGAGATCCGTCGCCTGACGGGCGTTCAACCCGTGCTGCGGACGGAAGATTGGCGGACGGGGGACCAACTGTATTTTGCCGCCGACACGCGGCGCCTGCAGGAGACTGTTGGCTGGCGCGCGCAGATTGGCTGGCAAGAAGGTATGAAGGATCTTGCCGCTTGGCTGGAGACGCTGACAGCCGGGGATACGCAGAACCCGAAGAGACTGACTGCATGACGACCACTTCGATGGACCTTCGCGAGAGCAAGGGGGGCGGCGTTATTGTTACCCGCCCGCCGCTGGGGGGCGCACGTGTTCGTTCTGCGCGGAAGATAATCGGGAACGCAGCTTCAACGTTCGGCAAAGCTCTTGTCGCGAGCGGTGCTGCGCATATGCGCGGCGCTTCGGCGGCTTCATGGGCCGGCGAACACGCTGCACTGAACTGGCTTGACCGCAAGGTTGGGAGCAGTCGCCACCGCCGGATCCACTTCAGGCATTGCGGCGGTGCATCGGAAATAGAGGCGGAGGCCTCTCGAGATGCCGGACCTGTTCATTCTGAAGATAAAGTTCTGCCGTGCAGTCCAATGCTTGAGGTGTCGCGAGAGCGGGACGTGCAGTTCGGCGGCAAGGCTCGCCTGAACCTACAGGATGGTATTTCAGCAGAGGACGTGAAAAAGCATCTTTCTCATGAGACCCGCGAGGCGCTTCCGAAGCATTGTAATCTCGACGGGAAGAACACGAGGCTGATGCTCAGGGCGCACCGACGCAATTCATCCACGCAGGCGAGACCGCTTCGGGTGGAGCAGACTGGCCTCGCGCCGGTCGCCGAACGGTCTGCTCGTTTTCACGCGAAGCGGGGCAGGGCCAGCGGGCCAAATCCGCTTCATCCTAGTTCTGGTGCACGTCTTCAGTGGCAGATTTTTGAGGCGCCGCGGGTTTGCGCCTGGGCGCACAACTGTTGTCCCTCGCCCTCCTCGTATCTCTCAGATTTTCAGGATCAGCCGGTAATCCTCCTTGAGGTGCTGGAGAAGAGAAACTGCGGAGTGGCCGTATGACCTCTGTTCCGATGCTCGAGAGGGTGCTGATCACTGTGGACGCCGTCGGGGGAGTCTGGCGCTGGACGGTCGATGCAGCGCGGGCGCTTGCGCCGCATGGTGCCTCCTGCGTGATAGTCGGGCTCGGCCCAGAGCCATCGGAAGCGCAGGCGGCGGAGATCGCGGCGATTCCGAACGCGGAACTGGTTTGGCTGGAGCAGCCTCTGGAGTGGCTTGCCTCCGGGGACGCGGCCATGTGCGGATTGCCCGAAGCGTTGGCCACCCTTGCGCGCGAGCGGGAGGTGGACCTGATCCACGTGAATGCACCGGCTCAGGCTGCCGATTTGTCAACGGGTCTGCCGGTGGTCGCGGCTTCCCATTCCTGCGTCGTGACCTGGTGGCGCGCCATGCGGGACGAACCCTTGCCTGCGGAGTGGCAATGGCAGTTCGACCGGAACCTTCGTGGAATGGAGACGGCCAATCTGGTCCTGACGCCGAGCGCCGCGCATGCCACGGCACTTCGGGAGGCCTATCCCGTCGCCACGCCCGTCGCGACGGTTCTCAACGCCTCGACGCCGGTTGCGGAAGGGGAGCGGCGCGACCGGCAGGTGCTGGCCGCCGCGCGCTGGTGGGATGACGCCAAGAACGGTGCGACGCTCGACGCCGCCGCGGCCCGGATCAATGCGCCCGTGGTTATGGCCGGTGCACTGGAAAGTCCCGCCGGCGCACGCTTCGATGCGAAACACGCGCAGGCCGCGGGGCCGATGCCGGCCGATGAGGTGCGCAGGCGCATGTCGTCCGCCGCAGTTTTCGTCAGCCCGTCGATCTATGAGCCTTTTGGCCTGTCGACACTGGAAGCTGCGGGCTCGGGCACGGCGCTCGTCCTCTCCGACATCCCGATCTACCGTGAGTTATGGCAGGGGGCGGCGCTGTTCTGCGACCCGCATCACCCGGATGGTTTTGCAGTGGCTGTGAACCGACTTCTGGCGGATGAAGCTTTGCGCCAGAATCTCGGTCTCGCTGCCCGTCGGAAAGCACAGAAGCTGTCGCTCGACCGCCAGGCGCGGGAGCTGCTCTCGGCATGGGGCCGAGCCATGATCGCGCATGGGGAGAGTCCCGCCGCGCCCGCCATTCCCACCTACTCAGCCACGCATGAGGTGACATGAAATTCGTCTTCTACACGCACTCCCTCGTTTCCTGCTGGAACCACGGCAACGCACATTTTCAGCGCGGCGTGATGCGGGAGTTGATCGCGCTGGGCCACGACGTTCTTGCGCTTGAGCCACAGGACGGGTGGAGCCGGATAAATCTGATGGCGGGGCAGGGCGAGGCCGCGCTGACACGGTTCGCGCGTGACTTCCCCGAACTTGCGGATGTGCCGCGAACCTATGGTGCGGACTTCGACCACGAGGCCGCGCTGGACGGGGCGGACGTGGTTATCGTGCATGAATGGACGGACCCGGAGCTTGTGGCGCGCATCGGCCGCATCCGGCAGGCCGGTGGAGGGTTTACACTCGCCTTCCACGACACCCATCACCGCGCCGCCTCGGCCGATGCGGATATCGCGGCGCTGATCCTCGAAGATTACGATCTGGTCCTGTGCTTCGGCCAGACGGTGACCGACCGCTATCTGGCTCGGGGCTGGGGTCGCAACGTGTTCACATGGCACGAGGCGGCCGATACGCGTCTGTTCCGCCCTTTCCCGGAGGCGGAGCGAAGCCGCGATCTGGTATGGATTGGGAATTGGGGTGACGACGAGCGGGCGGAGGAACTGACAGAGTTCCTCATCGAACCTGTCAAAGCGCTGAACCTCACCGGCACGGTCCACGGCGTCCGCTATCCCGATGAGGCATTGGAGCGCCTTTCGGGTGCCGGACTGGAGTACAATGGCTGGCTTCCGAATGTCGAAGCGCCGGAGGTCTTCGCGCGCCACCGCATGACGCTCCACGTGCCCCGCCGGCCCTATGTGGAAAGCCTGCCGGGCATTCCCACCATTCGCGTCTTCGAGGCGCTGGCCTGCGGCATTCCTCTGATCTGCGCCCCGTGGGAGGATGCGGAAGGCCTGTTCCGACCGGGCGAAGACTACCTGGTTGCCCGCGACGGCGACGAGATGAAGACGCAGATGCGGCGCGTTCTGGAGGATCCGGAAATGGCCGCGGCGCTTGCCGCCTCTGGGCTGGACCGCATCCGAAGTCGTCACACCTGCGCGCACCGGGTGCAGGAACTGCTGGATATCCTTCGCACAGACGCGGCCGCGCCACGCACGGGAGAGATGGTATGAAGATCGCATTCTACGGGTCGAGTCTGGTGTCGTCCTACTGGAACGGGGCCGCGACGTACTATCGGGGCATTCTAGGCGCATTGGCGAAGCTTGGGCATGAGGTCACCTTCTACGAGCCCGATGTGCTCGATCGCCAGAAGAACCGGGACATCGACCCGCCCGACTGGTGTCGCAGCGTGGTCTATGACGGGACGGAGGCGGCGCTGCGCCGCGCTGCCGCCGAGGTCGCGGAGGCGGACGTGGTGGTCAAGACCTCCGGCGTCGGCTTCATGGACGATACGCTGCTGGAGGCGGTGTTCGCCGCGGCCTCGCCCGGGGCGCTGCGTATCTGGTGGGATGTGGATGCGCCCGCCACTCTGTCGGAGATTGAGCCGCAGCCGGACCACCCGATCCGCCGGGCGCTGCAGCGCGATGTCGACCTCGTGCTGACCTATGGCGGTGGGCCGCCGGTGACGCAGGCTTACGAACGGCTTGGCCCCGCGCCATGCGTCCCGATCTACAACGCTGTCGATCCCGCAACCCATCACCCGGTTGCGCCCGATCCACGATTCGATGCCGATCTTGCGCTTCTGGCGAACCGCCTGCCGGACCGGGAAGCGCGGATCGACGACTTCTTCCTCAGTGTCGCCGAGCGGCTGCCTGACCGACGTTTCCTGCTGGGTGGCGCTGGCTGGGACGACAAGGCCGTCGCCGATAATGTTCGCCTTCTGGGACATGTGCCGACGCGGGACCACAATGCGCTGAATTGCACGGCGCTCGCGGTGCTGAACGTCAATCGCGCAAGCATGGCGCAGACTGGCTGGTCGCCGGCCACCCGCATCTTCGAGGCGGCGGGCGCCGGCGCCTGTCTGATCACCGACGCATGGCCGGGCATCGACATGTTCCTTGAGACCGGCAAGGAGATCCTCGTCGCGCGCGACGGCCGCGACATGGAGGAGATCCTCTCGGGCCTGACGCGCCCGCGGGCGGCGGAGATCGGGCAACGTGCCCTCTCCCGCGTCCTCGCGGAGCATACGTACGAAAAACGCGCGCTGGAGCTCGATGCCGTGCTGGTGGAGCGGCTTGCGCATCTGAGGGAGACCGCCGCATGAGCTACGATATCGTCATTCTCGGCCTGTCGCTTTCCTCCTCCTGGGGGAACGGCCACGCGACGACTTGGCGTTCGCTCCTCAAAGGCGTGGCGGCGCACGGAAAGCGCGTTCTGTTTCTGGAGCGCGACGTTCCTTGGTACGCCGATCACCGCGATTTGCCCGAGCCGGATTTTTGCGACCTCGAATTCTATCAGGATCTGGATGAACTGGACGGCCGCTGGGGCGAGACGATCGCAAACGCGCCTGCGGTCATCGTCGGCTCCTATGTGCCCGAGGGGGTGGAGGCGCTGGACCTCGTATTGGCCCGGGCGCATGGGCCGGTGCTGTTTTACGACATCGATACGCCGGTGACATTGGCGACGCTGTCGCGAGGGGAGGAGGCGTATATCCATCCTCGCCAGATCCCGAATCTTTCCGCGTACCTTTCCTTCAGCGGCGGCCCGGCGTTGGAGCGCCTCACGGAGAAATACGGCGCCCGGTGCGCCGTCGCCTTTCACTGCTGCGCGGACGAGAGCCATTATCGACCCGTGGATGCGGAACGGCGATGGGATCTGGGATATCTCGGCACGTATTCGCCGGACCGCCAGCCGACGCTCGACCGCTTGCTGCTGGAGCCTGCACGGCGTCTGCCGCACCGGCGCTTCGTCGTCGCCGGGCCGCAGTATCCGGCCGATATCGACTGGCCCGCCAACGTGGACCGGATCGAGCATCTGCCCCCGTCCGAGCACCCCGCATTTTATGCGGCGCAGCGATACACGCTGAACGTCACGCGGGCGGACATGATCGCGGCGGGTTGGTCGCCATCCGTCCGGCTGTTCGAGGCAGGCGCCTGCGGAACGCCGGTAATCTCGGACGATTGGCCGGGGCTGACCGAACTTCTGCCGGACGGCGACGCCATTCTCGTTGCCCATTCCGCCGAGGATGTCGTGAACGCGCTGGAGGTGCCCGATGACGTGCAGCGTGACCGGCTGGCGCAGGAGGCACGGCGCCGGATCCTCGAAAACCACACCGGACACGCGCGCGCCGGCCAGCTTCTGGATCTTCTTGCCGACCTAGCACGTTCAGTACCTAGGGATGCGGTCGCCGGAGCGGAGCCGGCACGGGCGAACTGAAAACAGAGGCAACTGGGAACGGCGGCGCCCGAGACCCGTCGCAGGATGCGGAGAAGGAACGAACATGGCGAAAATAAATGGCATCAAGAAGAAACCCCGGACAGCCATGGTGGCCGGCGGTGCGGGCTTCCTCGGCTCCCACCTCTGCGACAGCCTTATCGCGTCGGGCCGGCGCGTCATTTGCATCGACAGTCTGCTGACCGGAAGTGAGGAAAACCTGCGCCAGTTCGACCGGGAGCCGAACTTTGACCTCATCGTCTCGGACGTCACGCGGCCGATTCCGCCGGCCCTGAAAGCGGATGAAATCTATAACCTCGCTTGTCCCGCCTCTCCGCCGCATTACCAGGCGGATCCGGTGCACACGATGCTGACGTCGGTGCTCGGGGCACACAAGCTGCTGGAGCGGGCGCGGCTGTGCCAAGCCAGATACGTGCAGGCATCGACCTCCGAGATCTACGGCGACCCAGAGCAGCATCCGCAGCGCGAGGATTATTGCGGCAACGTCAACACGACGGGTCCGCGGGCCTGCTACGACGAGGGCAAGCGAGCGGCCGAGGCGCTCTGTTACGACTTTCGGCGCGCGGAAACGGACGTTCGTGTCGCGCGTATCTTCAACACCTATGGGCCGCGGATGCGCGCCGATGACGGGCGTATCGTCTCCAATTTCGTCACACAGGCGCTTTCGGGCGAGCCGATCACCGTCTACGGCGATGGGCGCCAGACGCGGTCGTTCTGCTACGTATCCGACATGGTCGCCGGACTCGAGGCGCTGATGAACGTGCCGGAGGCGCCCGATACCCCGATCAATCTTGGAAATCCCGGTGAGTTTTCGGTCGGGGAATTGGCAAGCAAGGTTCTGGAGATGACCGGCTCCGCATCTACGCTGTCCTACCGGCCATTGCCCACAGACGATCCGCGGCGCCGGAAGCCGGATGTGAGCCGGGCGCGAGAGATTTTGGGGTGGCGGCCTCTGGTGGACCTGAAAGAAGGACTAGCCCCGACCATTGAATGGTTTGCGGCGCAGCAACCGGCCGAAGGTCCGGTCGTTCAGGCAGCGGTGGGGGGCTGACATGCAGGACGTGCACGAAAACGAGCAGGATTTGCGGCAGCGTATCGAGGAGCTTGGCCCTTGGTTTCACAACATGCAGCTGGAGGGTGTAGAGACGGCGCCCGAGCATTTCCTGGGCGATTACCCGTCGTTCAAGTGGAAGGGGTTCGAGCGCGTCGTGCCGGAGGATCTTAGCGGACGAACCGTGCTCGACATCGGCTGCAACGCGGGGTTCTATGCGCTTGAGATGAAGCGGCGAGGGGCCGACCGGGTCGTCGCGATCGATTCCGATCCTCGTTACCTTGCACAGGCGGAACTTGCCTCTCGTGTGCGGGACCTGCCGCTCGAGTTGCGCGAGATGTCCGTCTATGACGTGGCAGAACTGAAGGAGCAGTTCGACCTCGTGATCTTCATGGGCGTGCTCTACCACCTGCGTCACCCGCTGCTCGCGCTCGACCTGATCCGGGAATATGCGGCGCGGGACCTGCTTCTGTTCCAGTCGATGCAGCGGGGCGCGTCCACCACCATGGAGCCCGAGCGGGATTACGATTTCGACGATCCGTCGCTTTTCGAGGATCCGAGCGGCCCGTGTCTGCACTTCATCGAGCACAACTTTGCCGGTGATCCGACCAACTGGTGGGCTCCGAACCGGGCGGCGGTGGAGGGGATGCTGCGATCCTCTGGTTTTGCCATCAAAGAGCACCCGGAGGCAGAGGTCTATCTCTGTCGCTGCGCCGATCGGCCTTGGGGCGCGGAACTGCCTCCCGTTTTGCGCCGCTGAAGGTGGGAGGGGCAGAAGGGGGCGCTACGTCAAAGGACGGCGTCCTTTGACGTCCCTTGAGCGCCTTATAATCTCGCGCTTCACTGAATTTGCACCAAAGCGATCAGTGCCTTGGAGTGCCCCTGGCATCTCTCTTCAGACTACACGACTCCCACCCGCAGCCGTCTCGGGACGACGAAATTTTGGGCGACGAGAGGCGTTTCGGGACTGGAGCGCATCCATCGTCGGACCTCATCGAAGCCGGTCCGGAACCAGGATTTCGAGCAGTATCCGTGCTTCTTCCGGGCGGGGTATTTGTGTCCCATGAGCTAGGCTGCAGCACGGCAGATGAGGGCGATGGCAATAGCGGTTATGGCGATGAGCAGAGACAACTTGGACGCGAGCGTCAGGCGGGTGTCCTCCAGGTTCAGCCCCCGCGTCTTGCTGTCGGCGAACAGGCACTCGATGAGCCAGCGCTTCTTGTACTGCCGCAGGATGTGCGCGCCAGTGGCTGGATAGGGCGAAGCCACCACGAGAAGCTCGCTGCCCTTGATACGGCGCGCACCGAAGTGGAGCTTGAGGTCGGGGGGACTCGCTTTGCCAGGCAGGACGGCCGTGAAGCCCCGCACACCCCTGCACCGTGACAGCAGGGAGCGCAGGTTCAGCTCGCGGCCGTTGGTACGGACTATCTGGCCCTCCTTCATGCGGATCGCGAAGGGGATCTCCTGCTCGACGAGAAAAGTGAACCATTCCTGACCGATGAACTCACGATCCGCCAGCAGCACCCGAACGGTTGAGGCGTCAAAATACGCGAGATACCGCTTCATCAGCGCGATGCGCTGAGCGGTCGTGCTGTTGCCGGAATGCGGGAGCATGGTCCACATCAGCGGGACGCGGAACTTGACCGTGACAACGGCCAACACGAGGACGTTAACGTCGGTCTTGCCGATCTTCCAGTTGGTGCGGTCGAGACAGAGATGCCAAGGGCGAGGATTGCCGAGCAGCGAGATGACAATGCCCACGCTCCAATCCTCGGGCAGGCACACGTGTTGGAAGAAGCGTTGCAGACGGCGATAGGTCGATGCAACCATGGCGCGACTTGGCCGCTCGCTCGCGATATGCGTCAGGTTCACCGTTCGGGCGCTGATCATGCCAAGCAGGATCATGCAGAGCGTCTCGAGCCGTGACTTGCCCAACGGCACATGCGGAGTTAGCGTTTTCTGGAGATCGGCGAGAGCACGGATATTCAAGGGACCGTTCCTTTGGCGAGGTCGAGTCCACCAGAAGAATCTCTCTTGCCGGTCTCGGCCACCCCAAAAACGGCTGTGTCGTGTAGTCTGCTCCGCCGCCTTCTCGTGAATTATCCGGGCTAATAGGCTTACCTGCCGATGACTTGGTCGTAGGCATTTCTGCCTCCGTCCGGCATACCGCCAACTGCGATATCCTACGGTTCTACCGGGCGGCCATCGCCTTCCAGCAGGAGCATCTGGCCGATTTCGATCTGAAGGGGCCCGACGGAGACATGATCGAATCGAACCACGCACATGCCGTCGTATGCCTCCGTTTCAGAGAAAATGCCGTCGCCTGCGACGCCGGCGCGCCGGATTTTTTAAAGCCGGAGATGAGGGGCGGCCTGTCGACACGGACGGGGCCATCTGGCTGCGAAGCTAAAGACGCCTGAACCAGCGCCAGACACCCCAAAGATTCACGCCCAGAAGCACAACGTTCTGGATGAGAAGCGCCCATTTCCCCCCAATCCCGGCGGCGGCGATCCACAGGATCGAGGCGAGCGAGAAAATCACGAAGCCCCACGCCACCAACCGCACCGGCTGGCCCCAAGCCACCATCAGCGCCGCCATGATGACACAGATCGCCGCGACCCACCGAACGATTTCGATGATGTCCACGCGATCAGCGTCGGTATTCGGCCGGGCGCTGGTAGTCCGGCGGCGCGTCCATCCAATTCGGCCCACGCTTCGTGCGCCGCGACGATGCCCGCGCAGGAGTATCGCCGGATGGTCCCGTCACGCGGCCCAGAAGGACCCCGATGGCGAGAAGCGCTGCCCCGCCGCCGAATGCCAACGCCTTTCGCGCCATATCGCCATCGACCACCAGCCCGCTTGTCTCGGCAATGTGGCCGTAGGATCCTTCGGCCTTGGAGGGGTAGGATTCGAGCGGCTCGTCGAGATTGTCCTCCAGTATCTCGGGCGACCGCTTCGATTTCTGCACATGCACCCCGATCTTCGCGAGTTGCTTTTCCATCAAGTCCGGCAGGACCATGTTTCCGGCGATGAGCTGCAGCATCGAGCGTCCCACCAAGACTTCGCGCGCATCGGTGTCGATGGCATGCAGGATTCCCTTGGCGGCCACTTCGGGGGCGAAGACCGGCGGTGCGGGCTGCGGCTTTTGGTCCATACGATTGCGGGCCCAGTCGAATTGCGGAGTGTTGACCGCCGGAAGCTGCACCATCGAGAGGGTGATCGGGCGCTCCGCACGCGCAAGTTCGATCCGGAGCGCTTGGGTGAAGCCCTCGATCGCGTGCTTCGCGCCGCAATAGGCTGCTTGGAACGGCACCGACGCATAGGCCAGGCCGGAGCCGACATTGACGATATTGCCCCGCGCCATGATCGACAAGGCGGCGCGGCAGCCGTTGACGGTGCCCAGATAGGTCGTATCAGTAATGCGGCGGAACTCTTCGTCATCGACCTGCTCGAAGGGCGAAAAGCTTGTCAGCATAGCGGAGTTGATCCAGATTTCCGGCGTCCCGAAATCCTCCGCGATGTCGTGCGCCGCCTTGTTCACGGCCAGAGCGTCGGAGACGTCGACCGAGCGCGTCCAGACCCGGTCGCCGAATTCCTGATGCATCTCGTCAAGACGCCCCTGCCCGCGGGCGAGTACGGCAACCTTCAATCCGCGTGTCAGCAACATTTCGACGCAGGCACGCCCGACGCCGGCCGAGCCCCCCGCAACCACGGCGACGGGGGAATGGGTTCGGTCAGGCATGACGGCTCTCTCCACGGCAAGATTTGATACCGCGTGCCAAACGCCGACGGATCGGCCGGGTTCCGGCGCGCCGCATCGCCGGGCGACGGAACGCCGAGGGCCCGGGCCGCGTTGAACGGCGAAACGCAATCAGCCATCGGAGGACCGATATGGACAACCTCAAAGACCTCTACATCGATCAGCTTCAGGACCTCTACTCAGCCTGCAAGCAGTCGCACGAAGTCACCGGCGAACTCGAGAACGCCGCGACCGACCAGAATCTGAAGGATGCGCTCAGGGCTGGCCAAGAGGGCATCTCCAAAGGAATGGAAGCCTTCAAGGGCATCATTGAAGGGCACGGCGCCAGCCCGACTGGCGAGCATTGCAAGGGCATGGAAGGCTTGGTGCAGGAAGCCCGCGCCCACGCCCTGGACGAGACCTTCTCCGACGATTCCGTGCGCGATGCGATGATCATCACGCAGTATCAGCGCATGGCCCACTACGCGATCGCGGGCTACGGCTGCGTTAAGGCGTTTGCCACGCGTCTGGGCCTTGAGGACGAGGCGTCGAAGATCAGCGAGCATCTCGCGCACACGTATCACGGCGACGAGACGATGACCGAGATCGCGACCAGCGGGATCAACAAGGACGCGGCCTGAATCTAGGCTGTGTACGGGGCGGCCTTCGGGTCGCCCTTCTTTCTTCGTCTCCGGCCATTCAGACGCGCGCGAATCGTCGCAGCCTCTTTGCACGGCGCGTTTGTGAACATATGGTGAACCCATGGCTCGGATGACAATTCAGGACAAGCTCGCGCTCCTCTCGGATGCCGCCAAATACGATGCGTCCTGCGCGTCGTCAGGCACATCCAAGCGGGATTCGCGCGACGGCAAGGGGCTCGGGTCGACCACGGGGTCGGGCATCTGCCACGCCTATGCGCCGGATGGGCGGTGCATCTCGCTCCTCAAGATCCTGATGACGAATTACTGCATCTACGACTGCGCCTATTGCGTGAACCGGGTGTCGTCGAACGTGCCCCGCGCGCGGTTCACCGTCGACGAAGTCGTCTGGCTGACCACCGAGTTCTACCGGCGCAATTACATCGAGGGATTGTTCCTGTCGTCAGGCATCCTGAAATCGTCCGATTACACGATGGAGCAGATGGTCCTGATTGCCGAAACGCTGCGTGCGCAGGGATTTCGCGGCTACATCCACCTCAAGACGATCCCCGATGCCTCGGCGGAACTCATCGAGCGGGCGGGCCTCGCCGCCGATCGCCTCTCGATCAACATCGAGTTGCCCACCGACGCGAGTGTGAAGGCCTACGCTCCCGAAAAGGACCCGGTGCAAATCCGCGGCGCCATGGGCAAGGTTCGCCTGACGGGTGAGGATTACGCCGAGACCTCCTACAAGGGCCGAAAGCGGGGCAAATTCGCCCCCGCCGGGCAATCGACGCAGATGATTGTCGGCGCCGACGATGCCAATGACGCGACCGTCCTCGGCAACGCATCGAAACTTTATGGGGCCTACGGGCTCAAACGCGTCTATTACTCCGCTTTCTCGCCCATTCCCGACGCTTCCGCCGTTCTGCCTCTGGTCGATCCGCCCCTGATGCGGGAGCATCGGCTTTATCAGGCGGATTGGTTGCTGCGGTACTACGATTTCGGCCTCGACGAGATCGTCACGCGCAACGGTGACGGAATGCTCGATCTCGATGTCGACCCCAAAATGGCTTGGGCTCTGGCCAATCGCGACCGCTTTCCGGTCGACGTGAACCGGGCCGAAAAGGCGATGTTGCTGCGCGTGCCGGGCTTTGGCACGAAGATCGTGGACCGCATCCTCGCGGCGCGGCGCAATGGTGCTGTTGGGCTTGAGGACATCCGCCGCATGGGCGGCCGGGTGAAGGCGGCCCGGCCCTTCATCGTGACGAAGGATCATCGGCCGGGCCACCTGCTCGACGCCGACGGCCTGCGGGCCCGTTTCGTCAAGCCGAAGCAGATGGAGCTGTTCTGAGATGTTCGCCCCGCGCCTGCCGCGGATCGGCACGTTCGAGGCATGGCGCGACACTGCGCGGCGGCTGACCCTGGCCAATGTGCCCGTGCACGAGGTCGATTGGGGCATTGCCGGCGAAGACGAAGCGCTCTTCGACGCGCCCCTGCCCGAAGCGCGGGGAGAGATCAAAGTCCCCGCCCAGTTTGCCCCGCTCGCGCGCAACCTGATCCCCGTCCGCTCCGGCGAAGGAATGGCACTGGGTTACGCCCTACTGACACGGCTGCAAAAGGAGCGTGGCCTTCTGTCGCGTGAAGCAGACCCGAACGTTGCCCGCGCGCGGGAACTGGCCAAGGCCATTCGCCGCGACATCCACAAGATGCACGCCTTCGTCCGTTTCCGCGAGGTCGACGGCCCCACGGGCCGCCGCGCCTTCGCCGCCTGGTTCGAGCCCGACCACCGCATCGAGGAGGAGGTGGCGGAATTTTTCGCCAATCGTTTCGGCGACATGGATTGGCGGATCGAGACACCCGAAGTGACGATCACCCATGCCGGCGGCGCCCTGCGTCTCGAGGCCAGAGGCGGCGTCCGGCCCGCGGCAGGCGATCCGCTGGAGGAGCTCTGGACCACCTATTACAGCAACATCTTCAACCCCGCACGGCTCAAGCCGGACGCGATGCGGGCCGAGATGCCGCGCAAATACTGGCGGAACCTTCCCGAGACCCGCGCGATTCCCTCTCTGATCGCCGATGCACGCGCGCGTGTCACACGGATGCAGGAGGCCGGGCCGTCCATGCCCGCCCCCGCCACCCTCAGACGGAAGGAACATGCCATGCCACGAGCCTCAGACGAAGAGCCGGGCCTGCCGCTCGACGACGCCGCGCCCACCCTTCCGCAGCTTGCCCGCGACGCCTCCGCCTGCACCCGTTGCCCGCTTTACGAACCCGCGACGCAGGTCGTGTTCGGCGAGGGGCCGGCCAATGCGCCCCTGATGGTGGTGGGCGAACAGCCAGGCGACCGGGAGGACATTTCCGGTCGGCCCTTCGTCGGCCCCGCCGGGCAGCTTTTCAACGAAGTCGCCGCGCAGGCCGGTCTCGACCGCGAGCAGGCCTACGTCACCAATGCCGTGAAGCATTTCAAATACGTTCAGCGTGGCAAGCGGCGCATTCACCAGAAGCCCGCCGCATCGGAAATATCGGCCTGCCGCTGGTGGCTGGAGCAGGAACTGTCCTCGGTGAACCCGGACCTCGTGCTAGCCATGGGAGCGACCGCGCTGCACGCGCTGACGGGCAATGGCGCAGGCATCCTCAAGCGGCGCAGCGCGTTGGAGCAGACGCGCGACGGGCGCGATCTGTTCGTGACGGTCCACCCGAGCTACCTGCTGCGTCTGCCCGACGAAGACCTGCGCGAATCCGAGACCGCGCGGTTCCGCGACGACCTGTCCCGCGTGCAGGAATTACTTGAGGAACGCGCCGCATAGGGAGCGTTTTTGCTCGAGATCGCTTGACGCCCCTGCCCATCCCGGCGACGCTCCAATTGCGGATCGTACAGGGAACCTGCCCCCCTGCCGACAGGTTGATACAAGCGGGCAGTATCTGGGATATTTTGGCAATGTATGTCAATTTGCCCGTCAGGAGGGGAACATGCTCTACTATCAGATGACGGGCTTTATGGGCATCGAAAACGATGAGACCACGGACAATTGCGATGGTCTTGTCCTGCCGCCGCATGACGAGGTGGCCCTGCTGCTGGATTTCGACGGAACATTGGTCGAGATCGCCGAGCGGCCCGATGCCATCGAGGTGACGGATGCCTGCCGCGATGTCCTGCACCGCGCCTATGAGAAGCTGGACGGGCGCGTCGCTCTCGTCTCGGGCCGCACGATCGCCGACCTCGAAAAATTCCTGCCCGATTTCGAAGGGCCGCTGATCGGCACCCACGGTGCGGAGTTCCGGCGTGCGAAGGGTGCGGAGGTCGAGCGGATCGAGTTCGACCACGACATGGTCGCCCACCTGACCCGCCTCGTCGACGATTTCGCGGTCCTGCGCCCGGAATTTCTGGTGGAGCACAAACCTTCCGGCGTCGTCCTGCATTACCGTCAGGCCGAGGTTTACGGCGCGCTCGCCCTCAACTTCATGGACAGTCTCGCGCATGCGGCCGACGGCTTCCGCCTGCAATCTGCCCTCATGGCTTACGAGATCAAGCCCGAGACGGTCGGCAAGGACATCGCGCTGGAACGGCTGCTTTCCGAACCGCCCTTCGCTGGAAAGACGCCCGTCTATGCGGGCGACGATCTGACTGACGAGCCTGCGCTGGATCTCGCGCAGAAGCGCGGCGGCACCGCGATCAAGATCGGCTTGGCGGAGACGCGGGCGGATCACCGCCTGCCTGGACCAAAGGCCCTGATCGAACGCCTGACTGCGTGGCTCGGCTGACAGAATGAGACAAGCGGAAGCGGACGCAGAAGCGCAAGAGAAGCCCGGACGCCTGATCGTCATCTCGAACAGGATCCCCACCGACGAGGTGCCGGCGGGCGGCCTCGTCTACGCAATCCACGAGGCGTTGAACGATATCGGCGGTTTATGGATCGGTGCGGGCACCCCCAGCGACGAGGCGCAGGAGGGGCTGACCGAAGTCAAATCGGAGGCCTACGACAAGGCGACGTTCTCGCTGTCCCGGACGGAATACGATCGCTACTATCTCGGGTACTCGAATTCGGTCCTGTGGCCGCTCTTTCACCACCGGGCGGATCTTCTCTCTGTCTATGAGCGTGATTTCGAAGCCTATCGGGAGGTGAACCGACGCGTTGCCCGCGCCGTCGCGGAAATCGCCCGTCCAGATGACATGATCTGGATCCAAGATTATCATTTCTTGATGCTTGCCCGGGAGATGCGGGATCTCGGCCTCAAGAACCGGATTGGCCTGTTCCTGCACATTCCCTTTCCCAACGCCTCCGATATCCTCGCGCTGCCGCAGGGGCCGCAGATTGCGAACTGGCTGGCGGCGCATGACCTTGTCGGGCTGCAGACGCAGCGCGATGTCGCCGCCGCGCGCGAGACGTTGCGGCGCGATCCGGATTGCGAGGCCATGGGCAATGGTAACTGGCTGTTCCGGGGGCGGGAATTCGCGGTTCTGAGCTTTCCAATCGGGATCGATGCCGAGGAATTCGCCCGCAAGGCCGCAGAGTCGCCGGTTCCGGAGCTTCAGCTCTCTCCCGATGCGCCGCTTCTGCTTGGCGTCGATCGTCTGGATTACTCGAAGGGGCTCGTTCATCGGTTCCGCGGCTTCGGCGCCTACCTTGAACAGCGCTCCCAGCACGGGACGCGCCCGACATTCCTGCAGATCGCGCCCGTCAGCCGCGAAGATGTCAGCGCCTATCAGGACATCCGGGAGGAACTGGAGCGCGCCGCCGGCTCGATCAACGGGGCTTACGCGGATCTCGACTGGACGCCGATCCGCTATGTCCGCCGCCATGTCGCGCGCGAGCGGCTTGCCGCGCTGTTCCGCCGGGCGAATGTCGCACTGGTCACGCCGCTGGCGGATGGCATGAACCTCGTCGCCAAGGAATTCGTCGCCGCTCAGAATCCGGATGATCCCGGCGTTCTGATCCTGTCGCATTTCGCCGGCGCAGCGGAGCAGATGCAGGCCGCCCTGATGGTCAATCCGTTCGACCACGGCAACTTTGCCCATGCCATCGACCGAGCGTTGCATATGTCTCTGGCCGAACGGCAGGACCGGCATGCGAGCTTGCGCGAAAATGTGTTCAAGCAGGACATCGCGTGGTGGACGCGGACCTATCTGAACCGTCTGTCCCGCGTTCCGGCCTATCAGGAAGACCGGCCGCGGGACTGACGGGCGTCACGGATGGCTCTGCGGCTTCTGTCAGGTGAACAGGAGCCCGAGCATCACGACGCTCATCCCCAACATGGCAAGGTTTTCGGTCAGCGACACGAAACCCAGCGGCACGTTCGAATTGCCGCCGACGCAGGCGCATTTAAGTTCGCGCTTGTCGATGTAGACCGCCTTGAACACGCTGATCGCCCCGATCGTCGAGATGAACAGCGCGGCCGGCGCAGCGAGCCAAGTCAGCGCCATCGCCGTCATCAACAATCCCGCGCCCGTTTCGACAAACGCATAGACGTATCCGTAAGGCACCCAGCGCTGCGCGAGCAGATCGTAGTTCAGGAACATGGTCGAGAAGGCCTCGAGATCGCGCAGCTTCTGCAGGCCCAGCAGCACCATGTTGATCGAGATGAACCACCCCAGAACCTGCCACGAGATGAACGGCACACCCGCGAACCACGCGAAGGCGAGTGCGAGGCCGAGGCCGGTTCCAAAGATCGCGATCACCGGCTTGTAGGACGTGCCGTCATCGTCCGGATCCTTCTGGCCGAAATGGATCTGAAGATCCTCGTAGCCGCCGATCCGCGACCCCTCGATCCATGTCTGGGGCGTGGTCTTCACCCCATGCTCGGCTTTCAACGCATCGACCTCGTCGCGACTGGTCAGCCAGCGATCGTCGACATCGTAACCCTGCCGCTCCAGCAGCCACTTCGACTTGCGGCCATAGGGGCAGAGGTGTTTTTCCATAACCATCCGGTAGAGGATGGCCGTCTTTCCACCCGCCTCTTGAGCGGGATCGGTTCTGGTATCCTTGGGCATGAGATGCCTCCTGTCGTTCGGCGATTGACACCCGGTGCGTCCGCGTCGCTTTGGAGCGGATTCCTACGTCTCGCGTATTTCGATATGGCACGTCGACCCGGAAGTGGCCGCCGCCGCGATGTGCGGCAATCCCGGAGCGGGAAGAAGGGCCCAAACCGCATCATACCTCGTATCGCCGGAACGAGAACACACGACCCGACGCTTGGGTCCCGAATTGGGTGACGGAGGGGGAGGTTACAAGTCCCGCCGCCCCCCAACCCGGAGGGACATGAGGCGTTGAGGGAGCACCCCATGCGTGAATGTGCCGGCCTTTCTTCCCGAGGCTCGGGAAGTGGCAGCATCACGGCGGCGCCTGAAGGTGCGGCGCGGCCTCAGACGGCGAGGCTGTGCCGTTCCGGCGGCGCGGCGTAGGCGTCCAGGTCGCGCGCCACGAGTCGGGCGAGCGCGGGGAGAGCGATCTCTATCTCTCCTGCCGACCCCTGCCGGATCGCCTCCGGCCACCGAAGGGCGAGATCGTCGGTCAACACACGGACCTGCGCCTCCGGCACGCCGGCCCGGTGCGCGATATCGGCCGGATCGATGCGGAAATCGCATAGCAGCCGCTCGATCATCGTGCCGCGCAGCCGGTCGTCATCGTCGAACGCATGGCCACGGATGGTCGCGAGTCGCCCGTCACGGGCCGTCGCCTTCCACGTTGAGGTGGCCGGATCATTCTGGGCATAGCCCTGCGGGAAGCGCGATATCGCCGACGCACCGAGCCCGATCAGAACGTCCGTATCGTCATCGACATAGCCTTGGAAGTTGCGCCGCAGCTTTCCCGCAGCCTGCGCGCGGGCGAGTGGATCCTCGGGCCGCGCGAAATGGTCGATCCCGATGGCGGTCAGACCGGCGTCCCGAAGCCGCGACGTGGCGCTCTCGGCGAGGGCGAAGCGGGCGCGGGCATCCGGAAGAGCGTCGGCCGGGATCATCACCTGCCGCCGCGCCATCCAGGGCACGTGGGCATAGCCGAAGAGCGCGATCCGGTCAGGACCGAGCGACAGCGCCTGATCGATGGTCCTTTCGATCGTCGAGATCGTCTGGAACGGCAGGCCGTAGAGCAGGTCGAGATTCAAACCAGTCACGTCGCGCGCACGCAGCCCCTCCACCGCGATCCGGGTCTGCTCATAGCTCTGCTCGCGTCCGATCGCGGCCTGCACGCCGGGAGCAAAATCCTGGATTCCGATGCTGGCGCGCGTCAGACCGAGCTGGACCAGCGCGTCGAGCCGGTCGTCGTCGATCATCGTGGGATCGATCTCCACCGCGACCTCGGCATCGGGCGCGAAGGTAAATTCATCGGTCAGCGCCGCGCCGAGTTCGCGCAGCATGTCCGCAGACAGGATCGTCGGCGTTCCCCCGCCGAGATGCAACCTGCGGACGCTGACTTGCGGCATGTGGGCAGCCACCGTCGCAATCTCGGTTTTGAGCGCATCGAGATAGGGCTGCAGGGGCGCGTCGGTCCGCGTGCCTTGTGTGCGGCAGGCGCAGAACCAACATAGTCGACGACAGAACGGAATGTGGACGTAAAGCGAAACGCCGCCGCCTTCGGGAATTGCGCCGAGCCAATCTGCATGGGTCGCAGGCCCGACCGACGGCACGAAATGCGGCGCGGCCGGATAGCTCGTGTAGCGCGGCGCCCGCGCGTCGAAGAGCCCGTGGCGGGCAAGAATGTCGATGCGTTCCATGGTTTCCAGCGTCGCATGTCGCCAAGGAGCCGGCCTTGATACAGGTCAAGATTTATACAATAGGTGGACGATGACGGCTTTCTCACCGAACCTCATGGCGCGGCCGGATTGCGCCGCATGCCCGATCCGCCACCGGGCGGTCTGCGCACGCTGCGAGGCCGACGAGTTGGCGCAGCTCGAGAAGATCAAGATCTACCGCTCTTGGAAGGCCGGCGAGACAATCCTGTTCGACGGCGATCCGATGGATTTCGTCGGCTCCGTCGTGACGGGCTGCGCAATGTTGACGCGCAGGCTTGAGGACGGAAGGTCGCAGATGGTCGGTCTGCTGATGCCCTCGGATTTTCTTGGCAGGCCGGGCCGCAGTACTGCGCCTTACGAGGTGTCGGCGGCCACGGATCTGACCCTGTGCATGTTCCGCCGCGCCCCGTTCGAGAAATTGCTCGTCGAGGTGCCGCATATCCGCGACCGGCTGCTGGAGATGTCACTTGATGAACTCGACGCGGCGCGTGAGTGGATGGTGCTTCTGGGCCGCAAGACGGCGCGGGAAAAGGTCGCAACGCTGCTGCTTCTGGTGCTGCGGCGATCCTCGCTGCCGATCTCGGGGGTTGCGCGTGCGGACCTGCCGATCACGCGCGAGGCGATGGCGTCCTATCTGGGTCTGACCATCGAGACGGTCAGCCGGCAGATGTCCCGCCTGCGCGCCGACGGCGTGATCACGCTGGAGGGGCTGCGCAAGGTGAGCGCACCGGACCTTGAGGCTCTGGCCCTCGCGGCGGGCGAAGACAGCGACGGTGCAACGATCGCCTGATCCGCTCCTTGACCTGAATCAAGGCGCGGCCTGTGCCGCCCTGCCATCCCCCTTGCGAACAAGACCGGCAAGGGACGGCAGATGTCCGATTATTTCAAACTCATCGCCTTCGCGCTGATCGCCCTGCTCGCGGCGATTGCGGCGGATTGGGCGCGCGACGCCGCCTATATGTTTCATGCGGCCCTCATCATGGTGCTCGCAGGCGGAGCGTTCCTGTGGACGCTGCGCGGGATGGAAGGGCCGGCGGCGCCCGATGCCCCGATGCAGGCGGCCGAAGGCTACATGGACGGCCCGATCCGCTACGGCGTGATCGCCACGGCGTTCTGGGGCGTCGCGGGATTCCTCGTGGGAACCTACATCGCCTTTCAGCTCGCCTTTCCGGTGCTCAACATCGAATGGGCGCAACCCTTCGCCAATTTCGGACGTCTGCGGCCGCTGCATACGTCGGCGGTCATCTTCGCCTTCGGGGGCAACGCTCTGATCGCCACGTCCTTCTATGTCGTGCAGCGGACCTGCGGCGCGCGGCTCTGGGGCGGCAAGGCTGCGTGGTTCGTGTTCTGGGGCTACAACCTGTTCATCGTGCTGGCCGCGACGGGCTACCTGCTGGGCGCGACGCAGTCGAAGGAATACGCCGAGCCGGAATGGTACATCGACATCTGGCTGACCATCGTCTGGGTCGTCTACCTCGCCGTGTTCATGGGAACGATCCTGAACCGCAAGGAACGGCACATCTACGTCGCCAACTGGTTCTTCCTCGCCTTCATCGTGACCGTGGCGATGCTGCATGTGGTCAATAATCTGGCGGTTCCGGTTTCGATCCTCGGCTCCAAGTCGGTGCAGGTCTTCGCGGGCGTGCAGGATGCGATGGTCCAGTGGTGGTACGGCCACAACGCCGTGGGCTTCTTCCTGACCGCCGGATTCCTGGGGATGATGTACTACTTCGTCCCCAAGCAGGCGAACCGCCCGATCTATTCCTACAAGCTCAGCATCATCCACTTCTGGGCCCTGATCTTCCTGTATATCTGGGCGGGACCGCACCACCTGCACTATACCGCCCTGCCCGACTGGGCGGCGACGCTGGGGATGGTGTTCTCGATCATTCTCTGGATGCCGTCCTGGGGTGGCATGATCAACGGCCTGATGACCCTGCAAGGGGCGTGGGACAAGATCCGCACCGATCCGATCATCCGGATGTTTGTGGCGTCGCTGGCCTTCTACGGCATGTCGACCTTCGAGGGCCCGATGATGTCGATCCGGGCGGTGAACTCGCTGTCGCACTACACCGACTGGACCATCGGACACGTCCATTCCGGCGCGCTCGGATGGAACGGGCTGATCACCTTCGGCGCGCTCTACTTCCTGACGCCGAAGCTGTGGAACCGGCGCGAGATGTACTCGGTCCCCGCGATCAACCTGCACTTCTGGCTCGCGACGGTGGGGATCGTCCTCTACGCGGCGTCGATGTGGGTGTCGGGCATCATGGAGGGCCTGATGTGGCGCGAGGTGGATGAGAACGGCTTCCTCGTCAACGCCTTCGCCGACACGGTCGATGCCAAGTTCCCGATGTACGTGGTGCGCGGACTGGGCGGCGTGCTCTTCCTCGCCGGGTCGCTCGTGATGGTCTGGAACATGTGGATGACCATCCGTGCCCCCCGCAAAGCCGCCGAAATGACCGCCGCCACCCCTGCGGAGTGAAAGAAATGACCAAGGACCCACAGGACCCGAACTACGATCCGGCCGACGACCCAAAGGTTTCGACGGGGAAGGACATGCCCGACGACCTGCCCAACGAGTTGCCGCCGGAAACAAAGACGATCACCTTCCACCAGCGGTTGGAGCGCAACGCGACGCTCCTGCTGATCGCGAGCTTTCTCGTGGTGTCGGTGGGGGGCATCGTCGAGATCGCGCCGCTCTTCTGGCTCGAGAACACGATCGAGGAGGTGGAGGGGATGCGGCCCTATTCGCCGCTGGAGCTGGCGGGGCGGGAGATCTACGTCCGCGAAGGGTGCTATGTCTGCCACAGCCAGATGATCCGCCCGATGCGCGACGAGGTCGAGCGTTATGGCCACTACTCGCTGGCGGCGGAGTCCATGTACGACCACCCCTTCCAGTGGGGCTCGAAACGGACCGGCCCGGACCTTGCACGCGTGGGCGGGCGTTACTCGGACGAATGGCATGTCGATCACTTCCGCGACCCGCAGAGCGTCGTGCCCGAAAGCGTCATGCCGAAATACGCCTTCCTCGCCGAGGCCCGCATCGACGGCACGTATGTGACCGAGCTAATGGAAGCCCATCAGATGGTCGGCGTGCCCTATACCGACGAGATGATCGCCGAGGCGCGCGCCGATTTCGTGGTCCAGACCGACCCGATGGGCGATTACGACGGCCTGCTGGAGCGTTATCCCGGTGCACAGGTCCGCAACTTCGATGGGCAGCCTCAACTTACCGAGATGGATGCGCTGATCGCGTATCTGCAAATGCTCGGAACTCTCGTCGACTTCTCGACCTTCACCCCCGACGCGAGCCGCTGAGGAGAGCGATATGGAGACGTACACCTTCCTGCGCCATCTCGCCGACAGCTGGGTCCTGCTGATCCTGACGCTGATCTTTCTGGGGGTGATCTTCTGGGCCTTCCGCCCGGGATCGCGACGGGTACACGACGATGCGGCCGAGGTGCCGTTCCGCCACGACGAAAAGAAACCCGACGCGGCGCGCCCGACTGACGGCACCGATACCCGCGATGGCAAGTCCGGCGCGGCGACCGACAAGGAAAGGGAAAAGGCCGATGGCTGATAAAAAGCGCATCGATGCCGAAACGGGCACCGAAACCACGGGCCACAACTGGGACGGCATCGAGGAGTTGAACACGCCCCTGCCGCGCTGGTGGCTCTGGACCTTCTACGCCACCTGCGTCTGGGGCGTGATCTATGTGATCCTGTACCCGGCCTGGCCGCTCGTATCGGGCGCGACCCCCGGCATCTTCGGGTATTCCACCCGTGGCGAGGTCGCGGCCGAGATTGACCGCGTGGCCCTTTCGAATGCCGAACTGACCCAGAGCCTCGAGCGTATCGACCTCGCCGTGCTGGAGGAGAACGAGGTGCTGCACCGGTTTGCCGTCGCCGCCGGGGCATCGGTCTTCCGCAACAACTGCTCGCAATGCCACGGCGCGGGTGCGGCGGGCGTGCAGGCGGCGGGCTACCCGAACCTGCTCGACGACGACTGGCTCTGGGGCGGACAGATCGAGGAGATCGCCCTCACCGTGCGCCACGGGATTCGCAACGAGGCCGACCCGGACGCGCATTGGTCGCAGATGCCGGCTTTCGACGACATGCTCGATGATGCGGAGATCACCGCGCTGGTGAACCAGGTGCGGTGGATGGGAGGCCTTGAGGCGGAGCCGGATCCGGCGGGCGCGGCCCTGTTCGCGGATAATTGCGCCGCCTGCCACGGCGACAACGGCATCGGAAACCGCGAGATCGGCGCCCCCAACCTGACGGATGCGATCTGGCTCTATGGCGGAACGCCCGAGGAGGTGGAGCACACGATCCGCTACTCGCGTTTCGGCGTGATGCCGCCTTGGGGCGAGCGTCTGGACGAGGCCGAAATCCGCGCCGTTTCTGCCTATGTCCACGGGCTCGGCGGCGGTGAGCGGCCGGTGGCCGATCCCGCGGACGCCGCGCCGGTCGAGGTGCCGGAGGCGACGTATCCCGCGAGTGCCGAGGAAACCCCGAAGGAGGCGGGTGAGCCGCCCGTCCGCCCCGTTCCCACGGAGTGATCCGGGGGACCTGACCGGGCGGGAGGAAACCGGTCCCTCCGCCGCGCCCCCACGGCCGGGCGCGGCGGTTGATCCACGTCAATGCGACGACCACCGCGTTTGTGCGAGAACGCGGCAAATACCTCCCCGGCAGGCTGTCATTCCATGACCGACACCCCCCTTTTCGCCCCACGCGAACCGATCTTTCCCAAGCGGGTGGGCGGGTTTTTCCGCCGTCTGAAATGGTGGATCATGGGAATCACGCTGGGAATCTACTATCTGACCCCCTGGATACGCTGGGACCGGGGCCCGAACCTGCCCGATCAGGCGGTTCTGGTCGATCTGGCGAACCGGCGGTTCTACTTTTTCTGGATCGAGATCTGGCCGCACGAATTCTATTTCGTCGCGGGCCTGCTGATCATGGCGGGTCTAGGCCTGTTTCTGTTCACCTCCGCACTCGGCCGCGTCTGGTGCGGCTATACCTGTCCGCAGACGGTCTGGACCGACCTCTTCTTGCTCGTGGAACGCCGGATCGAAGGCGACCGAAACGCGCGCATCCGGTTGTGGAAGGCGCCGTGGGACGCGCGAAAATGGCGGCTGCGTGTGACGAAATGGGCGGCCTGGCTGCTGATCTCGGTCGCCACGGGCGGGGCATGGGTGTTCTACTTCGCCGACGCGCCGACGCTGGCGCGGCAACTCGCGGCCTTCGAGGCGCCGATGGTCGCCTATGCCACCATCGGGATTCTGACGGCCACGACCTTCGTGCTGGGCGGCTTCCTGCGCGAGCAGGTCTGCATCTACATGTGCCCTTGGCCGCGCATCCAGGGTGCCATGATGGATCCCGGTACCCTGACCGTCGGCTACCGTGACTGGCGGGGCGAACCGCGCGGGAGGGGGAGCGCCAAGCGCAAGGCCGTGGCCGAGGAGACGGGCGCACAGGATGCACGCGTCCGCTACGGCGCGGGAGTCGACAAGGACGTCGCCGCGCCGCGTCAGTCGCGCACCGGCGAGACCCTCGGGGATTGCATCGACTGCATGGCCTGCGTGAACGTGTGCCCGATGGGCATCGACATCCGCGAGGGCCAGCAGATGGAGTGCATCACCTGCGCGCTCTGCATCGACGCCTGTGACGACGTCATGGCGAAACTGGGCCGGCCGCGCGGGCTGATCGACTACCTCGCTCTGGACGACAACCCGCCCGTGCTGCCGGGCGAACACGCGCCGGTCCGCCCGATGGGCACGGACGCCACGCAAGGTGCCGAGACGGGTGTGCCCGCCCCCACGGCCGCCGCGCGCCCGGATGTGGACGACGCCACCACCAATGGGGCCATCGGCGTCGAAGGCCGGACCGCGACCGCGCCTCTGGCCGCCGCGAGGCCGTTCATCACCGAGCACGGCGAGGAGTGGCGGCCGAAGCCGATCTGGAAGCACGTCTTCCGGCCGCGCACGATCCTCTACACGATCGCATGGGCAGCGATCGGCATCGCCCTTGTCGTCGCGCTTTTCGTGCGGCCGGAAATCGACCTGACGGTGTCTCCGGTCCGCAATCCGACCTTCGTGACGCTCTCGGACGGCTCGATCCGCAACGCCTACGACGTGCGGCTGCGCAACAAGCACGGCGAGGCGCGGGAGTTTGAGCTGTCGTTGACCGCGCCCGGTGCCCTGCGCGTCGACCTTGAGGGAGAGGGCGACCAGAGTGTGATCGTCCCGCCCGACAACACCTGGCTTCAGCGCGTCTATGTGACCGCCCCTCCCGAAGATCCGGCGGCCCAGACGGAGCGTACGCCGTTCCGTATCTGGGTGGAGGACACGGTTTCCGGTGAGCGGGCCTGGCGCGATACCATCTTCAACGGACGGGAGAGCTTCGATGAGCGGACTGGAAATGCGGGCTGATCGCACCCTGAAGGGAGGCCACGTGCTGGCGATGTTCGTCGGCGGCTTCGGCGTGATCATCACGGTGAACCTGATCCTCGCGGTGAACGCCGTCCGGACCTTTCCCGGGCTGGAGACCGAAAGTTCCTACGTCGCGTCGCAGAGCTTCAATGTGGATCGCGCCGCGCAGGACGCGCTGGGCTGGGACGTGGCGCTGCGACATACGGACGGCCGCTTGGAACTTGCCGTGACGGGGGCGGATGACCGTCCCGTCCGCCCCGAAATCGTCGCGGCAACGCTCGGCCGCGCCACGCATGTCGCCGCCGATTCCGAGCCGGCATTCGCCTGGACCGGAACGGCCTTCGCCGCGCCGGCCACGCTCGCACCCGGGAACTGGAACCTGCGCATCGAGCTCCTGGCCGATGACGGCACAACCTTCCGCCGGCGTATTCCCCTGAGGGTCGCGCAGTGACGGCGCTCGCCGCCTGTCCGGCCTGCGCCGTAGCGCCGGAAGCCGCGGGCGTGCGCGACGCGGCGGGAGAGGTCGTGCACCTGTCCCTGCCGGGCATCCACTGCGCGGGCTGTATCGCGGGAGTGGAGGGCGTTCTGACGCGCTTGCCGGGCGTACGGGCCGCACGGGTCAATCTGGGCCGCCGCCGGGTGCGTGTGGTGACCGCACCGGGCCTCGGCGCGGCTCCGGCCTGTGCCGCGCTGCAGGCGGCCGGGTTTGAGGCGCATGAACTTGACGAAACCACCATCGCCGCAGGGACAGATGAGACGGGGCGCACGCTTCTGGCGCGCGTGGCCGTGGCGGGCTTTGCGATGATGAACGTCATGGCGCTGTCGGTTGCCGTCTGGTCGGGCGCGTCCGCCGCGACCGAGGCGCTGTTCCACTGGGTGTCCGCCGCGATCGCGCTGCCTGCGCTGGCCTTTGCCGCCGTGCCGTTCTTCGCCTCGGCCTGGGCCGCGCTGCGGGCCGGGCGGGTGAACATGGATACGCCGATTGCGATCGCCATCGTGCTGGCCTCCGCCGCCTCGCTGCACGAGACGATGTTCGGCGCGGGTGCGGATGTCTGGTTCGAAGCCGCGCTGTCGCTGACCTTCTTCCTGCTTGCGGGGCGGTATCTCGACCACCGCGCCCGCGCCGCCGCGCGATCCGCCGCGGCGGAGTTGACCGCGCTGGAAATCCCGCGGGCGACAATTCTCGACGGTGACGAACGGCGCACGATCGCGGTAGGCGACATCCGGCCGGGCGACCGTTTGGCGCTTTCGTCGGGCGCCCGCATCCCCGTGGACGGCACCGCAGAGGGCGCAGCCATGATCGACCGCTCGGCCCTGACCGGCGAGGCAGAACCGGTCGCTCTCGAGCCGGGTGCGGCGGTTTGCGCCGGCGAAACGGTAATCGGTGCCCCCCTCGTCGTCCGGGCGACCGCCCGCGCCGAGGACAGCACCCTGCGCCGCATCGCCGCCCTGATCGAGGTGGCGGAGACCGGGCGGCACCGTTACGCGGGCATCGCCGAGAGGGTCGCACGCCTCTACGCGCCATTGGTCCACGGCTTGGCCGCACTCGCCTTCGCGGGGTGGTTCGCGGCGACCGGAAACCTGCACCTGGCGATCGGCATCGCGATTGCCGTTCTCATCATCACCTGCCCTTGTGCGCTTGGCCTCGCCGTGCCCGCAGTGACGGCGAGCGTGACGGGACGGCTGTTCCGCGAGGGCGTGCTGCTCAAGTCCGGCTCGGCGCTGGAGCGGTTCGCGGAGGTCGATTGCGTCCTCCTCGACAAGACCGGCACGCTGACGGAGGGGGTTGCGGCGCTGCCCGATCTGGATGCGCAGACGGCCGGGATCGCGCGCGCGCTCGCGCTGGCCTCCGATCACCCAGTTGCGCGCGGGGTCGCGGGCGCGCTGGCGGGAGATGCATCGGCGGATGTCGCCGACATCCGGGAAGTGCCCGGAGAGGGCATCCACGGGCGGTGGAGAGGCTTGGCGGTCTTCCTCGGTCGGGGAGAGGAGGGAACCGTCCTGCACGTGGCGGAGCGTGTGATCGCCCTGCCTCTGTCGGAAAGGCTGCGCCCCGGTGCGGCCGGAATGGTCGCGGACCTAGTCCGCGACGGCTATGACGTGCACATGGTGACGGGCGACAATATCCACCGCGCCACGCGCCTCGCAGATGAGTTGGGAATTGCGCACGTGCATTCAGGACTTCGCCCCGAGGGCAAGGCGGAGCTGGTTGCGCGGATGACAGCCGAGGGGCGGCGGATCCTGATGGTGGGCGACGGGATCAACGACGCGGCCGCCCTGAGCCAGGCCCACGTCTCGATGGCTCCGGCCTCCGCGCTCGACGTGGCGCGCGTCGCGTCGGACGCGGTGATCCTTGCCTCCGACCTGCGGGCCGTTCCCCGCACGCTGGCGGCCTCGCGGCGGGCGTTGCGACGCATTCGCCAGAACCTCTGGGTGGCGGGCGGATACAACGCCGTGGCGATCCCCGTGGCGCTGGCGGGGTTGGCGTCGCCGCTGGTCGCGGCACTGGCCATGTCGTCCTCGTCGGTGAGCGTCGTGCTGAATGCGGTGCGGCGATGAACGTCCTCGTGGTGCTCATCCCGGTATCGGTTCTACTCGGGTTCGTGGGGCTGGTCGCCTGCATCTGGACCCTGCGCGCCGATCAATACGAGGATCTCGAGGGCGACGCCGTCCGCATCCTTTTGACCGATGACGACGCGCCACCGGACGATTCCCGCGACACTGAAGAACCCGAGACCACCAGCAAGAACGAAGGATGACGTCATGGCCCCGAATTATCTGACCCGATCCCGACTGGCGTGGATAAGTCTCGCCATGGTCGTGGGAGGCCTTGTGCTGACATTCGTCGCGACCACCACGGGATTGCCGATCTGGACGGTGCCGGTGGGCTACTTCGTGGCGCTGATCGGTTCCGCCCTGCTGTTCGTCGGCTGGATCCGATGGCGCCGGACGCATCGCAAGCCGCCGGCCTAAGCCGTCGGTTTCGCGTGGCCCCACATCGCGTTTCGCCTCGTCGTCAGGCCCGGCGCAAGGCGAGCGTCCCAATTCCCGCCCCCACGAGAAGGGCCAGCCCGACGAGTGCGAGCGGATCGGGAAACGTGCCAAAGACGGTCCAGCCGAGCAACGTCGCCGAAACCAGTTGGAAATAGACGAAGGGCGCCAGCACCGTCGCCCCCGTCCGCCGATAGGCGAGAATCAGGAGCAGGTTGCCGAGTGCCGACGCCCCGCCCGACAGTAGCAGAAGTCCCGTGATCGGACCGTCGAAGGCCGGCACGTCCATCAGCCCCATCGGCGCCAGCAGCACCATTCCCAGAACCACCTGCGTCAGCATCAACTGCCGTGGCGGCGCGATATCCGACAGCCAGCGCGACGTCGTCAGGAACGCGCCGTAGAAGACGCCGGCGAGTAATGCGAACCCGAGACCCGGCGTCATGCCGAAGCCCGGTCGCACCACCAGAAGCACGCCGCAGAAACCCAACGCCAGCAGGACGGATTGCCCACGGCTCACACGCTCCCCGAGAAACCTGATGGAGAGGACGTAGCTCACCAGCGGGCCCACGAAGAAGGCCCCGAACACGGTCGCGATATCCTCCGTGCGCAGGGCGGTCATGATCGATGCAATACCCGCCGCGATTAACGCCGCCCGCAGCCACACCCGCCAGTCGCGAAACAGCGGCCAAAGGACGCGGCCGCCCAGGATCAGCACAACCAGAACCGCCCCCACGGCAAACCGGCTAAAGGCGACGAAGAAGGGTGTCAGCCCATGCGTCCCGGTCAGCAGCTTTCCCGCCGTGTCCCCGAGCGGGATCAGCGACATGGCGGCGAACATCAGCGTCACGGACCCGAGCATTTCGCGTGTCATGGCGGATCGGTAACACCGCCCGCAGCCGTGGCCCAGAGAGATGCGCGGGCTTCACATCCTGGAAACGAGGCTTCATCTAGGATCGGGGGTAGGGAGGCACGTTGATGAAGCGAAGACTGTTCCTGGCCGGAGCGGCGGGCGTGGCAGCTCTGCCCGCCTGTGCCAATGCGCCGCAAACCTCGGCGCGGCCGGTCCTGAAACCAGGCGACGCGATGTCCCGTGGCGCGGCAGCAGCCGACGGGATAATCGCCAGGGCCGGACTTGGCGGGCGGGTCGGCTTTGCCGTCGCCGACGTGGAAACGGGGCAGATCCTCGAAGCCCACAATCCCCTCCTCCCCCTTCCGCCCGCGTCCGTGGCCAAGGCGGTGACGGCGCTTTACGCGTTGGAGACGCTGGGCGCGGGGTTCCGGTTCGTCACGCGGCTCGTCGCCACGGGGCCGATCGTGAACGGACGGCTCGACGGCGATCTCGTGCTTGTCGGCGGCGGAGACCCGGCGCTCGATACGGATGGGCTTCATGACCTCGCGGGTCAGGCGAAGGCCGCTGGCCTGCGGGAGGTGAAAGGCCGCCTTCTGGTGGACGCCCTTGCCCTGCCGGTGATCGAGCGGATCGACAGGACGCAGCCCGACCATGTTGGCTATAACCCTGCCATCGGCGCCTTGAACCTCAACTTCAACCGCGTCCACTTCGGGTGGCAGCGGTCGGGCAGCGGCTACCAGACCACGATGCAGGCCCGGACCGAGCGGTTCCGCCCCGGCGTGTCGAGCGCCCGGATCCGCGTCGCCGACCGGTCCCTGCCGGTCTATACCTACGAACGCGAGGGCGACGTCGACAGCTGGACCGTCGCGCGAGGGCAACTGGGAAATGCCGGATCCCGGTGGCTCCCGGTACGCCGCCCGGACCTTTATGCCGGCGACGTCCTGCATACCATGCTGCGTTCCAACGGGATCACGGTCACGCCCGCGCGGCCGGGGACGGGACGTGGCACGACGATCGCCACGTCGCAGAGCGCGCCGCTCGACCGGATTGTGGCGTCGATGTTGCGTTACTCGACGAACCTCGTGGCTGAGGTGATCGGGCTGACAGCGACGACGAAGCGGTTCGGCCGCCCAAGCTCCCTCGGTGCGTCCGCGGACGCGATGTCGCGCTGGATCGCAGATCAGACGCGCGCGCGCAGGCCGGATTTCGATGATCATTCGGGGCTCAACGGCTCCACGAGGATCAGCGCGGCCGACATGGTCGGATTGCTGACCACGCCCGGCGCGATGCCACGCCTGCGCCCCTTGCTTCGGGACATGACGCTCGAAGGGCCGCCGGCGCAGGTCATTCAGGCAAAGACAGGCACGCTGAACTTCGTGTCGGGTCTGGCGGGGTATTTCGACGCACCCTCCGGCCGCACGCTGGCCTTCGCAACCTTCACCGCCGACACCGAGCGCCGCAACGCGCTTGGCGTGGCGGAGCGCGAACGCCCGCGCGGCGGCCGGGCTTGGGCGCAGCGGTCGCGATCGCTCCAGTTCGACCTGATCGAGCGGTGGTCGATGGTCCACACGTGACCCGACCCGCCATCGTTCTTGTTCAGCCGGAGATCGCGGGGAATACGGGCTCCGTCGGGCGAACCTGCGTCGCGCTTGACCTCGATCTGTGCCTCGTCCGGCCCTACGGCTTCGAGATCACTGACCGGAACGTGCGGCGTGCGGGGCTGGATTACTGGAAGCACGTCCGGCTTCATGAATACGACGATTGGGCAGATTTCCTGACGCGCCGGGCACCCCGGCCCGAGGCGCTTTTCCCGTTCGAGGAATACGGAAGCCAGAGCGCCTATGACGTCGCATTTCCCCCCGATTTCCATCTCGTCTTCGGGCGCGAAACCGTGGGCTTGGGTCCAGAGGTCCTCGAGGGTCGGAGTGGCGGAATCGTGCGGCTGCCGATGCGCTCTCCGCATATCCGGTCGCTCAACCTCGCCAATGCGGCGACCGCCGCGGCCTATCTCGCGCTTCGCGGTGCCTTGTGAGGGACGCTCGGGATGCTAAGGTCCGCGGCATGGATCGGAACGCTCTTCAGGAGGAAGTCGCCGGCCTGCGCCGCGAGGTTGCGCGGCTGAACCGGCATCGCTGGCTGCAGGTCCACAATTCGATGCCCAAGCTGATCCTGTTCCAACTCTATCGCGGGCTCGCCTTCGGTCTGGGCACGGTTCTCGGCGCGACTGTGGTGCTGTCGGTGCTCATCTGGTCTCTGAGCCAGATCAACTTCATCCCGATCATCGGAGACTGGGCCACGCAGGTGATCCGGATCATCCAGCCGAATTTCGAAGATCTCGAATGAGCGGCCTGCCCGTCGAGAACGGTCAGGATTACCCGCGCCCTCCGGCGCTGGAGCCCGTTCTGCAGCGGGTGCAAATCTTCCTTGGCGGGACAGAGATCGTGTCGACGACCAATGCGTTGCGTGTGTCGGAGACGCATCACGCGCCGACATACTACATCCCGCGCGGCACGGATCGACCCCGCACCGGGGACGAGCCTTTGCGTATGGAAGGGCGCGGCGCGCTTTTGGACCCTGTCGGCCGGGGGCGTCGTGGCCAAGCGCTGCGCCTGGAGCTATCCGAAACCGACCCACGAGTTCGAGGCGTTGCGGGATCATCTGGCCATCTATGCGCATGCAATGGACGAATGTCGCGTCGGCGGAGAAATCGTGGTGCCGCAGCCGGGCGATTTCTACGGAGGCTGGACCACGCCGAACCTGCGCGGCACGGTCAAGGGCGGGTCCGGAACCCAGGGCTGGTAGCTGGGATCAGAAGGTCAGGCTCCACCCGGCGACGATCTCCACGCGCTCTTCCCCGGAGAGGTGAACCACACCGAGCCGCAGGTCGCCGGCCCGACCGGCCGAGACCTGCAAGGTCGGACCGGCTTGCCAGTCGGATGTTTCCTCATGCTCGACAAAAGCGCCAAACTCGATCGCGACACGCGAATGCGGCTTGATACCGGCAACGGCGCCAAGATTGCTGCGCGTTTCCGCCTCGGCGGCGAAAGCCATGCGCATGTCGAGGGTGAACCAGCCATCGCCGATGCGACTGCCGAACCCCCGCCCGATGCTTGCGCCGATACCGAGGCGATTGATCTGACCGCCGTTGTCGAGGTAGTCGCGCCCAACCCCCGCCTCGACCGAAGCCAGCCAGGGTTCCACCCAGGCCGGGGCCGCATCGGGGATGGGAATCGGTGCGCGGATGAAAGCGCGGGCGCGCCCATCGACGGGATGTTCCGACAGACCGGTATAGTACAGTTCGGGCAGGCCCACGATATGCCCCCCCAGATCAAGGCCGAAGGTCAGATCCCGCTCCAGCCCATATTCGACGTAAAGCCCGCTCCAACCGTCGTCGGCACCCTGATGGCCGGTATAGACGTAGATTTGCCCCGTCTCGCGCGGCCACGGCCCCGCCCCGGCGGTCGTCGCAAGTAGAGACAGGAGAATGATCAGGAGACGACGCATCGCAGAAGTGATGCGTAACCATGGTTAAGGGGCGATTAACGGGCGGGGGCGCGATGGCATCTAATACCAACGGCATCATCCGCTGACCTTCGCCCAATCTCGGGAGGTTACCGAGGCGACCCGCTCCGGGATTGCGATGAGCGCGTTCCACGCCTCGCAGCAGGCGCCGACGATGGCGTCGTAGCTCTCGAAGACGCGGTTCGCGAGGTGGTTCTGGCGGAGAAATTGCCAGATGTTTTCGACCGGGTTCAGCTCGGGGCTGTAGGGCGGAAGCGTCAGTAGGGTGATGTTCGCCGGCACGACGAGCTCCCTGGAGCTGTGCCAGCCGGCGCCGTCAACGACGAGGATGGCGTGCGCGCCGGGCGAAACGTGCCGGGCGATCTCGGCGAGGTGGTCGCTCATCGCACCTGTGTTGGCGTAGGGCATGACGAGCGCGGCGCCGGTCGCGCGGGCCGGGCAGACGGCTTCTTTGGTTGCCGCCCGTGATGCAAGTAGCTTTTGACCCTTTTGACGTGTGATCGAGTGCGAACTTCTTTAAGGCCTCGATGTGCGGCACTTCCAGAAGCCGCGGGCCGATATGGTGATCTGCGGAGCGGGGCCAAATCTCCAAAACGAGCTCTTGGCTCTGAGCCAACTACTGGTTTCCCCATTCCAGATCTGTTCGATCGTTGCGCCCATTCAGGTCGTCGGCTTCTCACACTCCCCTTGGCACCGACGCTGGGTGACTAAGACATGAAGCTCATGCCG
>NZ_CYPR01000013.1 GCF_001408515.1 Jannaschia seosinensis | reverse complement strand
CCGCCTGCCAGAAAGGGCTGTCGGTCAGCTTCACCACCGCCGCGACCCTAGTCAACGAGCTGATGGAGGCGCGCGACGAGCGCCGTCTGCTCCGCCTGCAAAAGCAGCAGGCCGCCGTCAAGCTGCTCATCATCGACGAACTGGGCTTCGTGCCGCTGAGCAAGACCGGCGCAGAGCTCTTGTTCGAGCTGATCTCGCAGCGCTATGAGCGCGGCTCCACGATGATCACCAGCAACCTGCCGTTCGACGAATGGACCGAAACCTTCGGCACCGAACGCCTGACCGGCGCACTGCTCGACAGGCTGACACACCACGTCAACATCCTCGAGATGAACGGCGACAGCTATCGGCTCGGCCAAAGCCGCGCCCGAAAGGCCCAAGCCAGAACCTGATCACCCGCCACAGGATTGGCCCTGCGGGCCAATGCGCCATGGCACGCGCCAGCTATGCGGCAAGCGCGCGCGCCATGGCGCTTGGCGCCCTGTCGCTGGCCTGGTTTTGCGCCGCCGCGTGGCCGGTTTTTACTCCGCCGTTGACAGTCTGTTAATGTTTTTGTGCAACAATGCCTCCCGACACCAAAGGAGCACGCTATGAAGATGGCTCTCTTTGCCTTTTTCGTGGCGGCTCCGACCTATGCCGCCACGCTAGATCCAATTGCTTGGATCCCGGCCCACGGCTTCCGTCCCATCTCCGATTGCACCGAGCAGTTCTCCGGCCCCGGCTGGTATGAAGCTCATTACGAGAGCGCACGCTCCAAAGGAAAGTGGGTGTGCAAGGATGAGCCCTATTTGGGCAAGGGGAGTGCGTTCTTCCTCGACCCCGAGACAGGTGTGATGGACGCCATGTGGATGGACCCTGAGACAGGTGTGATGGACGCCATCTGGATGTCGGGTCCTGCCTCGGTGTCCCAGTCAGCTATTGTTCTTGCTACCACCAGGGTCGTTCCGCGGCCCCTCACATCTTTCCGTCCTCTGCCGGCACTTAATCCTTGCTGCCGGCCGGGAGCACGGATCCCCATCCCGGCTCTGCCTGATACCCCATCCCCGATACCCATACCGCTTCCATCGGCTCTTCTGGCTCTCCTGACGGGTTTGTTCGGGTTCGGGGTTATTCGAGCCGTCATGCGAAAGGTCGTTGAACTCGCAAATGCCCTCGTCGAAGGCGACCGCGAATGGAATCCAAAGCACCCTAGATCAAGATGGATACTCTTAGCAGGCCGCTGAAGAAGTCGGGCTTGAAGGACGATGTTCGTGCCGTCACGAATTGAAGGCGGTTTCTCTGCGGCATCGGCGTCGGACGCCGGGTCTGGATTGCGCTGTTCGTCACGCTGCCAGGAGTTTCGGTAGCCTGGCCAGATTGCAGGCCGCCATGGTCATCGTGAACTGCGCGCGGACCCTGTCGATGCCGCGGTGAAGGGTCTGGGTCATGCCACCCACGGTCTTGGCCCAGCCGAACGGTTCCTCGATCTTCTTTCGGCGCCGCTGGGACAAGGCGTAGCCGGGATGCTGGGTGGTGCGCCCGTCGATGGCGGAATGCCGGGCCTTCTGCGCGACATGTGGCGTCACGACCATACGCCTGAGCGCGGCGACAAAGTCGGCGCTGTCATATCCTTTGTCGGCCCCGAGCGTCAGGCGCCGGATTGAGCTTGGCGAGTGCCGATTGATCATCTCGAGCGCCGCCTTGCGCTCGCCGTGGCCGTCGGCGTGGGTCAGGTCCGACTGCACGACCAGGCCGTTGCGGTTCTCCATCAGCGTATGGCCTATGAAGCACAGCATCGCCGCGGCACCTGGCGCCTTCTTGTAGAGGCCGGGCATCGGGGTCCGTCACGGACGCATGAGTAGCGTTCGAGCGCTTCTCACCCCGGAAGTTCACCTCGGGGTTGCGGGTCTGGCGGGGCGTGTCGGGCATCGACTGAATCTCGGTCTGCTGAAGCTGATGGTCGGTGTCTGCGGCGGCCTCCTTAGCTGGCGGAGGCGGCGGATCGCCTGGATCGTCGTCGCGATCCGGCGGTGCGCTTTCCTTCGGCTGGAAGCTCTTCATGGACGCCCACGCCTTGATCAGCGTGCCGTCCACCGAGAAGTGTTCATTCGAGAGCAGCGGTCGGACCTCCGGATGTGCCAGGATCGCCGCCATCACCTTGCGCGACATCTCGGTGGTCAGCAGCCGGTCGCGGTTCTTGCTGAACACCGTGGGGACCCATACCGGGTCGTCGATGCCAAGTCCGACGAACCACCGGAACAGCAGGTTGTAATCCATCTGCTCCATCATCTGCCGCTCCGAGCGGATCGAGAACAGGATCTGGAGAAGGCTCGCCCGGATCAGGCGCTCCGGCGCGATGGAGGGGCGGCCGAAGTCGGTGTAGAGTGCGTCGAACTCGGCATCGAGGCTCGCCAGAGCGTCGTTCACGATCTGCCGGATCTTGCGAAGCGGATGACCTGAGGGGACCCGCTCATCAAGATCCACATAGCTGAACAGCGATCCGCTCGCCTCGTCCGTCCCGCGCATCGTCGCCCTCTCCGCCACTGCAGTGACGAAGGTGAATCATGTTCTCGAAACCGCGTCGAGACCGGCCTTTTTCAGCAGCCTGTTAACGTAGGAGGCTCATCCTGCCCGACCTGTTCGGCCAGATCGCGTTGGACAAGGAGATTGCGTTAGCAGGGAGATCGTCGGCGGTGCGCCTGCGAAGGCCGACGGCGCCTGCGACACCTGCAAGCGCTTGGGCAATGTAACCTGCACCGGGACGAACGACGCCCTTCCACCCTGCGAAAAACGCCGAGCTTCGGGGCTGTCACTGCGGGTGCGGTGGCCGGAAACGCGGCTCTGCACGCCTTGGCGAACTCGGAACGGATATCGCCGCCGAGGCCGCGTCTACACCGGGATGCACCGGGTGCACTGCCGCTCCAGCGTCTCATGCCGCAGGACGTCAATCGCCAGCCCGCCGAGTTCCAGATTTGCATGGCCGCCCCGAACGCCCCTCCCGAGGAACCGCGTCACCGAAACCGTAGCATAAAGCCGTCCGTGAACACGGAAGCCTGGGGGATCAAATCGTTTGAAAAACAGAGGATAACGCGAATATGTCCGCTCCAATGGCTTCCCAAAGTAGGCCGTGACATCCTTGGCTGCTGACATCGTGCTGCGGCCGCATCAAAAAATCCTCACATTGATATTTGTCCGCCAACCCCCTCTGTCAGGGAAGATGTCGCCCGCACTTGCACTAAAAGTATACACTGAGG
>NZ_CYPR01000012.1 GCF_001408515.1 Jannaschia seosinensis | reverse complement strand
CCGCCTTGGTCTTCAGGTCGCGCAGGTTCCCCACGCCATGCCGGCGCAGGCAGCGGTCCAGCCCCGAGCGCGAGGCGTTCGGGTTCAGGAACTCCCGCACAACCGCCAGCAGATCATCCAGCGACACCAGCAGCGCCTTTCGCAGGGCCACCGCGACGGCCTCCTGCGGTGGTGTCAGCGTCGTCTGGAGCCTGTGCGGCGTGTGGCTGCGATCCGCGACGCTGTCGCGCTTGCGCCACTTGTAAACTGTCTGCTCCGTTATGCCGAAGCGCTCGGCCAGGACCGGAGCAGGCTCCGTGCTCGCCTGGATCGCCGCCCGCACCTTCGGCGTGGTCGTGGCCTGCTTGTGAAGGAAGATGTATCAGCATGGTCGTGCCCCGTCTCGAAGGTCCCTCAGAACCGATCTTGCCATGAAGAGCGCGGATCGTCGCGGGGAAAGGTGATCATCCGGGGCGGAACATCTAGCGATGAATTGCCCAAAACGTAGGGCTGTTCGCCGTACAGCCAACTCTTGAGATTATCGAAGATTGGCGCCGCTCCCGACTGCCGGATCTCGACCCGACGACCGGGCGCCAATCCCCACGCCTCCTTTTCCAGGGCATAGAGCGGCGTGATGTGTCGGATGGGCCTCATCGGCGATGGCCGGCCCCTGGGCCTCGTGGACGTTAATAAATTTGCGCCGGACGTGGGCCATTCAGTCTAAATCGCAAATGTTTCTGGACCGGTAGATCTCCTCGGAACCGCCGTAGCTATCGGAATGTTTCCAGCCCCTATACCCTGTCAGATCATCCTTCTATCCTCGGGGTGAGGGCCCTTCCGGTCGGGAGAGAAGCGATGCCGGATGGATGGCGGAGCGTCGCTGCTCCACGGGCGCTCATCGTGCCCATAGGTCTAGGGCCGCGCTTGCCGGTGCCCGGCGTCAACATCCCGATCGGGGTATCTTCGGTGATGATAGCCTGCCCGGCCAGCATACGCCGTCCTATGGCATCGGCAAGTGGTTCCGGTTACACGAGGGATTTCCCCACCCAGTCCGCCAGCGTCGAAGGGTCGAGGTCCAGCCCCTCCCGCTCGAAGATCTGGCTCTATCGATACAATGGCAGGTGATCTGCATACTTGGAGACGAAGACATGTGCTACCAGACCCGGTCGGGCACGTCCGCGCGCGATCGGACGTGATGGCAGGGGGCATGCATGAACGCTTCGCAGTCGGAACACGCAAACCGCGGGCGCACGATCCGGTTTACGATGAACCGCCCGGAACCTATTCCAACTCCTCGGTCACATCCGAACCCAAGCGGCGCAGCCTTTCACAATGGGCGCTGTCATCGTTATCGGTGATCAGTTTGATTTTCTGACGCGGGATGTGATCGGGATGAGACGGCATTTCGGTTTGTCCTTCTCTTTTTCGTCAGTAAGCTGACGGCATCGCGACCGTCCTCGCAATGGAGATCTCGCTGGCTTCTAGCGCCAGTTGAAGCCGCTCGATCGCCTCCGGCGAGGTGTCGAAGCAATGGCTTCGGTGACCGGCCGGTTGATGGCGCAGCTTCTCTATCAGCATCGCCTGCGACCTGACCTCGGCGAGCAGAAGCGCCGTGAGTCAACGCAGTTCCTCGGGCTCTTCCGGCAGGGATTTGGCCACTTCCAGCATCGCCAATCAATGCAAAACAGAGGCGAGACAGGAAGCTCGAACCCGCTAGCAAGACCAACTTATCCCACTTTGACAGATGTCCAGCCTCGTTGTGGTCGCCGCCAGTTAATCCCATCCAGCAGCATGGCCAGCTGTGCCGGCGTCAGCGCGATCTAGCCCGCCTTCGCCGACGGCCACAGAAACCTGCCCTTCTCCAGACGGTTGCTGAACAGGCATGCGCCTTCGCCGTTCCACCAGATGATCTTAATCAGATCGCCGCGCCGACCGCGGAAGACGAACATATGCCCGGCGAACGGGTCCTGCTTGAGCACTGTCTCCGCCTGGGCCGCGAGAGTCGTGAACCCGCGTCGCATGCCCGTCACGCCTGCCGCCAGCCACACGCGGGTGTTCGCCGGGACAGGGATCACCCGGCCAACTCGCGAATTCGTCAGACCAGCGCCTCGGGACCGTAGGCTCCGCTGATTGGCAGCCGGTGACCGCCCGCGGTATCGATTTCGATCGTGTCTGCCGCAGGCACCGGACCGGCGGCGGCTTCACTATCGTCGTGCGTGGGCTGATCGACGATTTTGACCGGCAGGAAACACGCTGCATCCGGCTCAACCGGGGGCTCCGGCTCATGATACGGATTGCGTAGCCATTTGAAGATCAGATCACCATTCATCGCGTAGCGCTGCGCCACCCGCCCAACCGACACTCCCGGTGGCGTCGTCTGTAAACGGATCGATCATTTACCCTCGTCACTCCGAAGCCGCTTCGTCCGACGAGCCATCACGCACCCATAGTGTCCACTATCCCGTGGTGCACACTGCCTCGCCCTCTATTCGCGGCAGAGCAGCTACCCCGGATGTGTGCTCTCCTAGCGTGCGTCTAAGCAGATAGGCGCCGACAAGCGCAAAATCAGCGACGTCCTCCGCTTCGGTCCGGAACATGCGCTTCTCCCTATGGTTGAACGCGACAACGGACACGAAGACGGAGATTCAGAATGACACGTTTAAGCAAGAACATGCGCAGCACGGCGCTCGCCGCATTCCTCAGCCTGCCTGTCGCGACCGGAGCCGCCTATGCGCAGCAGTCGCAGGACGCAGACGAGCCCATGCAGGAAGCGCCCGCGCAACAATCCGGTCAAACCGCAGGAAGCCCGCAGGCAGACGCTATCGTAGCGACGGTCGGCGACGCCGAAATCCGGGGCGCGGACCTCATGACCGTCATCGGTGCGCTGCCTCCGCAATTGCAGTCGCAGCCGCCGCAAATGCTCGTGCCGATGGCACTGGAGCAACTGATCCTGCGGGAACTTATCCTCCAAGAGGCCCGTGGACAGAACCTCGCAGACGATCCTGAGGTCGTTGCCCTCGTGGAGGGCTCGGCTGAAGCCGCAGAGGAAGATGCGATCGTGCAGGTTTGGCTGAATCGGGAACTGGCGAGTGCCGTGACCGACGAAGCCGTGCAGCAGGCTTATGAGAGCGCGCAGGCGCAGGGCCAGCAAGATCTTCCCCCCGTCGAAGAGGTTCGTCCGCAAATCGAGCAATACCTGCGCCAGCAGGCGCTGCAGGATGTTCAGGCGCGGTTGCAGCAGGATGCCGATATCGTGCTCTACGACCCGACGGGCCGTCCGGTTGAGCAACAAGAGGGCCAAGGCGCACAGAACGGCGGCAACAACTCGATAAGCCAAGACGGCGGTGACAGCGCTATGGGTGGCAATTCGAGCGAGCAGTCGAATGACAGCGACGCCTCCGACGATGAAAACTAAGCGTTCGTAATAACGACGGTTATCGGCCTCCTGCGCCTCTTGGAGGCCGATAACGGCCGAAACGCCGAAATCACTGAGCGGAACGCTGCATCAGCGGCGATGAAAGCTTTTCCAGACCCACGTGCCGTCCTGAACACACTTGAAAAACAGACGTTCCGTCTTGCAATGCTCCTCACTCTTTGCGCACCTTGACGATTTCTACAGAGCTTGGGAAGACAGTGAGGCCTTTAGCTGTTCCGTTCCGAATGATCACATTTCCCCGCGACGATCCGCGCTCTTCACCGCCTATTGGTTCCTAAGAAGCCCTCCCTTGTTCGCTACTTCAAGAGGTAGCCACATGATGCGGCGCCACGGACACGAAAAATTAAACAGCAGCGGATTTCGTAATGAGCAGGGAGAGCAGGAAGCGGAGACAGCGCCTCAAGAACGAAAGAAGGCTGTTGGTACCTCATTGCAGGCCGTTTGGTTGGGCCTCGCGAACACAGATGGAGATTGACAGTCCTTTCCTATGAGACCGTGCTCGGACAGCGATCATGGCAGGGCGGACCGACACCGAAATCGAGCGTCCGCACCGGTCGCACGAATGCAAACTAGCCGCACAGGTGCTAGCCCGAGGCCCGGCGGTAACTGGCGAGACCTGCCGCCGAGGTGATGCCGTGGCTCAGGATCGAGGCCAGGATTACGAGGCTCGCCGCGTGCCAGTAAAGAGGATCGTGCGTCCGCTCCTCCGCAAGCTTGGCGTAATATATCGCTGCGACGCCGACGGGTGCGAACCAGCCGAGAAAGATGGCGTCTCGGAGCTTGAAGGCCCCGCCAAATCCACGGCCGGTCAGAAGGATCGCCGCCGGTCGCCGCAGGAAGAGAACCGCGAAGGCGAAGGCAAGTAGAGGCCATCCCAGCCCAATCCATTCGCGCCAAGGCAGCATTGCCCCGAAAAGCACGAAGACCGGGAGGTTGAAAAGCTTGCCAATCGCCTCCTGCACGTTCTGCTCCTCATAGGCCGCAGAGCGGTCGATCGTCAGGTTGAACGCGGCCCCGGCCGCGAAGGCGGCAAGAATACCGTCGGACCCCAGCAGCTTGGCTGCGGTGACCACGAAGAGGGAAAGCGCGACGGTCAGGCCAAGTAGCGAATGTTCCTCGACCCAGTCCATCATGTTGGCTTGATGCAAGGCCTTGGCCACGAGGCAGCCGATGATGGCGCCGATGAGGATCGCGACCAGAACGCCGATTATCAGAACCTCCCAGACCCAACGCTCCCATGCGGCAGAAGATGCGGTGTTGTCCAGAAGCAGGATCGGAAGCAGCACGATCACATAGGCAAGACCGTCATTCGCGCCGGATTCCAGCGACAGGGTGGAGCGCAGCCGGTCGGGCAGGCTACGCTCGGCCAGACCGCCGGTGACGATCGAAGAGGCAACGACGGGATCCGTCGGCGTGACGATGGCACCCAGAAGAAGTGCAAGGAGGGGCGAGATGCCGAGGATGGCCCAGGCGAGCCCTGCCGAAGTCAGCCACATCACGAGCATCCCCCCTGTCAGGAGAAGGCCGACAGGACGCAGGAGGCGGCGGTAATCCTCCTTCGGGGTGCGCAGGGCGACGCCGAAGACGGAGATCGCCAGCGTGAAGCGGGCGGCTGCCTCCAGAATCGCATGCGCATCCGGCCAGTTCTCCGGCACCAGCCAGCGGAGCATCTCCGGTCCCACGGCAATGCCCACCCCGACCGCGAGCAGAGGCTTCGAAATGGGCAATGATTCGATGCGGGAGGATACGAGTCCGACGAGAACGATGACGCAGGTGGCCACCGCGAGCGCGATGTTGATCTGGTGCAAGCTTCGCCTCCTTCGCTCCAAGCAGGTCCTACCGCTAGCGCGAGTCTTTCCGCTCCGGCCTGCATCTGTTGGCGAGATCTGACCTCGTCCAGCCCGCATATGCGGCATGTGTCCATGTCGAAGAAGAAGACTCGCGGCGCGCCGCCTGTTCCATCAGCCTCGCCCTTTCGGACGAAGCGGTCTCCAGCTGGTGCAACTGCCCAATCGGCTTTGAAAGGGAGTCGCTCATGCGATAGGGCCGGTCTGACCCCCGGCAGGAGCGCACGTTTCATCGGGGATGTAGCTCTCTGCGGAATGGCCGCGCTGCGATCGTGTGCCGCTCCGGGCAGACGAAGCCGATCCGCATCCGTTCCCCGGAACGTGCGCCGGTTCACCCTTTCATCAAAGCGGGGACCGAGAAAACGCTCCCGCCCCACCTAGCCCGGATAATTCACGAGAAGGCGGCGGAGGTGGCGTAACCGTCTGAAACTCTGTATTTTTTGGTTATCGACGCCGAAGATTCAGATTTCAGCAGGACGACCTCCGCCATGGCTCAATCTACGTGCTTCACGCCCCGCCTGTCACCCCTCAATGGCAAGCCGGTCCTGCTCGGGTTTGACGGCGCCGACATGAGCTCCGACGCCGGCCTGACCCTGCTGCGCGAGATCGAGCGCAGGGCGGGTCTGGCGCAGCGGCTCGCAGATTGCCTGCACGATCCGCGTGACCCGGCGAAAGTTCAGCATAGCCTGTGCGACATCATCCGGTTCCGGATCATGATGATCGCGGCGGGATATGAAGACGGCAATGACGCGACCGCCCTGCGGTACGATCCCAGCTTCAGGATCGCGCTGGAGCGTGGCCCGGAAACAGGGCCGGTCTTGTGTTCGCAGCCGACGATCTCGCGCATGGAAAACCTGCCAGACGCCCGCGCCCTTATCCGCATGGGCCGCGAGAT
>NZ_CYPR01000011.1 GCF_001408515.1 Jannaschia seosinensis | reverse complement strand
AGATGCCGCGTGCTGTGATCCTGCGCCCCCACCGGCGTTCAATGGTGTCGTCCATCCCGATGACTACCGGGCCCTCCGGCACGAGGCGGTTGACGACCATGCTCAGCAGGTGCCGCGCCATGGCGTGGGTGTTCCACCGGGCACGGTTGAGGAGCTGATGACAGCTTGAGAAATTCTGCGCCTCGGCACGCCCGGTCATCCGCAGGCAGGCGCTGACGGTGCGCTTGCCCGGTGCCAGCACTGCACCCATGACCAGAACAAGCACGTGTTCCCAGCTGGGAGCTGTAAAGCACATTCGCAGCTCCTGCAGCCAATCGCGCAGGATCTGGGGAACCGGAACGCCTGTCGGCGGCGGGGAGGTGGAATGTTGCTGCATCCCATGCTTCGAATCCCTCGCCGATCACCATGCAAGTCAGGGGCCCGCGGCAAAGTGAATGACGCATCTTGAGGTGTGCTCATGTATGATCTGCGCATGCTGTACGATGAAACGGTCGCCCGCATCGAAGCTTTCGACGACGCCAATGGTGGTGGTGTCGGCTCCTACAAGAACAAGGGCTCTTGCCATCTCTACCTGCTGGAGACGGAGGCGCCGATTGCCCGCCTGAAGCCGACCGGCAACGGAGACGAGGTTCGGCTCGGATACTGGTCACACCGGCGCAAATGGGAGGATATCGATGACATGGGTGGCGTCGTCATGCCTCTCGACGACGCGCTCGAGTTCATAGCGAACGAGGCCATTTTCTGGACCTGGACGTGAGTGAAAACGTACAAAGTCGAGCTCAGAGGCCGGTCAATCCCGTCCGGCTCCCGCGCAAAGACGAACCAGTCAACGGAAGGCCGCATGACAGAGCCGATCCAGTCCACCTCGATCCTGATCCTCCTCATCGGTATTCTCGTCGCCGCGGCGGTGGTGGTGAGGGCGGGCCTCAGCCGGACCTATGTGCCGTCGCTCGTCGGATACATGGCGCTTGGCTTCCTGCTGCGTCTGGCAGACGACCGCTGGAACTTCCTTTCGGAGCAAGGGGATTTCGCGTTCGAGATTCTCGCTGAACTCGGGATTATTGTCCTTCTCTTCCGGGTCGGACTTGAGAGCGATCTGCAGGGGCTTCGCCGGCAACTCGGAAGCGCGAGCGTTATATGGCTCGGCAACGTCGCCCTCAGCGCAACTGCGGGGTATTTCGTGATGACCTACCTGCTGGGCTTCGATCAGATCCCGAGCCTCATCGCGGCCGTCGCAATGACCGCGACGAGCATCGGCGTCTCCATCGGCATGTGGCGCCAACACGACGCGCTCCGGACGCGCAAAGGACAACTCCTGACCGATGTGGCGAAAATGGACGACCTCTCGGGCGTGGCGCTGATGGCGCTTCTGTTCGCCGTGATCCCGGTCCTGCGCGAGACAGCCGGCAGCGGCGATGGTCCAGGGAGCGGCGGCCTCGCGACGCAGCTTCTCACCAGCGGCGGCATCTTCTTTCTCAAGTTCTTTCTCTTCGCCGGCTTTTGCGTGGCGTTCGCTCGATACGGCGAAGAGCGGTTGACGAAGACATTCCAGCGGCTGGCTCCCGGGCCGGAGCTCATGGTCCTCGTGGCGGGGATCGCGATCCTGATTGCCGGCGTCGCGGCGTGGCTTGAATTTTCGGCAGCCATCGGCGCCCTCTTCGCCGGCCTCGCCTTCAGCCGCGACCCCGAGGCGGTGCATATCGACGCGGATTTCCGCGGCCTCTACGACCTGTTCTCGCCGTTCTTCTTCATTGGCATCGGTCTCGCGCTCGAGACGGGCGCGCTCACGTCCGCACTCGGCACCGGGGCGGTGCTTGCGGCCGTAGCGATCGTGGTGAAGGTTCTGGGCGCAGGATTGCCGAGCCTCCTCTCGTCCGGCATGGCGGGGGCGACCCTGATCGGGGTCAGCCTGGTGCCGCGGGCTGAGATCACGATGATCATCATGGAGCGCGGGCGACAGATCGGCGAGTGGGCCGTGCCTGCGAATCTCTACGCCGCTTTCGTGCTCGTCTCCGCCGTGACCTGCCTCGTCGCCCCGATTTCGCTGGAGATGTTGTTCCGGCGCTGGCCCGCGGAGATCAAAGGGGGCGAAGACGGTCAGGGATGAGTGTATCGTCAGCTTCGGACTTCACGACTGCTGCGCACAACAATTGCTCCGTTACGCAGCGTTCAGGAGCGTCGGCTTCGTCTGTCCTCGACGAGACGCCCGTATGTTTTGGTGGCGCCCGATGCCGATTCGTCAATCCAGGTCCGGCAGCGCACGATCTCAACGAAAACCGCTTACGGCGGCCGCGGCGAGCGTTGAACCTCACGCCCCCTTTCACCGCGAAGGAGCCAGCTCCCGGACCCACGCTCGTCTCTCAGCCGATTTGAAGATGCCGAGGTTGCGGGTTGATGCGCGCTGCAATCGCCGCCAAACTCAAACCATGGACAACGCGACTCCCCCGATCTTCGACGGTCACAACGACACCCTCACGTATCTGGCGAAGAGCCGGGGCAGCGCAAACTTCCAGACGGGCACGGATGGACAACTGGATTTGCCGAAAGCGCGGGCCGGCGGGTTCGGGGGCGGGTTCTTCGCCTGCTGGGTGCCGTCGGAGGAGCAGGATTTCGATCGTGACGCCGAGATGGCGCGTCCGGAATACGACCTGCCTCTTCCCGCGCCCGTCGAACAGGACCGGGCACTGCGGGCCGTTCTTGCCGAAGCGGCAGAGCTGTTTCGGCTGGACGCGGCCGGCCATCTGAAGGTCTGCACATCCGCAACGGATATCCGTACCGTCATGGATCGGGGCCAGATCGCGGCGGTGTTCCACCTCGAAGGTGCCGAGGCCATCGACCCGGACTTCGATGCGCTGGAGGTGCTCTACCGCGCCGGACTGCGATCGATCGGCCTTGTCTGGAGCCGGCCTACGATCTTCGCCGAAGGGGTTCCCTTCCGCTATCCCAGCTCACCCGATATCGGCGGCGGGCTGACCGACCAAGGGAAGCGGTTGGTCGAATATTGCAACCGCCTGAAGGTCATGATCGACTTGTCGCATCTGAACGAAGCGGGATTCCGGGACGTTGCGCGGCTAAGCAATGCGCCGCTCGTGGCCACACATTCCAACGCGCATGCCATCTGTCCGCATGCTCGCAACCTGACCGATAGGCAGCTTGCGGTGATCGCCGAAAGCGGTGGCCTGGTGGGGGTGAATTTCGCCGTCGCCTTCCTGCGCGAAGACGGCCGCATGATCGACGATGTCCCACTCGAAGAGATTATCCGACATCTGGATCATCTCATCGACAAGCTCGGCGAGGACGGCGTCGGCTTCGGCTCCGACTTCGACGGCGCCACGATCCCGCGCGACCTGGCGAATGCGGCGAGGCTGACGAAACTCCGGGAGGCCATGCGCGCACATGGCTACGACGAGGCATTGATGACCAAACTTTGCCACGGGAATTGGCTGCGTGTTCTGGAGAGGACCTGGGGTGAGTAACGAGAAACAGAGCCAGGCAACAGGAGAGACGATATGAACATCACGAGACGATTGATGCTTGGGGCCGCGACGGGCCTCGCACTGGCGGCAACGTCGCTGGGCGCTGTGGCGCAGACGCCGGACGATATGCTGGTGATCGCCAACCGCATCGACGATATCACCACCCTCGACCCCGCGCAGAGCTTCGAGTTCGCCGGCGCCGACGTGATCCGCAACGTCTATGGCAAGCTCGTCAACTTCGATCCGGCCGATCTCGGCGCGGGATACCAGCCCGACCTCGCCGAAAGCTGGGAGGTCAGCGAGGACGGCCGCACGATCACCTTCACGATGCGGCCCGGCATGACCTTCCACTCCGGCAATCCCGTTCGTGCCGAGGACGCCGCGTGGTCGCTGCAGCGCGCCGTGAAACTCGACAAGACGCCGTCCTTCATCCTCACGCAATTCGGCTTCACGCCCGAGAACGTCGAGGAGATGATCCGCGCCGAAGATGACAAGGTCATCATCACGACCGATCAGAAATATGCCCCGTCCTTCGTCCTGAACGCCCTCACCGCCACGATCGGTGCCATCGTCGACAAGGAGACGGTGATGCAGCACGAGGTCGAGGGCGACATGGGCAATGAGTGGCTCAAGACGAACTCGGCGGGATCCTACGCCTACCGCGTAGCCAACTGGAAGCCGAACGAAAGCGTCACGCTGGAAGTCTATGAGGACTTCTACAAGGGCGCCCCCGAAATGAAACGCGTGATCGTCCGCCATATCCAGGAGAGCGCGACGCAGCGGCTGCTGCTCGAGCGGGGCGACATCGACGCGGCGCGTAATCTCAACCCCGAGGACATTGCCGGAATTCAGGATGCCGAGGGGATCGAGATCGACGACATCCTGCGCGGCCGGCTCATGTACATCTCGCTCAATCAGAACCATCCGCAGCTGTCCGATCCGCGGGTCGTCGAGGCGATCAAGCACCTGATCGATTACGAGGGCATGCAGAACAGCTTCCTTAACGGGCAATACACGATCCACCAGAACTTCCTTCCGCAGACCTATCTCGGCGCGGTGGACGAAAACCCGTTCGAGATGAACGTCGAGCGGGCGCGGGAGCTTCTCGACGAGGCCGGCATCGACGAACTGACCCTCGAGGTCGGTGTCCGCGAGGCGCAGGAGCGGCTGGAGATTGCCCAGTCGCTGCAGAACACCTTCGCGCAGGCGGGCATCAATCTCGAAATCACCGTCGGAACGGGACAGCAGATCCTCAGCCGGTATCGGGCCCGCGACCTGCCGATCTATCTGGGTGCGTGGGGGCCAGATTACCCCGACCCGCATACCAACGCGAGCACCTTCGCCTACAATCCGGACAATTCCGAGGACGCGCAGCTGACCGGCATCCTGGCGTGGCGCAACGCATGGCCGGCCGAAGGCTTCACCGAGCGGGTCGATGCGGCGGCGACCGAGACCGACACCGCGACGCGCGAGCGGATGTACCAGGAGATTCAGGCCGACTTCCGTGAGGAGGCGCCCTTCGTCATCATGTTCCAGCAGATCGAACAACTGGCGCGGAAGGACAACGTCGAGAACCTGACGCTGGGCGAGGCGATCACCGCGGCTGCCTACTGGCCAGTGACGAAATAAGCGGGCCATGACGGACACCACAGAACAGCGGGAGGCGCGGCATCCGTCGCGCCTTCTAGCCGCGCTCCGCAAGATCGGCGCCACCCTGGGTCAGATCGCCTTCACCATGGTGGGGCTGCTTTTCGTCACCTTCGTGATCGGGCGGGTCATGCCGATCGATCCCGTGATCGCGGTGGTCGGTGAGCGTGCGACGCAGGCACAATATCAGGCGGCCTACGAGGCAATGGGCCTCGATCAGCCGCTCTTCGTGCAATTCATCCAGTACATCTGGGACGTGATGCGCGGCGACTTCGGCATGTCGCTGCTGAATGCGCGGCCAGTGGCGGAGGATATCGCGCGGGTCTTTCCGGCAACGCTGGAACTGGCGACGCTGGGAACCATCATCGGCGTCGCCATTGGCGTGCCCCTAGGCGTTCTGGCGGCGGTGAAGCGCGGCACTTGGATCGATCAGACCGCGCGGGTGGTCGCTCTGATCGGCTATTCGATGCCGATATTCTGGCTGGGCCTTGTGGGGCTTCTGATCTTCTACGGCATTCTCGGCTGGGTCGGCGGACCGGGACGCGTCGGTATCTTCTACGTCGACGTCGTACCGTCCGTGACCGGCATGATCCTCGTGGACAGCGCGCTGGACGGCAACTGGACGGTCTTTCGCAACGCGCTCAGTCACATCGTGCTGCCCGCCTCGCTTCTGGGCTATTACAGCCTCGCCTATATCAGCCGGATGACGCGCTCGTTCATGCTTGAACAACTCAGCTCCGAATACATCATCACCGCGCGTGTGAAGGGTCTTTCAGAACGGGCGGTGATCTGGCGCCATGCGTTTCGCAACATCCGGGTGCAGCTGATCACCGTCGTGGCGCTCAGCTATGCGGGTCTGCTGGAGGGGTCGGTGCTGACCGAGATCATCTTCGCCTGGCCCGGCATCGGATCGTACATCACGACGGCGCTGCTTTCGGCGGACATGAATGCGGTGCTTGGCGGAACGGTCGTCGTCGGCCTTGTCTTCGTCTGCCTCAACGTATTCTCCGACCTGCTTTACAAATTTCTGGATCCGAGGGCGGAATGAGTCAGTTCGACGTTACCGGCACCAGAGCACGCAGCGGCTGGCACGACTGGCTGATGACCGAGACGCCGCGTTCGCGACGGCAGGCCCGCATCGGATCCTTCTACCAAGGTTGGCTGACGCTGCGCCGGAACCCGATGGCGATGTTCGGCCTGTCCATTCTCGTGTTCCTGGTGCTTCTGGCGATTTTCGCACCACTTCTGGCGCCGAAAGATCCTTATGCGCAGGATCTCGGTGCTCGGCTTCTGCCACTGGGGAGCGAGGGGTATCCTCTGGGCTCGGATTCCCTTGGCCGCGACATTCTCAGCAGGCTGATCTATGGCGCGCGGATCACCCTCTATATCGTCGCGCTGGTGGCGCTGATCGCGCCGATCGTGGGACTGTTCGTGGGCACTGTTGCAGGCTATGCGGGCGGGTGGGTCGACACGATCCTGATGCGGATCACCGACATCTTTTTGGCCTTTCCGCGGCTGGTTCTGGCGCTGGCCTTCGTCGCGGCCCTCGGGGCGGGCATCGAAAACGCTATCATCGCGATCTCGCTGACCGCCTGGCCGCCCTACGCTCGCATTGCCCGGGCCGAAACGCTTACCATCCGCAAGGCGGATTACATCGCTGCGGTGCGTCTGCAGGGCGCGGGGCCGCTGCGAATAATCACCAAGCACATATGGCCGTTATGCATCTCTTCGCTGATCGTGCGGGTTACGCTGGACATGGCTGGCATAATCCTGGCCGCCGCGGGTCTCGGCTTTCTCGGTCTGGGGGCACAACCACCCTCGCCGGAATGGGGGGCAATGATCTCCGAGGGCCGGCGATTCATCCTCGACCACTGGTGGGTGGCGACGATGCCGGGTCTGGCCATCTTCATCGTCTCGCTCGCCTTCAACCTGCTGGGCGACGGAATGCGCGACGTGCTCGATCCGAAGGATGCCGGGAAATGAGCCTGATCGAAGTCGAGGATCTGTGGGTGCGTTTTCCGACCCGCACAGGCGTGTTCGATGCCGTGCGGGGTGTGTCCTTCAGCCTTGGACGCGAGCGGCTTGGTATTGTCGGCGAAAGCGGCTCGGGCAAATCGATGACGGGCCGCGCGATTCTCCGTCTGATCCGCCCCCCCGGCAAGGTCGAGGCGACGCACATCGCGGTGGAGGGCGACGACATCCTGAAGATGTCCGAGCGGCAGATGCGCGATGTGCGCGGGCAGCGCATTTCGATGATCATGCAGGATCCGAAGTTCTCGCTCAATCCGGTCATGACCGTCGGGGACCAGATCATCGAAGCCTACACACAGGCGCATGGCAGTCGCGCGAATGCGCGGGAAAAGACGCTCGAAATGCTCGACGCGGTGGCGATCCGCGATGCGGAACGGGTGATGCGCGCCTATCCGCACGAAATGTCGGGTGGCATGGGACAACGCATCATGATCGCAATGATGATGATCCCAAATCCCTCCGTTCTCATCGCGGACGAGCCGACTTCGGCGCTGGACGTCTCGGTCCAGACCCAGGTGCTGCGGATCATGGATCGGCTGGTCAGCGAGCGCGGCATGGGCTTGATCTTTATCAGCCACGACCTGAACCTGGTCTCGGCGTTCTGCGATCGGGTGCTGATCATGTATGCCGGACGCGTGGTCGAAACCTGCCGCGCCGATCGCCTGCACGAGGCGGAGCATCCCTATACCCGCGGTCTGCTGAACTCTCTTCCCCGGCTCGATGCGCCGCGCCGTCGGCTGGAGGTACTTAAGCGCGATCCGGCCTGGAGCGACCCCGGAAGCGTGCGAGGTTCCTCGTGAACGCCATCGGGGTCGAAAATCTGAACGTTTGGTTCGGAAAGGGCCGCGATCGGAACCAGGCGGTCAGCGATGTGAGCTTTGCCGTAAGAACAGGCGAATCGTTCGGGCTGGTCGGCGAAAGCGGCTCCGGAAAATCTACGATCCTGCGGGCGATCACCGGCCTTGTGCCATCCTGGTCGGGGCGGATGGAGATCGCGGGCATAGCCTTGGGCAAAGCCCGCAGCCGACAGTTCTACAAGACGGTGCAGATGGTCTTCCAAGACCCTTATGCCTCGCTCCATCCCCGCCACTCGGTGGACCAGGTGCTTGGCGAGGCCCTGAAGCTGCACGGCTTTCGCGATGTCGACCAGCGGATTGAGCGGCTTCTGAAGGATGTCGGTCTCGGGCCGGCCTTCCGGTTTCGCTACCCGCACCAACTTTCCGGGGGGCAGCGGCAGCGCGTTGCGATTGCCCGCGCACTGGCGCCCGAGCCGGACATTCTCCTGCTCGATGAGCCGACTTCGGCACTCGACGTCTCGGTGCAGGCGGAAATCCTCAATCTGCTGACGGATCTGCGCGCGGAGAACGGGCTGACCTACGTCATGGTCTCGCATGATCTCGCCGTGATCGGGCACATGTGTGAACGTCTCGCCGTGATGCAGGCAGGCCGAATCGTGGAGGAGATGACCGTGGAAGACATGCGCGCGCTTCGCTCGACCGAGCCTTACACGAAGCAATTGCTCGAAAGCTCGCTCGGCTACACCCGCGAAACCTGACCCGATTCCGGCGGACGGCCGTTCATCGTTGGACGACCTCAGACGAAAGCATTCGAACGTGCCCTGCCCGCCTCCCGCTTAGATGAGCCGCGAGCCTCGTTTAGCCCGGATAATTCACGAGAAGGCGGCGGAGGTGGCGTAACCGTCTGAAACTCTGTATTTCTTGGTTATCGACGCCAAAGATTCAGATTTCAGCAGGACGACCTCCGCCATGACCCAGTCTACGTGCTCCACGCCCCGCCTGT
>NZ_CYPR01000010.1 GCF_001408515.1 Jannaschia seosinensis | reverse complement strand
CCATCGTCGAAAAGACGACCCGGATCATCGTGACCCTGCCGGCATCGTGTCCCCGAAAGGGACTTCTCCTCCTTCTCTTCGACGCCCTCGCCCCACCGAAAACAGCCTGACGCAAGCGCCCCGACAAACCCAGAAACATCAACCCGTATCGCCCAAGACCCAAGTCACCGGCCGGCCTGCCAACCGGACGCAAACACCGGGTGCGCGCAAGAAAACCGAGACCGGGGAAACCATCCCACGGAGCACAAGTCCGCAGCTTCATGAATTATGTGGGCTAACAGGCCCCAACCGAATGTCGGACATCCAAGCACGGGAAAAAACCGGAAAATGCGCGCGTTGTGTCAGTCCCGGTCCAAATGGTCGGCGGCAAGAAACGCATCAATCCGGCCCCGACGATCCGTGGCATCCGTCGCAAGCCAGCTTGCCGTCAGAGCCTCCAGAATCTGGTCCATCGATCGGGCCGCCGCGCATTGGCGTGGGTCGGCCGGACTACCGCTCGCCAATGCAGTGTTCAGCCGGTCGAGCGCGCGCGACAGCGCGAGCGTCTCAGTTTCGGCGTGCATTCGATGCCGAACCGGCAACGTCTGAATGGCCGAGGCGACAGCCGCGAGCGGCGACACCACCTGATCAAGGGTTTTGTCGAGGACGTGGGATGCCGCCCCTCCAGCCGCAATGGCCGCCGCATGGGCGTGCATTGCGGAGATGACAGTGTCGCGCGCGCCGATCACCTGAGACAGCGTCGACACAGATCCCACAACGAAAGTCAGCACCATGAAACCGGTCAGCGACCCGCCCGCCACCGAAAGCTGGGCGACGGGACCGTCCGGGACCACGTCGCCCAGCCCAAGCGTCGATATGGTGTAGCCGGTGAAATAAACACGCTCCCAGAAGTCCGCCGGTCGATTTGGCGACGCCACGATAACCCAATCTGCCTGCGCAAAGAAAACGAGTCCCCAGCCGAGCAGTAACCCAAGCACGACCGCGAACGCGCGCGCCATGACCGAGACCGGGCCGATCGCGGCGAGGAATCTCCGCCTGCCTGTCAAGTGGAAAAGTCTCAGAAGCCCCAGACAGGCGATTTTTTCGGCCCCGGTTGTGAATGGGCCCGACGACAATGGAGTCCGAACCAAAGAACGGAACACGTCCCAGAGGGTCGCACCGACAATGATCAGCCCCGCTAGGGTCATGAAGGAGGCAGTCATGCAAGCGCCTTCTCATTTTTTTTAAAGCCGAAGACCCCAACTAGATCGGCGCTGCCCCGCGGCCACCCGGCCCGCAACTTACGCCATTGAGCGCGGATGATCGATTCGTTCCCAAGGTTGGTCAGGAACCCGGAACGAACCCCGCCGCCGAGGCCGCGCCGAGACCGGGATGCACCGCGTGAAAACGCCGCCTCGGCGGCTCATGGCGCGTGACGTCGACAACCAGGTCGCCATGTTCCAGACCAGCGTAGCCGCCCCGAAAGCCTATATCGCCTTGAGTCCACCCGTCACCGGAACCGCGACATCAGTTCGTCCACGAAAACAGAAGTCTCAGGCATCAGACAACTTGTGAAACGAAAAACATCGGATACCGGCGACCCCCAGGACATCCGATTTAAAAAATGTCGACCGTCTTGCCAATCCGAGTTGCGCTGCGCGAGACGATAACCAGATCAGGAGCTCAGCGCAGTCTCTCAAGGGCGTGGAAAGACAATTTCTAGCGCTGCCGCTTCGACGCTCGTTATGCCGTGATCGCCGGAGCCTTCACCCGGACACGTGAAGCGAATGCCGTAAAGTCCTCACTTGCGACCACGCAGGTGTCGCGCGACGGTAAGCCCACACAAGCTTGAGAGGAACCGATGAAGCATCTTGCACCAGCGTTTGCGGGACTCCTGCTGGCAATGCCCGCCATGGCCCAGAATCCGATCGATCAGATCCGGCCGGATGCGCCCGAACTCGCGCCTTACGGCGAAAACGCGATCGGCGTCAGGACCCTGACCTTTACCCACGAAGACCAGATTGACGTTCCGGCGGCGACCGAGGAGGGAGACCTCCCGACCACCGACCGGGAACTGACCGTAGAGATCTGGTATCCTGCCGCAGCGGGCGTCGAGCCGGGCGGAACCTACACGACGGTCCTCCGCGACGGGCAGACGCCGACGACGCTGACAGGCCGCGCCGCCCGTGATGCGGCTCCGGCAGAGGGGCACTTCCCGCTGGTCATCCTCTCCCACGGCTATCCCGGCAACCGTTTCCTGCTCAGCCATCTGGGCGAGAACCTCGCCTCCAAAGGCTATGTCGCGGCGTCGATTGACCATCCGGACAGCACCTACTCCGACCTCGGCGCTTTCACGTCGACGCTGGTCAACCGGCCTGTCGACCAAGGTTTCGTTCTCGACAGCCTCGCCGAACTCGACGACGACCTCGGCGCGATTATCGACGCCAGCCGGACCGGCGTCGTCGGCTATTCCATGGGGGGCTACGGCGCCCTCATCTTCGGCGGCGCAGGCGTGACGGAAGCGGTCGAGAGGATCGAGCGATATACGCCGCCGCAGAATCTGCTTCGCCGCAACGTCGTCGGTACGGAGACGCACGACGCGCTCCTCGACGACCGCGTCGACGCAATCGTGGCTATCGGTCCATGGGGGCGCAACCGCGACTTCTGGGACGCCGACGCGCTGGCCGAGTTCCGGGAGCCGCTGCTGCTGGTCGCCGGCAGCTCGGACAACGTCTCCGAATACGGTGCGATCCGTCAGATCTTCAACGAGACGACGGGCGTCGACCGCCACCTGCTAACGTTCGAGAATGCCGGCCACAATGCCGCGGCTCCGATGCCCGCGCCGAAGGAAAGCTGGGAGCCATCCCCAAGCCTCGACTTCGTGCCGTTCGAGCATTACGCCGACCCGGTCTGGGACACGACGCGCATGAACAATATCCTCGCGCATTTCACGACCGCGTTCTTCGACCTTCATCTCAAGGGCGAGACCGAACGCAGCCGCTATCTCGACCTTGTCGACCAGGCCAGCGACGGCGTGTGGTCCATGGGCGAAGATGGTGACCCGACCGAGGAACACTCCTACTGGACCGGCTTCAGCGAGGGCACGGCACGTGGTCTGCGCCTGGAATTCCAGCCTGCGCAGTGATTGAAGACGCGGCGGCCTGACGGGGCCGCCGCTCCACATCAAGCGACTCCCGGCGCAGAACGAAGCCTCTAACGCCCTTCCAACGGCGCCGCCTTCCGCTCCAATTGCAGATATGCGGAGGAGTGGCGCCCCCGCCGCCACGTCGGTAGGTGTCCTGTACCTGCCTCCGGGTCGCTCCGGGCCGCAGGCGTGCAGGAGCCGGTGCATGAACGCAGAAACAGATCAAGAGATGGGGCGCGACGCCGTCCTCACGCACGGAATCCTCAGTGAGCATCCAGAGGACCTGCTTCACGGGACCGGGTGGCGCGTTCCATTGGCGGTGTTCCGCGAGGCCTCCCTGAGACTCTGGAGCGACGATGCGTTCGGTCTGGCCGGCAACGTCGCCTTCCGCGCGCTTCTGGCGATCTTTCCCTTCCTAATCTTCACAAGTTCGCTGACCGCTTTCATCGGCGACCGGACGATGGCCGACGATCTCAACAGCTTTCTGATCTCCATCGTGCCGCAAGCTTTGATCGGGCCGATCCTGTCGGAGGTGGAGCAGGTGCTGACCGTTCAACGCGGCGGCGTCCTCAGCATCGGTATCCTGCTGACGATCTGGTTCGCGGTGGGCGGCGTGGACGGCGTGCGGGTCGGGTTGAACCGATCCTACGGAATCCGCGAAACCCGTTCGGTGTTCGTCGTCTACACCGTGCAGACAGGCGTGGTGATCGTGGCCGGCCTTGTGCTCGTTCTGGTCGGCTATCTTCTGGTGCTGGCCCCGCGGGCGGGCTCCCTTCTGCATGACCTGATGCCAAGCTTCGATCCGGCGTCCGTGACGGTCAAGCTGATCCGGTATCCGGCTGCGATGATCATCCTGATCGCCGCGCTGTTCGTGGCGCATGTGTTTCTGCCGGCGCGCCGCACGCGGTTCTCGAACATCTGGCCCGGTGTCCTCTTCACGCTGACCGTCTGGATCCTTCTCACGGCGGCGTTCACCTTCTACCTGAGCAGCTTCGCCAGCTACTCAAGCTACTACGCAGGCCTCGCCGGCATCGTTGCGGCCCTCTACTTCATGTACCTCGCGGCGCTGGTCCTGATCTTCGGCGGCGAATTCAACCGTGCTCTCAGGATCCGCCGTCTTGCACGCGTGATGCACGAACGGGACGAGACGCGCGAACACGCGGCAGGCTGAACGGACCGCGCCCGCTGCCGCGCTCCATCGCCCCTCCATAAGGGTTGAAGGGGTCATTCCTCCTTCGGAAACCTCGCATCACCCCGCTGGCGCGACCACGGACGGCTGATCCAGCACATCGCAAATGCCCGCGACCAAAGCATCTTTCGGAAAAGCCACCACTCGGTCCCAGACTGCTCTTGCACCGCGAGGCTAAACATCCATATACCATCCACACGGATGGAGAAACGCTATGGGCGACGTCAGACAGCTTCGGGACAAGCAGCCCGACAGCGAAAAGATCACCATCAATCTCGGCTTCGTCGACCTTGGCCGCATCGACCTGCTGGTCAAGGAAGGCTTCTACTCCAATCGCAGTGACTTCATTCGCACAGCGATCCGCAGACAACTCGACACCCACGGAGAGGCCGTCGAGAAATCGATCGAGCGGCATACGATGGAACTGGGCCTGCGGGATTATGGCCGTACCGAGCTTGAGCAGCTCCGCGCGAATGGCGAGGTCCTGCATGTGAAGGTCGTCGGCCTCGCGCGTATCGCCTCCGACGTCTCCCCCGACCTCGCACGGGCCACGATCGGCTCGATTACCGTTCTCGGCGCGCTTCAGGCGCCCGCGGACATCAAGAAGGCCTTGGCCGACCGCATCAAGTAGCGGCAACTCCTTCACAAGGATAGAATAAATGATCGACTTTCCTGCTGGCGCGTGGCGCCCGGCATCTGCCGCCATGCGGGCCAACCGCCTCGCATCCGCCAACGACCTCGTAAACCGCACACTGGCTCGGCACGGGTTGGCCGTGGAGCCAGAGACCAAGAGCACCGGCACGGCCGCACATTCCGCCCCGCTATCGGACATACTGGCCCGCTTCGGGCAATCCGGCGGCAGGCGGCCAGAACCCGCGCTCCCCGAGGGCGCCACCTTTGCGGACGACAGCTTCACCTGCCCCGCCGGCACACGCCGCTACCGCACCTATGTTCCCGCTTCCGCGCGGGACGGCGTCACGGGCCTCGTCGTCATGCTCCACGGCTGCACCCAGACGCCCGAAGATTTCGCCATAGGCACCGGAATGAACGCCTTGGCCGAAACGCACCGCTTCATCGTCGTCTATCCGCACCAAGCGCGCGGCGACAACGCACAGTCCTGCTGGAACTGGTTCAGCCGCGGCGATCAGCAGCGAGACCGCGGCGAGCCGGCAATCCTCGCCGGTTTGACGCGCGAGGCCATCGCGCGTCACGGCGTGCCCGACGGGCGGACCTTTGTCGCGGGCCTTTCGGCCGGGGCGGCCATGGCCGTCATCCTCGGCGATGCATACCCGGAGCTTTTCAGTGCCGTCGGCGCCCATTCCGGCCTGCCGACCGGGTCGGCAAAAGACCTTCCCTCCGCCTATGCGGCCATGGCCGGACAGGGCAGTCCCGGCAACGTCGCGGGACCAGCCGTCCGCACGATCGTCTTCCACGGCAGCGCCGATAAGACCGTTCACCCGTCAAACGGCGAGAAAATCGCCCGCCGCGCTCTCGACCGCGGACCGCAACAGAGCCTTCAGCACGAGGAGAGCGGCGCGACGAGCGGGCGGTCTTTCCGCCACTGCACGACCTACGGCACTGACGGCACGGAAGCGGTCGAGCATTGGGTTGTGGAGGGGCTCGGTCACGCCTGGTCCGGTGGGCAGGCCGCGGGCAGCTACACCGATGCGCAGGGTCCGGATGCCAGCGCGGAGATGGTCCGCTTTTTCTTCGCATCCTGAAGTCGGCAACAGGCGCGGCACGTCCTGTCCAAGGAGCGAAGGGCGACCGCTGTCTGACAAAAAGAGCGTGTGGCGCGGCGGACGAATTCGCTGTGGATTCGCCCGCCGCCTCCCTAGACGCCACCTCGTTCCCGTAGATCAAAGCACTCTCGCCGGACTATGTTGCAACCATCAACGGGTACGCTTTCGCGAGCCAGCCGCATTTTGACCGGGCATTACGACCGCTCACTGTGCGCGCGCCTCACCTTCTTCTCTCTCGTCTAAGACATCCCCCTCCGGCGCGGACACGTCTTTGCCAAGCATTCGGAATAGTTCCTCACAGACCTGAGCAATACGCTTGAAATGCAGACCGCTCAGCGGAAACTCCGCGCCATACGCCAGGCTGACCAGCGCATTCGCTCGGTCAAGGCAGTCACCATCGGCTGCGCCGTCCCGATGCTTGGCGATCGTCCGATTGCGAAAGGCGATGACAGCTTTCGCAGCCGCCTGGATCTCGTCATGCCGCACCTCGGCTCCGCGCCCGAGCACGTGTCGAAGGCGCGCAATCGCCTCCTCCGCGTGGCGCTGAAGCTCGGCATCCATTACAGCCGCCCTCCGAGGCGGCGCCGATCCGTTCCCGGCAAATTCCGAGGCTGTGCCAAGCCGAAGGCGGCATCCGGACGACGGGCCGCCTTTTTTCCCTTGTTGAGAATCCCGTGCCGCATCACAAAGGATCCCGCGATCAGGGCGAGCGATCCCACGACGGCGGCGGCAGGGGCTCGCCCTCCCGTCGCGCGGTTCAGCGCATAGCCCGCAATCGGCAGCGCCCCCGCGATCAGAAGGTCGGCTGCCTCGGATTTGTGCGCGGAACCCGCGACCGCGCGCTCGACACCCGCCGCCCGACGGCTGCGGCCTGCAACGAGGCTCGCGCCCACGTGCCCCACGGCGGCAATTGCGGCCACTTCTTCCAACTGCTTCGCCGATTTGTCGCGCCCCCCTGCCCGTTCGCCAAGAGCGAGGGCCGCCGCGCCTGCGGCAACGGACGAGGTCGAGAACTGGGCACCGAGGCCGCGCGGCGCGGCCGCGTAATACGGGTTCGACGTGGCCGCCATAAGGGCAGCCGTGTACGTGGCCGCACCTGCCCCGCTAATCGCCGCACCGGCCTGCGCGATATCGGCAAGACGCGCGACGGCGCGGCGGCGGCGAAGGGCGGAAATATCTCCCAGCGCCGAGACGGCGGTCGCAACGCCAAAGGCCCCGAGGATGTACGTGCCGAACGACATGGGCGAAGTCGGCCGCAGAATGCGCAGCATGTTGTAGAACCGTCGCGGCGTCTTGAGATCGGCGATCAGCAGCGCGGATCCCGTGGCCGCCCCGGTCAAGCCGATGAGATTAGCGTTTCGCCGCGCGCCACGGAACGCGTCGCGGTCGCGGCGAGTTCCGATCCAGGCAAGCGCCTGCGCCGCGCCGGCCAGTCCGGCAATCGCGATGTAACCGCTGACCTTCCAGTCCCACTGAGGGTTCTTCAGCGGCGGCTGACCGTAGTAGCTCTCACCGCGCCACGTATCGGGCAATTCGCGCCGGGTCATCGCCGGTTCCCGAGAAGTGCGGTCGCCGCAAGCGCGAGCCCCGCAAAGGTGGCGAGGCCGGTCCCGAGGGCGAGGCCGATACGCTCCGCAGGGCGGCTTGGCGCGGCGGGAAAATTGTAGACCTCGGGCCGGTCGAGAAGCAGGAAGAACGCGTTGAGCTTCTCGATGCCGCCGGTGGCGCCGGGATGGCCAGGTGCGCCGTAGAGATACGCATCCTCTACCCCCCGATCATGCAGCGACGCGACACGATCCTCGGCGCGGGGGATCAGTTCGTCGAGCGGACCGAACTGGATCGAGTCGGTGGGACAGACCTTGGAGCAGGCGGGCTCCAGCCCGCCCTTCAGCCGATCGTAGCACATGGTGCATTTATGCGCCTTGCCATCGACCCCATCGAGATCGACAACACCAAACGGACAGGCTGGCACGCAATAGCCGCAGCCGTTGCAGATGTCCTGCTGCACGACGACGGTGTTGAACTCGGTGCGGAAGATCGCGCCCGTCGGACAGGCTTCGAGACAGGGCGCGGGATCGCAATGCTTGCAGACATCCGACGACATGAGCCAGCGGCTCTGGAAGTCCGGCGTCTGGCCGTCGGGACGGTGGTTCATCTGCTCGATGAAGGCGACGTGGCGCCATGTCGTGGCCGACAGATCCACAGTGTTGTCGTAGCTCATGCCAGACATGCCGTCCTCTTCGGCGGGGAGTTGGTTCCACTCCTTGCAGGCCACCTCGCAGGCCTTGCATCCGATACAGACGGAGGTGTCGGTAAAGAAGCCGTAATCCCGGCCCGGCTCGATCCCGGTCCCGGCCGTGCGGCGGGCCTCCTGGGGCGCGTCAAAGCTCATTCGGCGGCTACTCCTCGCGTCAGGCGACCCGGGCGGATGGCGCAGGTCAGCGACTTGTTCTCGTGCATCGACGTGTTGGGATCGCCCACCGCGGCGGTCAGGACATTGGCGATGTCGCCCGTCGCCTCGCCCTCCCAGCCGAAATGCCACGGCATCCCGATCTGGTAGATCCAGCGGCCGTCGAATTGCAGCGGGCGCAGCCGCTCGGTGACCATCGCCCGCGTCTCGATGGCGCCCCTGGCCGTCGAGATCACGACCCAGTCGAGTGTCTCGACACCGAGTTCCGCCGCCAGCTCCGGCGGCAGTTCGGCGAAGCCCTCGGGCTGAAGCTCCGCGGTGTGGGGCACGCCGCGCGTGGGGGTGCCGCCGCAATGATGTTCCGTCAGCCGGTAGGTCGTGAGGACGTGCGGATAACGCGGATCGCCCGGCTCATGAAGCGGGTTGTCGTCGCGGGCGAACATCTTGGCGACCGGACTCTGGCGCTGCGCATAAAGCGGGTTGCGGCCCGGGCTTTCCACCGGCTCGTAATGCGTCGGCAACGGTCCGTCCTTGAGGCCCGACGGCGAGTAGAGGGCGGCACGGCCGTCCGGCATCATGATGAAGGGCTCGTCGCCCCGGATCGCCGCCATGCCATGCGCACCCTTCTCCCAGTCCGGACGGTAATCGGGGCGCTTCTCCGGCTCGAAGTCAATGGCATCGGTCCCCTGCCACGCGCCCTTCTCCTCGTCCCACCAGACCAGACGCTTTTTCTCGGACCACGGTTTGCCTTCGGGGTCGGCCGAGGCGCGGTTGTAAAGGGTGCGCCGGTTCGCGGGCCAGGCGAAGGCCCAGCCGAGATGGCTGCCCGGCCCCTCCGGCCCGTCCGCCTCACGCGCGCGGGTCTTGTTGAAGCCGGGATAGCAGCCCGAATAGAGCCACGATCCGCAGGCAGTCGAGCCATCGTCCTTCAGGTCCTTGAAGCCCTCGATCTGCCGCCGCTCCGGCCATGTATAGCCATTGATCTCCCTCAACACCGCCTCGGCATCGATGTCCCCGCGGGCGTTCACCACCGGGTAGTCGAGCGTCAGCGCCTGGATCGGCCTGTCGCGCTCACGGCCGCTCTGCGCATAGAGCTCCTTCATCCGCTGCCCGAGATGGTACATGAACCACAGCTCCGACCGGCTTTCGCCGGGGCCGTCGACCACCTTGTCGTGCCACTGCACGAGGCGATGCGTGTTGGTGAAGGTGCCGCCTTTCTCGCCCGACAACTCGGCCGGCATCAGGAACACCTCGGTGCCGATCTCCTCCGGCCGGATCTCGCCGTTGCGGACGGGATGGCCCTTCTCCCAGAAGTTCGCGGCCTCGATCTCGTCGGTATCGCGCACCACCAACCAATCGAGCTTGGCGAGACCGCGCTGGATCATCTGGCTGTTGGACCCGCCCATGACGACGTTCTGACCCGTCAGGAACAGACCCTTCACCACCCCGTCATTCATCGCGAGCGTCAGCGCGAGCTGGCTGTGATCTCCCACGATCTTGGGCAGCCAGTGATACCCCCACTCGTTCCGGGGGCCGACAGCATCGCCGTAATAGGCGCGCAGCAGGCTCGTCATGTATTTCGGAAAATTGTGCCACCAGCCCGTCGGCATCGTCTCGTCTTCGAGGAACTTGTCGTAGCTCCGCGCTTGCGGCTTGAAGCCGTTGGGCTGCGGCAGATAGCTCGGCAGCATGTTGTAAAGCGTCGGAATGTCGGTCGAGCCCTGGATGGAGCAATGGCCGCGCAGCGCGATGATCCCCGCACCCGGCCGCCCGACATTGCCCAGAAGCTGCTGCACCAGCGTCGAGGAGCGGATCATCTGCACGCCCGTCGTGTGGTGGTTCCAGCCGACGGCATAGGCGATCGCGCCGGTCTTTTCCGGCCCCGATGCCTGCGCCAGCGTGTCCGCGATCTTGAGGAACAAGTCCTTCGGGCAGCCCGTCACCTCCTCGACCATCTCGGGGGTGTAGGGCGCATAATGCCGGCGCAGGATCTGATAGACGCACATCGGATGCTGCAGAGTTGAATCCTGCCGGGGCGGCTTGTCGGTCAGGCGGCTCGTCATCTCCGAGAACGATTCGGCGGTGTTGAGGTAATGCTCCGACAGCGCCGAGGGAACGACCATCCCATCATATTGCCAGCTGTCGTAGTCATAGGCGTTCTTGTCTGCGTTCCAGCCGGAGAAGCGTCCGTCCTGCCGCTCCGACGGACTCTGGAACCCGTCATCGATGATGGTGGCGAGGTTGGTGTAGGGGATGGCCCAGTCGCGCCACCACAGGTCGTTCTCCAGGAGGTACCGGACCACGCCGCCGAGAAAGGCGATGTCGGTGCCGGTCCGGATGCTCGCATGAATGTCCGCCAGCGCCGAAGTGCGGGTGAAGCGCGGATCGACGTGGATGACCTTCGCGCCGCGCTCCTTGGCCTGCATCACGAAGCGGAAGGCGATCGGATGCGCTTCCGCCATGTTCGACCCCATGATCAGCACGCAATCCGAATTCGCCAGATCCCACTGCGCCATCGTCGCGGCACCCCGCCCGAACGAGGCCCCGAGTCCGGGGACTGAATTCGAGTGACAGACCCGCGCCTGGTTCTCGATGAAGACCATGCCGAGGCCCGCGCCGAAGACCTTCTTGATGAGGTAGTTCTCCTCGTTATCGAGCGTCGCTCCGCCCAGAGAGGCGATGCCGAGCGTATGGTTGACCTTGGTCCCGTCCGGCAGCGCCTCGACGAAGGTCTCGTCGCGCGTCTGCTTCACGCGCTGCGCGATCCGCTCCATCGCCCAATCGAGAGGCACCTCCTCCCATTCGGTTGCGTACGGGGCGCGGTACTTCACCTTGGTCAGGCGCGTGGGGCTGGCGTGCAGGCTGAAGAGCGTCGCACCCTTGGGGCAGAGGGTGCCTTCGTTGATCGGGCTGTCGGGATTGCCCTCGACATGGATGATCCGCCCGTCCTTGGCGTACATCAATGTGGAGCAGCCGACGGCGCAGTATGGGCAGACGCTGACGCCGACATCGTCGGCCTGCTCCAGCCGCGGCCGCAATCCTTCGGACATCTCGCTACGCGCGGCGTCGGAATGGTGGCTCTCACCCCGCGCCTGCCGCGGCAACGACCAATTGCGCAGGAAGTGACGAACCCGGCTCATCGGGCACCCACGGGGCGGATATCGCGCGCGGTAAGCGCCCTGCGTCCCGGCGTATCGGTACAGGCGACGGCGACCCGTCGCGTCAGCAGCGCCGGCAGATCTTGCGGCTCCAACGCCGCATGCCGGTCGAGTGCGAAGAGAAGCGAGCGCCCGTCATCGGAGGACAGCCGGAACCGTCCCTCCTGCACGACAGTGATGACCCCGAATTCGTGCCGCACCTGCCTCTCCCGTCTCGCGTGCTTCTTCATGAAAGCCTGCGGAGGCGTCGCGGGTTCCACCGAAAACGATCAGCTGCAGCTTGAAAGGATGGCCACCGGATGCAGCGTCCAGATCGCGGCGACCAGCCCGACCCAACCCAGCGTGACGCTGACCCGCCGCACGAAAAGGCTACCGGACCCGAACCGGTCGGAGCATAGCGCCAGCAGCAGCCCGATCTGAATTAGGACGGTCGCCCCCCAAGACGCCAGCAGCGCAACCCGGAACAGCGACAGCGACAAGACCGTGATTTCGCTCCAGCCATACGCACAGCCGACCCCGTGCAGGCCGTAAATCCCGCTGAAGGCGGCGAGCCAGACCAGCGGCGCGATCAGGATGCGGAGCAGATCGATCATCCCAGCATTCCCGGCAAATGCGCGACGACGAGGCTCAGCACCACGATCACGGTCAGGTAGTCGGCCCATAGCCCCACGATGGGGAACTCCGCCCGACGGCGCGGCGAGGTGTAGCCACGCCGGATGCGCGCGATCAGGAAGACCTGCATCAGCCCTGTCAGCAGCGCGTGGAACAGCGCATAGCCGGCGAGCACGAGGAGCGTGGCGCCATAGGCATGCCCCCCCGGCGCCGGCACCCGAAGCATGAGCGTCGACAATGCCGCCGCGGCGACGACGGTGCCCGCCAATCCGATCAGAAGGCCGGAGCTTCCCGCGCCGCCAGTCCGGTTGCCGCGCGCCGCTACTCGCGTGCCGACGGATCCGGCAACCACGCCGCCGACGCCAAGGCCCAGTTCGAGGAGCGACGGCTCCAGCCATTCCGGCGGAGGCCAGGCGGGCGCGACGGTCCACAGGAAGGCATAGCCGAAGATGAGCGATCCGAAGAACGTGGCGTTCGCCGCCAGCAGGAATGCCGTTCCCCACCAGCCGGGCGACCGATCGGTCTCGCCCGATGGCGGCAGGCTCAGACCGCGGCCGACATCCTGCGGCCCGAGATCGCTCTGTCGCCCTTGGCTCCAGACCCACCACCAGCCGAGCGCGGCAACCCCGAAAACCGCGATCGGGGTCAGCCAGTAGACCTTGATCAGCAGCGACAGGAAGAAGAGCCCCGTAACGGCGGCAAGCGCGATCGGCAGGCGCGTGTTCGTCGGATAGATCACGAGGTAATCCGGCCGCCCGCTGGCCGCCTCGACCGTAAGGGTTTCGCGCCATGTGACGAAGGGATCGCCCAGATACCCCTCGCCCTTGGCAAGGCGCACGGGCAGATCGGGGTCGCCGGCAAGGGGCTCGCGCTTGTCGACATGGGGCAGGCTTGCGAAGTTGTAGGCGGGCGGCGGGTTCATCGTCACCCACTCGAGGCTGCCCGCGTGCCACGGATTACGCTCGCCCCGCACCGCAACAACCCAATGCAGCAGAACGTCGATCAGCACCATCGCCAGCCCGATCGCCATGATGAAGCCACTGACCGACGAGACGAAGTTGATCGCGGTCCAGCCCGCATCGGCGTCGTAGGTCTCGATCCGCCGCCGCTGCCCCAGAAGCCCGACCCAGTGCATGGCGAGAAACGTCCCGTGGAAGCCCACGAAGATCAGGGCAAACGCCCATTCGCCCAGACGGAAGAACCGTTTGCGTCCGGTGAAAAGCGGCAGCCAATAATAAATCCCCGCCAGGATCGGAAAGACGAACCCGCCGAAAAGCACGTAATGCAGGTGCGCGGTGACGAAGGCCGTGTCGTGCGCCTGCCAGTCGAAGGGCACGATCGCGACCATGACACCGGTCAACCCGCCCATCACGAAGGTGACGAAGAAGCCGAGGATGTGGAGCATCGGCAGGCGGAGCTGCGGCTGGCCCTTCCACATCGTGCCGATCCAGGCAAAGACCTGCACCCCCGTCGGCACCGCCACGAGCGTCGAGGCGGCCGAGAAGAATGCGAGCCCCATATGCGGGATGCCCGTGGTGAACATGTGGTGGACCCAGAGCCCGAAGCTCAGGAAGGCCAGCGCCACCGCCGCCGCAACGACCCATCCATATCCGAGAAGCGTCGTGCGGCACATCACGGGCAACACGGTCGAGATCACACCCGCCGCCGGCAGGAAGATGATGTAGACCTCCGGATGCCCGAAGAGCCAGAACAGGTGCTGCCAGAGCAGGCTGTCGCCGCCGAGGTCGGCCTGAAAGAACGGCAGCCCGAATGCCCGCTCCACCTCCAGCAGGACGGACCCGAGGATTAGCGGCGGAAATCCCGTGAGGATCATCAGCGACGTGACGAGCGCGTACCAAGCGAAGATCGGCATCTTGTCGAGCGACATGCCGGGCGCCCGGTAGCGCAGGATCGAGACGCAGAACTCGACCGCGGCGCAAATTGCCGAGATCTCGACGAAGGTGATCCCGATGAGCCAGAAATCCGTGTTGATCCCGGGCGAATAGAGTGGCCCGGTCAGTGGCGGGTACATGAACCAGCCGCCATCGGGCGCGATGCCGAACAGCAGCGAGAACAGCATCATTCCCCCGCCGAAGAAGTAGCACCAGTAGCCGTAGGACGTCAGTCGCGGGAAGGCGAGGTCGCGCGTCCCCAGCATCTTGGGCAGCAGGTAGATCGCCAGCCCCTCGAAGGTGGGGATCGCGAACAGAAACATCATGATGGTCCCGTGCATCGTGAAGAGCTGGTTATAAACCTCCGGCCCCACGAAGGCGGAATCCGGCGTCGCAAGCTGTGCCCGGATCAGCATTGCGAGGACGCCGCCGACCAGAAAGAAGAAGAACGACGTCGCCAGGAACATCCGCCCCACATCGGTGTGGTTCACCGTGCTGAACCAGCCCCTCCACCCCGGCTCGGACGCCCAGACCCTCGTCAGCTTCCGGTGACGTCGAAGCGCGTTCATTCCGTCTCTCCCCGCAGAAAGGCCTGCCAGCCTGCCGCGTCGTGCGCCACGACCACAAAACGGTGCCGGGCGTAGCCTTCGCCGTTATATTCGGCCGTCAGCCCCCCATAGGTGCCCGGATGGTCCGCCTCGATCCGCAGGACATTGACGTGACCGGGAATGGCGTCGAGCTTGCCCGCAAGGCGCGGCACCCAGAAGCTGTGGACCACATCGGCGCTCGTGATCGCCACATCCACCGGGCGACCGGCGGGAATATGCAGCACGTCTTCGGTCACCCGGCCGGGCGCTGCGTCGTAGCCGAAGCTCCAGCTCCACCGCCGCGCCTCGGCCCGCACGCCGACTGTATCCGCCGCGGGACGGGGCATCAGACGTTCGCCCGCCATCAGGCCGGAGGCGAGCAGCGCGGCGAGGATCGCCATCGAGAAGCCCAGACCCAGACCGACGATCCAGACCCGCTCATGCCAGCGATCGTCCCGCGTCTGCCGCCCCCGCCGAAACGCGGCCGCGAGCAAACCGGCGACGAGTCCGAAGATCAGCACCGCCCCAACCAGCATCACCCACCACAGCGTGGCGATGGTGCGCGCCGCGGGTCCTGCCGGATCGACGGTCGAGAGCGGTCCATCGCAACCCGCAAGCGCGAGCGGCGTTGCTCCCATGAGGATGAGTTTCAGGAGATTCCACCCATGGCAGAGGAACCGATCAAGGGAGAGGACGAGCAGCTGATCGACCCGATCGCGAACCGGCCTGGCTACGAGGAGACAGAGTCGCAGATTGCGATCCTCGGCCACCCGATCCACGCGATGAGCGTTTCCTTCCCGGTGGCGCTGACATTCTGCGTGTTCGGCGCCGATCTGCTCTACTGGTGGACCGGCGAGACGTTCTGGGCCCGCGCCGGCATCTGGGCCGCGGGAACGGGTTTCCTGTTCGGCATGCTCGCGGGATTCTCCGGCACGGCCGAGATCCTTCTGGTCAGCGGCATCCGCGCACGGGCCGCGGCCTGGACGCATTTCATCATCGCGGTGACACTGCTCGCGCTGCTCGGCGCGAATTGGGGCCACAGGCTCTATGGCTACGAGACGGCAGTGCTGCCCTACGGCATCCTGCTGTCGGGCCTCTGCGTGATCATGGTGTCGTTCACTGGCTGGCATGGTGGCAAACTCGTCTTCGACTATCGTCTTGGGACATCGAAGGGAAACTGACCTCCGTACGGCTCGAGGAGCCATTGCGGAAACGAGACCCAACCGAGATCCGGCTTGCCCAGAACCAGCACGAGGATGCCAAGAACCGGAACCAGAATGGCGGCCACGGGCAGGTAAGGGGCCGGCGGACGGCTGCGCCCCGGCGTCTCCGCCACGTCGACCAGGATGTGACCGACCCAGGCATGCGCCGCCACCAAGAGCGCCACGAAGACAAGCTTGGCATAAAGCCACGGGACGAATGCCTCCCGCATGAAGATCAGCCATGTCCCCGCGATCACGGCGATCACCGCGGCGGGCGTGACGCAGACCGTATAGGTCAGATGCGTCGCGCGGCGGATGCGGCGGTAATCGTCCTGCGTTATCGCGGGATCGTGCCGCGTCAGCATGAGCGGCAACGCAAGGAGGCCGCCGCACCAGATCGAGAGCGCGGCGATATGGACCCCCTTGAACAGCGGAACGGTTCCGAGAATCCAGTCGATCACGCGTTCTGGCCCTGCAAACCGGCCCAACCGCGCCGCGCGACCACCGCGCCGGCCACCGCGTAGGGCAGACCGGCCGGCACCCACATCAACAGCCCGCCAAGCTGCTGATCCCCCAGCGGCGTCAGGCCCCAGGCGAACGGCCCCACCGCATGTGCGGCATAAAGCGCCTCGGGGGCAAAGGTCAGGATCGCGCCCAGCATCCCCATCTGCGCGAAGCCTGCGACGATGAACACCAACCCGTCCACCGGCGATCGCGCGGCTGCGAAGACATCGCGCCAGAACCAGGTCGCTGTGGCGAGCAGCGTGACCTGCATCGTCCAGTAGACGCCGAAATGCGACAGCGCCAGATCGTACGCCGCCGGCACGTGCCACGCCCAGAGGACGGCCGAAGAGACTGCGAAGGACAATGCCGGGCTCCGGGCCTCACGCGCCGGAAGGGACCAAGCCAGAAGCGGTGCCGCGACCGCGATCAGCAGGACATGATGAACCACCCGCGCGGAGAACAGCGCCGATGACAGCGCGCAGAGCGGCGACACGAAGACGACGGCCAGAACGGCTATTGCCGCCGCACCCGGTCGATTCCGCCCCACGATCAGAGCGAAGAGCGCCAGAGCCGCAAGAAGATACGGATCGAAGTTCCACCGCATCCAGATCGCGTCGGGGACCGGCGGCGGACCGCAGTATATGCCTTCCACGATCTTCCCCTCCTCCCCCGTTGGACCTTGATGCCCACGGTCTCGCCCCGCGGCCCGAAGCCCGGCTTCACTGACACAACTGATCGACCGCCGTTGCCGGTTCCCCCATCCGTCGCATCCGTAACGATAGACAACCTGCGCCAACAACGTCGCGATGGATTCGGCCCATCACGCAGGACCTCCACATCTGCCCAGCGGATCCGCAAGAACGAACCGAGGCCGCGCCCGCGTTGGTTCATCGTTTCGCTCAGCCGGAGAGGCGAACCGCCGGATTGCCCCTAGCGCGCTAACGGACAGGCTTGGCAACAGGACTTCTGCAGAGCGCTGCCATCTGCATGCCCACCCAGATTGCCCGGCAATGACCGCGAAGGTCGGCAAGCGCTTGCGAATGAGACAGCCACCATGCATCACGCCCTGCCGAAAATGAACCGCACGGCGGGTCCAACCCACGTGACGCCCCCGACGCGTGTAGCCGTCGTCGCCACGGTCTGCGCCACCCCGACTCCGCACTGGTGACCGCCCCATTCGAAAACGCCTACACCAGACGTAAAACGGGGCCCCACAGGGCCCCGTCGATCACGCTGTTCGCGTGGATCACTCCGCCGCGACGGGCGCCTGCGCGAGATTACGCAACACGTAGTGAAGTACGCCGCCGTTCTTGATGTAGTCGATCTCGACCTCGGTATCGATGCGGCAACGCAGAGTGATCTGCTTTTCGGACCCGTCGGCCATCTTGATCGTGGCCGGCACCTCCTGCAGCGGACGCACGTCGGCGAGGCCCTCGATCGTGACCTCCTCGTCGCCCGTCAGCCCGAGGCTCCGGCGGGAATCGCCGCCCGTGAACTCGAACGGAATGACGCCCATGCCGACGAGGTTGGAGCGGTGGATACGCTCGAAGCTCTCGGCGATCACGGCCTTCACGCCCAGCAGCGCCGTGCCCTTGGCCGCCCAGTCGCGCGACGACCCGGCACCATATTGTTCGCCGCCAATCACCACGAGGGGCACGCCACGCTCCTGCCAAGCCATCGCGGCATCGTAGATCGACGTCTGTTCACCGTCGGGCCCCTTGGTGTAGCCGCCCTCCACGCCATCCAGCATCTCGTTCCGGATGCGAATGTTGGCGAAGGTGCCGCGCATCATGATCTCGTGGTTGCCCCGGCGCGAGCCGTAGGAGTTGAACTCCCGCGGCGGGACCTGACGATCCACGAGGTACTTGCCTGCGGGCGACGTCTCCTTGAACGAACCGGCCGGGGAGATGTGGTCCGTCGTGATCATGTCGCCCAGCATCGCCAGCACGCGGGCGCCGCGTACGTCCTCGATGGCACCCGGGTTCGGGTCCATGTTCTGGAAGTAAGGCGGATTCTGGACGTAGGTCGATGCCGGCGGCCAGTCATAGGTCTCCTGCTGAGGCACCTCGACCGCCTGCCACTTGTCATCGCCCTTAAAGACGTCGGCGTACTTCTCCTGGAACGCCGCGCGGGTGACGGTCCGCTCGACGAGTTCGGCCACCTCCTGCTGCGAGGGCCAGATGTCCTTGAGGAAGACGTCGTTGCCGTTCTTGTCCTGACCCAGCGACTCCTTCGAGATGTCCACGTTCATGTCGCCGACCAGCGCATAGGCCACCACGAGCGGCGGCGAGGCGAGGTAGTTGGCACGTACGTCGGGCGAGATCCGGCCTTCGAAGTTGCGGTTGCCCGACAGGACCGACGTGGCGATCAGGTCGTTGTCGTTGATCGCCTTTGAGATCTCCGGCTCGAGCGGGCCGGAATTGCCGATGCAGGTCGTGCAGCCATAGCCGACGAGGTTGAACCCGATCGCGTCGAGATCCTTTTGCAGGCCGGCGGCTTCGAGGTAATGGGACACGACCTGGCTGCCGGGGGCGAGGGACGTCTTGACCCACGGCTTGCGGTTGAGGCCGAGCTCGCGCGCCTTGCGCGCCACGAGACCCGCGCCGATCATCACGTAGGGGTTCGAGGTGTTCGTGCAGGACGTGATCGAGGCGATCACGATCGAGCCGTCATGCATCTGCGACCGATCCGCCTGGCCGCCATGTACGAAGCCGCGGGCATGATGCCCCTCGTCGCCGGGGATGTCGAACGGCTCGGGCGCGCCGCCCTCGCCCTCCCAGCGCATCTCGGCGCGCGGCGTGGTGTCCTTGCCCTCACGCACGCCGCGGACGTACTTGCCGAACGCCTCGGCGGCGTCGGTCAGCGCGATGAAATCCTGCGGCCGCTTCGGGCCGGAGATCGCGGGCACGATCGTCCCCATGTCGAGGCTCAGCGTGTCGGTATAGACCGGCGCGTAATCGGCATCGCGCCACAGACCGTTGGCCTTGGCATAAGCCTCTACAAGCGCGATGCGCCCCTTGTCGCGGCCCGTCATCTCCAGATAGCGCAGCGTCTCCTGGTCGATGGGGAAGAAGCCGCAGGTCGCACCGTATTCGGGCGCCATATTGCCGATCGTGGCGCGGTCGGCGAGCGGCAGGTTGTCGAGGCCGTCGCCGTAGAACTCGACGAACTTGCCGACCACGCCCTTCTCGCGCAGCATCTCCACGACCTTCAGCACGAGGTCCGTGCCGGTCGTCCCCTCCATCATCTTGCCGGTCAGCTCGAAGCCCACGACCTCGGGGATCAGCATCGAGATCGGCTGGCCCAGCATCGCGGCCTCCGCCTCGATTCCGCCGACGCCCCAGCCAAGAACGGCCGCGCCGTTCACCATCGTCGTGTGGCTGTCGGTGCCGACCAGCGTGTCGGGATAGGCGACCTCCTCACCGTTCTGATCCTGATCCGTCCAGACGGTCTGGGAGAGATATTCGAGGTTCACCTGGTGGCAGATGCCGGTTCCCGGCGGCACGACGCGGAAGTTGTCGAACGCGGTCTGTCCCCATTTCAGGAACTGGTAACGCTCCATGTTGCGCTCGTATTCGCGGTCGACATTGACCTGAAAGGCCCGGGGATTGCCGAATTCGTCGATCATGACCGAGTGGTCAATGACGAGGTCCACGGGGTTGAGCGGGTTGATCTTCTGCGCGTCGCCGCCCAGCGCCTTGATCCCGTCGCGCATCGCCGCGAGGTCCACGACCGCGGGCACGCCGGTGAAGTCCTGCATCAGCACGCGGGCCGGGCGGTAGGCGATCTCGATCGGGTTCTTGCCGCCCTGCTCCGCCCACTTCGCGAAGGCCTTAACGTCGTCGGTCGAAACCGTGCGGCCGTCATCCTCGAAGCGCAGCATGTTCTCCAGCACGACCTTCAGCGCGGCGGGCAGCTTGGAAAAGTCGCCCAGCCCGGCCTCGGTCGCGGCGGCGATGGAGTAATAGCTCACGGATTGCGCGCCCGCACTCAGCGTGCGGCGCGTCTTGGCGGTGTCGGTTCCGACCTGAATCGTCATTGGCTTCCTCCGGGATGGGGATGGCAGGGGTTGAGCGTCATGTGCCCCACCGCCCGGTTCTGATCAAGAGGCGGCCGCATACCATCGCATACAAAACGTCATCGACGGCCGCGCATGACGGCCCTCCCGGTTGAATGCGGGGGAGGCCGCTCTGTTCCCGGCGGGCGAACCGCGATAGGTGCGCCCTTATGACCCTGAGCGTCACCAATCTCTCCTGCCGCCGTGGCGAGGCGGTCGTTCTGCGGGGCGTGAGGCTCTCCGTCGCGCGGGGGGCCGCGCTGGTGCTGCGGGGGCCGAACGGGGCCGGAAAGACGACGCTTCTGCGAACGCTCGCGGGCCTGACGCCGCCCGTCTCCGGCGATGTCGCGCCCGAGCGTTGCGCCTATGCCGGCCATGCGGACGGACTGAAGGCACAGCTCACCGTCGGCGAAGCGCTGCGGTTCTGGGCGGCAATTTTCGGCGGCGCGGATGTTGGCCCGGCGGTGCGGGCCTTTGATCTGGAGCCGCTCCTCGACCGGCGCGCGGCAGAACTGTCCGCCGGACAGAAACGGCGCGCGGGCCTTGCGCGGCTGGTGCTTACGGGGCGGCCGGTCTGGCTCCTCGACGAGCCGACGGTCTCTCTCGACACGGACAACGTGACGCGCTTCGCCGCGGCGATCCGGGCGCATCTGGCAGGCGGAGGAAGTGCGATTATCGCCACCCATGTCGATCTGGGCCTGACCGACGCGACGACGCTGGATGTCGGGCAGTTTGCCGCGGGGACCGCGACGATGCAGGATGATCCCTTCGCCGAGGCCGTCGAATGATCGCGCTCATCCTCCGCGACCTCCGTCTCGCGATCCGGGCCGGGGGCGGCTTCGGGCAGGGTCTCGCGTTCCTGCTGATCCTCGCCACGCTGATCCCGCTGGCTGTCGGGCCGCGCGCGGACCTGCTCGCCCCCGTCGCGCCGGGTGTGCTCTGGCTCGGAGCGCTGCTGGCGAGCCTCCTGTCGCTCGACCGCGTCTTCGCGCTCGACCTCGAGGACGGCTCGCTCGACCTGCTCGCCACCTCCCCGGTCCCGGCCGAGGGCGTGGCGCTCGCCAAGGCCGCCGCGCATTGGCTGACGACCGGCCTGCCCCTGACGCTCGCCGCGCCCGCGCTCGGGCCGCTCCTGTCCCTGCCGGCCTCCGCCCTGCCCTGGCTGGCGCTGTCGCTGCTTCTGGGCACGCCAGCGCTTTCCTTCATCGGAACCTTCGGCGCGGGTCTGACGGTCGGACTGAAGCGCGGTTCGCTGCTTTTGTCGCTGCTGGTTCTGCCGCTCTACATCCCGACGCTCGTCTTCGGGGCCGAACTGGCGCGGCGGGGCGCGACGGGCCTGCCCCTCCTCACGCCGCTGGCGCTGAGCGGAGGCATTACCCTCGGCTGCATCGCGGTGCTTCCCTTCGCCACGGCGGCGGTGCTGCGCGTCAACCTGCGATGAGCGCGACCACCCGCCGCGCGCGCGCCAGCGCAAGACGACCCGCCCGCATCTTGCAGCATGCGATCCGCAGACATAGGACGATGCCATGACAGCCCGCCGCTCCATCTGGGATCTCGCCAATCCGCGCCGCTTCATGGGCTGGTCCGGCGCAGCGTTGCCCTGGGCCTGGACGCTGGCCACCCTGCTGAGCGCGACCGGCCTGACCTGGGGTCTGTTCTTCACGCCCGAGGATTTCCGCATGGGGCACTCGGTCAAGATCATCTACGTCCACGTCCCGTCCGCCTTCCTCGCGATCAATGCCTGGATGATGATGCTGGTGGCCTCCCTGATCTGGCTGGTCCGGCGCCACCACGTCTCGGCGCTCGCCGCCCGCGCGGCCGCACCGGTGGGTCTCGTGATGACGGCCGTGGCGCTGGCCACGGGCGCAATCTGGGGCAAACCGATGTGGGGCACCTACTGGGCCTTCGACCCGCGCCTGACATCGTTCCTGATCCTGTTCCTGTTCTATCTGGGCTATGTCGCGCTCTGGCAGGCGATCGAGAACCCGGACGCCGCCGCCGACCTGACGTCGATCCTCTGCCTCGTCGGGTCAGTCTTCGCGCTCCTGTCGCGCTACGCCGCGCAGTTCTGGAGCCAAGGTCTGCATCAGGGCGCGTCGCTGTCGCTCGATGCGCAGGAGAATATCTCGGACGTCTTCTGGTTCCCGCTCGTGCTGACGATGGCGGGATTCGTCGCCCTCTTCGTGGCGCTAGTGCTCCTACGCACCCGCACGCATATCCGCCGCCGCCGGCTCCATTCCCTCTCGCTCAAGGCCCGCCTCGCATGATCGATTTCGGACGCTACGCCTTCGACATCTGGCTCTCCTACGGACTGTCCGCCACGCTCATCGGCGGGCTTGTCATCTGGTCCCTGGCCGAGGCGCGCACGATGCGCCGCCGCCTGCGGGAGCGTGAGGAATGAGGTGGCTCGCCCTCATCCCCGTCGCCCTCTTCGCCGCGCTCGCGGGCTTCTTCCTGTCCGGCCTCGCGCGGGAGGATCCGGACACGCTTCCCTCCTCCCGGATCGGGCAGGCCGCGCCGCCGCTTTCGACCGTCGCCCTCCCCGGCCGGACGGAACTGACCGACGCGATGCTGACCGACGGTGACGTCAAGGTCGTCAACTTCTGGGCAAGCTGGTGCGTCCCCTGCCGCGCGGAACACCCTCAGTTGAAGACGCTGGCCGAAACCGTTCCGGTCTACGGCGTTAACTACAAGGACAAGCCCGCCGCCGCCGATCGCTTTCTCGACGAGCTGGGCGACCCGTTCGCCGCGATTGGTGCCGATACCGAGGCGCGGACCGGGATCGATTGGGGCGTCTATGGCCTGCCGGAAACGTTCATCCTCGCCGGCGACGGCACGATCACCTACCGGTTCGTCGGACCGATCACATCGTCGGTGCTGGAGGAGCAGATCCTGCCCGAGATCGCGGCGGCACGCGGCGGGTAACCGTCAGGAATTGAACCGCCAGCCCGCCGCCTGGGCCTGTACCCAGTTCCAGCTCGACGCGCACATCTCGCTGAGCCCCAGTTCCGCCGAAAAGCCGAGCACATCCCGCGCCCGCGCCGGATCGGCATAAAGGCGCGGCACGTCGCCCGGCCGCCGATCCACGATCCGGTAAGGGAGATCCCGCCCTACGGCCGCCTGATATGCGGCATGCATCTCCAGCACCGAAACCGGCCGGCCCGTCCCGACATTGAGCACGTGCCCCCGCCCCGCCATCAGCGCCTCCAGCGACAGGACATGCGCCCGCGCGAGGTCCATGACGTGGATGTAATCGCGCCAGCACGTCCCGTCCGGCGTGTCGTAATCGTCCCCGAAGACCTGCAATTCGGATATCTCGCCCAACGCCACCTTGGCGATGAACGGCATCAGATTGTCGGGAATGCCGCGCGGATCTTCCCCGATAAGGCCCGACGGATGCGCGCCCACCGGGTTGAAATACCGCAGCACGCCCACCGTGAATGGATCGGCCGCCGCCGCCTGTTCCAGCACCCGCTCCGCCGTCAGCTTGGTAAAGGCATAGGGCGACGTATGCGACAGCGGCAGATTTTCGGTCAGGGGAAACACCTCCGGCTCCCCGTAAACCGTCGCTGTGGATGAGAACACGATCCGCCAGACAGCCGCCGCCCGCATCGCCTGTGCCAGCGTCACGAGGCCGGTGATGTTTGTCTCGAAATAATCGAGCGGTTTGGCCACGCTCTCCCCCACCGCTTTGCGGGCGGCGAAATGCACTACACCGTCGAAGGACTTCTCCGCGAACGTATGGTCAAGAAGCGCGCGGTCGAGCACCGAACCCTCCACCACATCCACCGGCCCCTGCGTAAGCCGCCCGAGCCGGTCGATCACGCTCGCATCGGCATTCGAGAAATCGTCGAGGATCGTGACGCCGTACCCTGCCTCGCGCAGCGCGACGAAGGTGTGGGAGCCGATATATCCGGCGCCGCCGGTCAGAAGAATTTGGGGCATGGGGTCAGGCTAAGCTCTCGATGAAATACGAGGCGTCTTTTAGGACATACGGCCGTCATAATGAAAGCGCCGCCGGATATCGGGCTAGGGCCGCGATCCACCCCCGCGCAGCCTAGGTTCGCTGGAAGTCGCGCCCTGCCCGTCAGCGGCTCAAATCTCCTCGCGTTTCGCCTGCCAAGTTTCGATTAGGAACAAAGCCATTGAACCTGCAAGATTCACCGCCAGAGTGGCGTGACGCGGCTCGAACGGAACGCGCGCGCGGCCCCCGCCATGCGCGTCGCCTCCCTTGTTGCGCAGCGATCCGATATTCTGAACGACACTCTGGCAGTTACCAAAAATGGCCCTGATTACATTCTCCTGATCTTGCGCCGGGGCGATGTTCAGCAGCTTCGCGGTCTCCGCATAAAGCTTCGGTATGTCCCACTTGATACGCCACCCTTCTTCACCGCCGTCGTCGATAATGTGTTTGCAGACCTCCTCCAGAAGTGTCGTCGCGGCCGTCACCGCACCGTCCGGGTCCGCTGCCCGCCGTTCCAGAGCCTTCGCCCAAAGCTTCTGCACCGCCGACACGTCATATCTGGAAAGGCCGGCGGCGATTGTCGCGTCCGCAGCACCTCCGCCCGCTCCAGAAAGGACAAGAACGGCTTGCACGGCTCCTCAACGTGATCGCGACGCAGGACCCATGCCCCTTCACCGCTTGCCACGTTGGACAGCGCCATCTTCAAGGAGTCCGCATCAGGAGAGTGACGGACGAATTCCGGCAGGTGCCGTTTGCTCGTCCCGTCTTGCATCAGCTTTACCCGAGCCAGCTTGTATTCCTGCTCCGAGCCACCTTTCGTCGTGAGATCGAGTATGTTGCGTCGCAAGAGTATCGCGCATTCGAACACGTCGTCAGGTATTTCCGGGGCGACAGCGTCACCTAAACACATCTACTTTCTCCAAACCATGGGCACGGCTCGCGACGGACAGTTGCGGCAGGTCACGCCCATCCGCGCCATCTTGTACGCAGAGATCGAAGTAGCCAATTAGACCCTGAGAGCCGGCATCGGCGCCACCCGCGCACTGGCCAGTCCACCCGATGGCGTTCGACAAACCCAGAAGCCCGCCGCCCTTTCCCCGCCCCCCCATCTCGCATACCCTGTGCCCAAACACACAAGATAGAGCAGTCCCATGGCCGACGACCTCCTCACCGGCGCCGACGAGCCGCAGACCTACGACGCAGCCTCTATCGAGGTTCTCGAAGGTCTCGAACCCGTCCGCAAACGCCCCGGCATGTATATCGGCGGCACCGACGAGCGGGCCCTGCATCACATGGTGGCCGAGGTTCTCGACAACTCCATGGACGAGGCCGTGGCGGGCCATGCCAACCGTATCGAGGTGGAGCTTCATGCCGACGGCTCCATCACGATCCGCGACAACGGCCGCGGGATCCCCGTCGACCCGCACCCGAAATTTCCCGACAAATCCGCGCTGGAGGTCATTCTCTGCACCCTCCATGCGGGCGGCAAATTTTCCGGCAAGGCCTACCAGACCTCCGGCGGCCTGCACGGTGTGGGCGCGTCGGTCGTCAACGCGTTGTCCGACTCCATGGTCGTGCAGGTCGCCCGCGAGCGGGAGCTGTGGGAGCAGCGCTTTTCCCGCGGCACCCCCCTCGGCCCCGTCGAGAAAATCGGCGCCGCCCCGAACCGCCGCGGCACCACCGTCACGTTCCACGCCGACCCCGACATCTTCGGCACGCAGCGCCTGAAGCCGGCGCGCCTGTTCCGATCGATCCGCTCCAAGGCGTACCTCTTCTCCGGCGTCGAAATCCGCTGGAAGTCCGAAATCGACGACGGCGAAACTCCGACCCAGGCGACGTTTCACTTCCCCGGCGGCCTGTCCGACTACCTGACCGAAACGCTGGCTGGCGCCTCGACCTATGCGGACACCGCCTTCGCCGGAACCGTTGATTTTCAGGAGAAGTTCGGCCAGCCTGGCAAGGTGGAATGGGCCATCAACTGGACCCCCGCGCGCGATGGCTTCATCCAGTCCTACTGCAATACCGTGCCCACCCCTGAAGGCGGCACCCACGTCGCGGGATTCTGGGCCGCGATCCTCAAGGGCATCAAGGCCTACGGCGAGCTGGCCAACAACAAGAAGGCCGCGCAAATCACCCGCGACGACCTGCTGTCCGGTGGCTGCGCCCTCGTCTCCTGCTTCATCGCGGAGCCCGCCTTCGTGGGCCAGACCAAGGACCGCCTGTCGAGCGAATCCGCCGCCAAGATGACCGAGGGCGCCGTGCGTGACCGGTTCGACACCTGGCTGGCCTCCGATACCAAATCGGCGGGCGCAATCCTCGACTTTCTCGTCCTGCGCGCCGAGGAACGCCTGCGCCGGCGGCAGGAAAAGGAAACCGCCCGCAAGAGCGCCACCAAAAAGCTACGCCTGCCCGGCAAACTGGTCGATTGCTCCGCCAGCACCCGCGAGGGCACCGAACTCTTCATCGTGGAGGGCGACTCGGCCGGCGGCTCGGCCAAGATGGCGCGCGACCGCAAGACCCAGGCGCTCCTGCCCCTGCGCGGCAAGATCCTCAACGTCCTCGGCGCCGCCTCCTCCAAACTCGGCTCCAACGCGGAGATTTCCGACCTGACGCAGGCGCTCGGCTGCGGGCTGGGCACGCGCTTCGTCCTCGACGACCTGCGCTACGACAAGATCATCATCATGACCGACGCCGACGTCGACGGGGCGCATATCGCGTCGCTGCTGATGACGTTCTTCTTTACTCAGATGCGGCCGATGATCGATACGGGCCACCTCTACCTCGCCTGCCCGCCCCTGTTCCGCCTGACCCAAGGCGCGAAGCGCGTCTACTGCCTCGACGAGGCCGAACGCGACCGCATGCTGGCGAAAGGCCTCGGCGGCAAGGGCAAGATCGACGTCAGCCGCTTCAAGGGACTGGGCGAGATGGACGCCAAGGACCTCAAGGAAACCACAATGGACCCTACCTCCCGCAGACTCATCCGCGTTACCGTGGACGAGGACGCTCCGGGCGAAACCGGCGATTTGGTGGAGCGCCTGATGGGCAAAAAGCCGGAAATGCGGTTTCAGTATATTTCGGAGAACGCCCGGTTCGTGGGGGAGCTGGATGTCTAAGACAGATCCAACGCTCTCGTGACATCAAATTCGGCGAGGATGAGCGGCTGCCCGGCATCTTGGTAATACTCTCTCGCCTTCTTGATCTTAAGCCCCTGATGAGTCTCGATCCAATCCCGAGAGGCTTCCAGCGCAACGATCAGATGCGTGGTCTTTCGCATAAATGTTTTAGAGATTTCCGCGCCTTTCGCCTTCAAAGCTTCCTCAATTTTCCGTCTCGGTTTGATCCGGAAATTTCCTGTCAGGACAAAACAGCACTCGGAGAGATCACTCGCAACATCTTCAAACGCTGCGTACCTGAATGTCGGCGTTGCACCGAGAGACGACAGGCCGGTGTCGGAGTAGCTATCTCCGACGACCTCGGTGATCACATCACAGATCGCGCTTGATTCATCGTCATCGACGATTCCGTCCTCCAATGCATCCCGCAAGGTCGTTTCAAGCGCTCCGACCGCTCGATCGGAGCAAAGGCCGTCTCGACTACTCACGAGATCGAGCGCGACAGACGCCTCCGCTGACGTAATTTTTCCGTCACAAGCTATCCCGGCACAAAAGCCATTGAATCTGTTGCGAGCACTTCTGTCGCACAAAGCGTCAATGCTGCCGACTCGATATTCAGAAATCGAAGCTACGGACTCAAAAACATCGTAAGCGGGAGCTGGGCCCCACATTGGTTTCAGCTTGACGGATTGAAGTTCCAGGGGAGGAGTTCGTCGATCCGGCTCTTGGGGTGCCCGTCCGCGATCGCCTCCAAGGTGGCCTTTAGATAGGCGAAGGGTTCGACGCCGTTGATCTTCGCGGTCTCGATGAGAGACGCGATGCGCCCCCAAGCCTTCCCACCTTCGTCGTGCCCGGCGAAGAGCGCGTTTTTCCTGTTCAGAGCGATCGGGCGGATGAGGTTTTCGACGCCGTTGGAGTCGATCTCGACGCGCCCATCCCGAAGGAAGGTCTGCAGTCCGTCCCAGTGGTAGTGGATGTAGGCGAGCTTCTCGCCGAGACGCGATTTGGCGGAGACACGCAGGCGCTGCTCTTGCAGCCATTCGCCAAAGGCGGCGACAAGCGGCGCCGTTCGTGTCTGCCGAGCCGAGAGCCGCTGACCGGGTCTCATGCCGCGGATCTCAGCCTCGACCTTGTAGAACTCGGCAATGCGGCGCAGGCCTTCGGCCGCGATCTCGGAGCCGTCGCGATCGAACACTTCCTTCAGCTTGCGCCGGGCGTGCGCCCAGCAATACGCCACGCGGATCGGCTCACCGCCTTTGCGGGAGGGGCGCGTCAGGCGGTTGTAGCCTGTGTATCCGTCGATCTGCAGGATGCCGTCGAAGCCGGTCAGGAACTTCTCCGCGTTCTCCCCGCCCCGGCCGGGGGCGTAGAAGTAGACCACGCCGGGTGGATCGTCGCCGTCCCACGCTCGATCATCCCGGGCCAGTGCCCAAAGGAAGCCGGTCTTGGTCCGGCCGCGCCCCGGGTCGAGGACGGGTGCGGTGGTCTCGTCCATGAACAGCTTGGTCGACGTCTTCAGGTGCTCTGCCAGGCAAGCCACCACCGGCCGCAGGTGGAATGCCGCGACGCCGACCCAGTCAGCCAACGTGCTGCGATGGATGTCGATGCCCGAGCGGCCGAGGATCTGGCTCTGGCGATATAGTGGAAGGTGATCCGCGTATTTGCTGACCAGGATATGGGCGATGAGCCCCTCGGTCGGCAGGCCGCTCTCGATCAGGGCGGCGGGTGCCGGGGCCTGACGCACGCCGTTGGTGCAGGCGCGGCAGGCGTATTTGGGACGGACGGTGACAAGCACGCGCAGCTGCGCGGGCACGATGTCGAGGCGTTCGGCGCGATCCTCGCGGATCTTGTGCATCTGCCCGCAGCCGCACGGGCACGCGAGGCTGTCGGGCTCGACCACCTGTTCGATGCGGGGCAGGTCCTCGGGCAGGTTGCCGCGGTTGCGCTTGGCCGAAGACGCCGTGCGACGGGACGTGCCGTCCGAAGGAGCCTGCGTCTCCTTTTGCGCATTGGCTTCGGCGACGGCCGTCTCGAGATCCTCGAAGGCCAGCTGCCGTTCATCTTCGCTGAGCTTCTCGGATCGCTTGCCATGGACGAGGTGGTTGAGCTCGGCCACCAGA
>NZ_CYPR01000009.1 GCF_001408515.1 Jannaschia seosinensis | reverse complement strand
AAGGCGGATACCTCNGCCTGAACCGCCGTTCGCAGAAGCTCCTTGGCCCCAGCGTGGATTACCTCGGTCAACGGATCCGCAGAAAATTCCGATGGCAGTTCGAACGGGACAACGGTAGATTTGGCCATGGTGGCATATCCTTTCTCTTTTGAGACTGACGGCGCGTGAACACCGCCATGATATGCCGCCTACTTCAGGCCATCACCAACTTTCGGGCATAACTCTCCTGAAGCTGGGATCGTGCCGAAGGGCGGTCGCGTCATTGCCGTCTTCGTATCCCGCCGCGATCATCATGATCCGGAACCGGATGATGTCGCACAGGCTATGCTGAACTTTCGCCGGGTCACGCGGATCGTGCAGGCAATCTGCGAGCCGCTGCGCCAGACCCGCCCTGCGCTCGATCTCGCGCAGCAGGGTCAGTCCGGCGTCGGAGCTCATGTCGGCGCCGTCAAACCCGAGCAGGACCGGCTTACCGTTAAGGGGTGACAGGCGGGGCGTGGAGCACGTAGACTGGGTCATGGCGGAGGTCGTCCTGCTGAAATCTGAATCTTTGGCGCCGATAACCAAAAAATACAGAGTTTCAGACGGTTACGCCACCTCCGCCGCCTTCTCGTGAATTATCCGGGCTAAGGAGACCCTTGGCTCAGGCCAGATCCATCGGCACTGGTTGGCGGTGTTCGTCAAGGTGGTTGTCGCCTGCACTCGTTTTCACGCTGCGTGTTCGGCTGGCCCGACCATGGGGCCGCCGCCGCCAGCTTGATGGGGGAGCGCGTCGGCGGCCCCATGGCCTCTGCGCCCGGCTTCGGTTCGCTCGGGGTTCAGCCAGACCGAGCCGATGGGTTGCCAGTTGCGTGTCCGTCCTGACCACCGGTCCGGCCGGGCGGCTCGGGCAAGCTCACAGACCTGATGGCGGCTGGCCAGCAGCGGTCGGTCCTCGCTGCGGTGACGCTGCTCGGGCGTCACGAAGCGGATCGCGCTGTGCCGATGCTGGGTGTTGTACCAAGTGGCGAAGCCCTGGACCCAGGCCCGCGCCTCATCGATCGTCGCGAAGCCGCGGGTCGGCCAGTCGGGCACATACTTGCAGGTCCGGAACAGCGCCTCTGAGAACGGATTGTCGTTCGATACGCGCGGGCGGCTGAAGGATGCGGTGACGCCGAGGCGCTCCATGGTCACCTTCATGGTGGCGCCCTTCATTGGGCTGCCATTGTCGGCATGGAGCGTCAGCGGACTGGTGAGACACTTCTCGGCCCAGACGGCGCGTTCCAGGACCTGGGCGGCGAACTCGGCCGTCTCGCGCTCGTAGACCTCCCAGCCGACAATCTTCCGGCTGAAGATGTCGATGATGAGATAGAGGTGGAAGAAGGTGCCGGCCACCGGTCCAGGCAGCCAGGTGATGTCCCAGCTCCAGACCTGGCACGGCGCTGTCGCCTCGAAGCTGGTGGGCGGCTTGCGGCGTACGGCTGGCCGAGCACGACCCCGACGATGGTTCTGGCCGCGCTCGCGCAAAACCCTGTACATGCTGGATTCCGACGCGATGTATGTGCCCTGGTCAGCTAATCGTGGCACGATCTGGCTGGGCGGGAGGCTCGCGGGCGCGGCGCAGGTGGCCACGATGCGGTCGCGCTCCTCTTCGCTCAGCCTGTTGGCGGGCGTCGGGCGGTCCGCGAACGGACGACGGTCTTCGCAGATCCCGCACTCCGGGTCCTTCCAGCGCTGCAGCGTGCGCGCGCTGAGGCCAAGCTCGGCGCAGGCAGCGGACTGGCAGACGCCTGCCGCCACAGCCTCGTCGACAAGGGCGACGATATTTTGGCGATCCGGAGCGGACGTCATGCGTCCTCGTCCCCTTGGCCCCAGATCGCCTCGGCCTTTTTTCGCAAGATCATCAACGCGGCGGCCTCGGCCAACGCCTTCTCCTTGCGCGCAAGTTCCCGTTCCAGCTGCTGGATGCGTTTCCTGTCGTCCTTCGTCTCGCGCGTGATCCGGCTCGTCGCCGCGCGCTCCCAGTCATTGGCCCGCGCGCAGGCCTCCCGCCAGACACGAAGCTGCTCGGGATAGATGCCACGGCGCCGGCAGTATTCGCCGAGATCGGCTTCGTTCATCGACGCCGTCTCGATCACCGCAGCGAGCTTGTCCGCTGAGGTCCAGCCCTCGGGACCCGCGTTCGCTTCGGGCAGGAACTGCCCCTTCGCCCGCGCCTCCGCCCGCCACTTGGCAAGCGTCGCTACGCTGATCCCTTCCTCCTTGGCCAGCCGGCCCAAGGGCATGTTGTTCGGCGGCAGCATCTTCGTCAGAACCGCCGCTCTCCTCTCCGGTGAATAAGCCAAATCGTCATCCTGTTCCGCCCGCCTCAGTGTATACTTTTAGTGCAAGTGCGGGCGACATCTTCCCTGACAGAGGGGGTTGGCGGACAAATATCAATGTGAGGATTTTTTGATGCGGCCGCAGCACGATGTCAGCAGCCAAGGATGTCACGGCCTACTTTGGGAAGCCATTGGAGCGGACATATTCGCGTTATCCTCTGTTTTTCAAACGATTTGATCCCCCAGGCTTCCGTGTTCACGGACGGCTTTATGCTACGGTTTCGGTGACGCGGTTCCTCGGGAGGGGCGTTCGGGGCGGCCATGCAAATCTGGAACTCGGCGGGCTGGCGATTGACGTCCTGCGGCATGAGACGCTGGAGCGGCAGTGCACCCGGTGCATCCCGGTGTAGACGCGGCCTCGGCGGCGATATCCGTTCCGAGTTCGCCAAGGCGTGCAGAGCCGCGTTTCCGGCCACCGCACCCGCAGTGACAGCCCCGAAGCTCGGCGTTTTTCGCAGGGTGGAAGGGCGTCGTTCGTCCCGGTGCAGGTTACATTGCCCAAGCGCTTGCAGGTGTCGCAGGCGCCGTCGGCCTTCGCAGGCGCACCGCCGACGATCTCCCTGCTAACGCAATCTCCTTGTCCAACGCGATCTGGCCGAACAGGTCGGGCAGGATGAGCCTCCTACGTTAACAGGCTGCTGAAAAAGGCCGGTCTCGACGCGGTTTCGAGAACATGATTCACCTTCGTCACTGCAGTGGCGGAGAGGGCGACGATGCGCGGGACGGACGAGGCGAGCGGATCGCTGTTCAGCTATGTGGATCTTGATGAGCGGGTCCCCTCAGGTCATCCGCTTCGCAAGATCCGGCAGATCGTGAACGACGCTCTGGCGAGCCTCGATGCCGAGTTCGACGCACTCTACACCGACTTCGGCCGCCCCTCCATCGCGCCGGAGCGCCTGATCCGGGCGAGCCTTCTCCAGATCCTGTTCTCGATCCGCTCGGAGCGGCAGATGATGGAGCAGATGGATTACAACCTGCTGTTCCGGTGGTTCGTCGGACTTGGCATCGACGACCCGGTGTGGGTCCCCACGGTGTTCAGCAAGAACCGCGACCGGCTGCTGACCACCGAGATGTCGCGCAAGGTGATGGCGGCGATCCTGGCACATCCGGAGGTCCGACCGCTGCTCTCGAATGAACACTTCTCGGTGGACGGCACGCTGATCAAGGCGTGGGCGTCCATGAAGAGCTTCCAGCCGAAGGAAAGCGCACCGCCGGATCGCGACGACGATCCAGGCGATCCGCCGCCTCCGCCAGCTAAGGAGGCCGCCGCAGACACCGACCATCAGCTTCAGCAGACCGAGATTCAGCCGATGCCCGACACGCCCCGCCAGACCCGCAACGCCGAGGTGAACTTCCGGGGTAAGAAGCGCTCGAACGCTACTCATGCGTCCGTGACGGACCCCGATGCCCGCCTCTACAAGAAGGCGCCAGGTGCCGCGGCGATGCTGTGCTTCATGGGCCATACGCTGATGGAGAACCGCAACGGCCTGGTCGTGCAGTCGGACCTGACCCACGCCGACGGCCACGGCGAGCGCAAGGCGGCGCTCGAGATGATCAATCGGCACTCGCCGGGCTCAACCCGGCGCCTGACGCTCGGGGCCGACAAAGGATATGACAGCGCCGACTTTGTCGCCGCGCTCAGGCGTATGGTCGTGACGCCACATGTCGCGCAGAAGGCCCGGCATTCCGCCATTGACGGGCGCACCACCCAGCATCCCGGCTACGCCTTGTCCCCACGGCGCCGAAAGAAGATCGAGGAACCGTTCGGCTGGGCCAAGACCGTGGGTGGCATGACCCAGACCCTTCACCGCGGCATCGACAGGGTCCGCGCGCAGTTCACGATGACCATGGCGGCCTGCAATCTGGCCAGGCTACCGAAACTCCTGGCAGCGTGACGAACAGCGCAATCCAGACCCGGCGTCCGACGCCGATGCCGCAGAGAAACCGCCTTCAATTCGTGACGGCACGAACATCGTCCTTCAAGCCCGACTTCTTCAGCGGCCTGCTAAAGAAAGCCGTGCAGGCAATGTGAAATATATTCACATGCCCCTTGTGAGGTGTCGATCCCAACACCATCTGCCTGAATGTGAAACAGGTTCACATATCAAAGGAAAGACGCTGATGACCACTGCCCCCGCTTATGCCGGCCGCACGACCGGCGCTATCCTGTCCCGCATCGAAAGTTGGCTCGACGCCCGTGGCAAAGGCGCTTGGATTGCCGCGATGATTCTCGGTTTCGTCCTGTTCTGGCCTGTTGGCCTCGCCTTTCTCGCCTACATGATCTGGAGCAAGCGCATGTTCTCAGGCCGCAACTCGATGACACAATTCAACACTCGCCGCATGACCCCCACCCGTTTTCGCAGCTCCGGCAACCAAGCCTTCGACGCGTACAAGACCGACATGCTCCGCCGCCTCGAGGATGAGCAGGAAGCGTTCGAAACATTCATGCAGCGTCTGCGTGAAGCCAAGGACAAGGCCGAGTTCGACCAGTTTATGGAAGAGCGCGCCAAAACGTCCCGCAGCGACGGCGCGGCCGAAGCCTGATAATGACCGGCCTCGCCCCATACCGGGCGAGGTCGCCTGATTTTGGAGGGATATCGATGGCCAACTGGACCGATCTCGGAAGCTCCGTCTCCGGCCTCCCGGACCCGGTGGAGCAGCCGGAATTCTATAACGGAGTCGTGACCAAGCGCGCCTTCGCGTGGCTGATCGACATGGCCCTCATCACGATGTTCACGATAGTCGCAGGCATCCTGACGCTGACGATCGCTTGGTTCATGTGGCCGATAACCTTTCTGGTGCTCGGCCTCCTTTACCGTCTCGCGACGCTCTCCTCCGGGTCGGCGACCTGGGGCATGCGCCTGATGGGAATCGAGCTGCGGGATCATCGCGGCGCACGCTTTGACGGTCTGTCGGCGGCGCTCCATGTCGGCGGTTATTATGCCGCCATGACGTTCGTGCTGCCCCAGATCGCATCCATCGCAGCGATGCTCATCTCGCCCCGTCGTCAGGGCCTTCCTGACCTCGTCATAGGATCGGCGGCGATCAATCGCCCCGGTTGACGAACATGGCTTGATCTGACGTTCTGCACGCTTTGTGATTGACCTGCCACCGCTTGCGGCTAGGGTTTTCAGCGAAACATCCGCGACAGAGATACACCTAATGCGCCACAGCCTGCCGCTGACGCCTCAGTTTTACGTGACCGCGCCGCAATCCTGCCCGTATATCGACGGGCGGCGCGAGCGTAAGCTGTTCACGGCGCTGCAAGGCTCGGGGGCGGTCGCGCTCAACGACAAGCTGTCGAAGCAGGGCTTCCGGCGGTCGCAAAACGTGCTTTATCGCCCATCCTGCGCCGATTGCTCCGCCTGCCTGTCCGCCCGTATCCGTGTCGCGGATTTCCGCGCGACCCGGTCGCAGCGCCGGGCTCTCGCGCGCAATGCGCATCTGCGGCGGGAAATCACATCGCCTTGGGCGACCGACGCGCAATACGCGCTGTTCCGGCGCTACCTCGCCGCGCGACATGCCAATGGCGGCATGGCGGACATGGACATCTTCGAATTCGCCGCCATGATCGAGGAAAGCCCGATCCGGACGCGCGTAATCGAATATTGGGACGACCGGCCAAAGGCGGAGGGTGAGGAGCCGATCTTGCGGGCGGTCTGCCTGACGGATGTGCTCGATGACGGCCTGTCCATGGTCTACTCGTTTTACGATCCCGCCTGTCGGCAAGACAGCCTTGGCACGCACATTATCCTCGACCATATCGAGATCGCGCGCGAAGCCGCCCTGCCCTACGTCTATCTCGGCTATTGGGTGCCGAGTTCGCCGAAGATGGGCTATAAGGCGCAATTCTCTGCGCTGGAGATTTTCAAGAACCGCGTCTGGCAGGATATCGGCGATCCGGACGAGCATATCGACGAAACCCACCCGCTATCCGTCGAGCCGATTGCGGAGCAGGTCGCGCGCATCGATCTTCCGGAAGACTGAGGCGTCAGGAAAACAAGCTTTACCGACCCGCCTCCTCCAATACCGCCGAGAGCGGTGCCGCCGCGACTTCCTCGGCGCGCCCCTCTTTCCGCCATGCCTTCAACGCCGCGACGGTCTCGGATCTTGCTCGACCGACGACGACCACGGCGCCATCCTGCACGGCTTCGAACGTCGCGCGGTCGAGGTGGCGGCCAACCGAAGCTGCGCGCTCACCATCTGCATCCAACGCACGAAAGATCGTCGCCGCGGGAACGCCGGCGCGATTGGCCCGCGCAATCCCGGTGCCGAGACCGCTTGGATAGGCCAGCAAGCCCATTCCCGCCTCTGCCAGCGGCGGCAACAGACCACCGAGGGCTCGGCGGTCGCCGATGAAGCCGCTTTCACCCCGATCAAGCACGGCGATTGCCTGCGGCACAGCGCTTAGCGCGCCGGACAACGCAATTTCCATGTCCTGCGGCGTCCCTCCCTCCGGCAGACCATCGGCGAGAAGCACGACCTCATGACCCGCATCCCGGTAGGCACGCGCCGCGTCGACGGCTCCGGCCTGCGTCGGATCAATGGCAATGGTCACGGGAAACTCGAGCTCCGTGAGCGCCTGCCGCCCGACTTCTGCATCCGGATCATGGATCAGGACCACGGAGAATAGCGGACGGCCGCCGGCATCGAACGCGACTGCCTCCCGGTCCAGTGCACCTACGGGCGCGTCCTGCGCAGCGTCCGACAACATGCCCGGATCCCGCGCACTGTCGAGGACAAGACGTTGTGGCATTTCACCGGACGGTGCCGGGTCGGGCGTGGTTTCCCGCAGGGGCTCGGATCGCGGGACATCGACCACCTCCTCGATCGGAACGAGCCGAACCTTCGCATTCGGAGAAGCTCCGGCGACCGTGATCTCGGGGGCCGCGTCCTCGGCCGGCTCCGGTTGCGCCAGCCGACGCATGTTCGCGATGACTTGGTCGGATTGGCTGCCAGCTTGTTCCGGGGCAGTGATCCGGACGGCCTCATGCGACTGCTCGACAGGGACCGGCTGACCCGGAGTTTCGATGGTGACATCTGGCCCCACTGCCGAAGGTGCGTTGCGTGCCTGTGCGGTACTGTCCCGATCAGGACGAGTGGCGTCCGCATCGGCGGCCGGGGGGCGCCCGGCCGCTGGCTCATCGACCGCTTTGACCTTTGATCTCGTTTCGCCCTCACTCGCACGCGGCGCAGTCTCAGTCGCCGGCGGTATGGCGCCATTCTCGCGAGCCCTGACGCCGCCGTAATTGCGCAGGGTCGTCTCGTCAGCGCTTCGAGGGAGTATCGGCGCATCTCCGGCTTCCGGCGCGGTCGCGAAGCCTGTGATCTCGAGCGGGTTCGGACGCGCGGCACTTTGGGTCGACGGCATGGGAACCTCGACGCGCGCGGCGGGCGCGGCGCTGATCCGGTCCGCCTGCAGGTCCAGACGCGGCGCGCCGTCGGTGCCCGGCGTCACGATTGCGCCGTCCTCGCGCGGCCGGTTGAACTGACTTCCCGGTGGCAGGGGTATCGCTGGCATGTCCTGTCTCTCCGCCGATCCCGGTGGTAACGACCGCTCGGCAGGACGCCCCGCGGCAATCGCGGCCTCAACCGGGGAGCGCCGGACTCCGCTTGCCGCGCCTTCCTGCACCGACGGGACAGCAGGCGCGGGCACCTCCGCTGGCTCCGGGCGTTCCGGAAGGGGTTCGGGCACGCGCGGCGTTCTCTCCGACTGATCGCGCAGAACGGGGGCGGCGGGCCTCGATGCGACGGAGCGCTGCTGCGGCGCTTCCGGCGGCGGAAGAAGCAACGACACCGATCCGAGGAACAACGCCGCCAGCGCGAATCCACTGGCCGATCCGAGCAATATACCCTTCAGCATCGGTGTTCCCCTCGCTGCCCCGTCGCTTCGCCCTTTTACAGAACGCTCACGCCTCCTATAACCCGAAGGCCGGGGTCGCGCACAATGGCTCTGAACACCATCGGAGGGACGGGCTTGCTTCTGCTGATTGATAACTACGACAGTTTCACCTGGAACCTTGTCCATTACGTCGCCGAACAGGGCGCCGATGTTCGTGTGGTGCGCAACGATGCCCTCGACGTTCAGGCGGCGATGGCCCTGAACCCGGCGGGCGTCCTGCTGTCGCCCGGCCCCTGCACGCCGAATGAGGCCGGCATCTGTCTGGCCATGGTCGAGGCCTGCGCCGAGACGGGTACACCGCTTTTGGGCGTCTGTCTCGGGCATCAGGCTATCGGTCAGGTCTTCGGCGGCCGCGTCCTGCGCGCGCCCGAGATCGTTCACGGCAAGCTCGGGCGGATGGAAAACGACGGGACCGGTCTCTTTGCCGGACTACCGGCCGCATTCGACGCGACGCGCTATCACTCGCTGATCGTGGAGCGCGAGACACTGCCGGACACGCTCCTCGCGAATGCCAGTCTCGCGGATGGAACGATCATGGGCCTGCGGCATCGCGACCTGCCGATCCACGGCGTGCAGTTCCACCCCGAGAGCATCGCCTCCGAACACGGACATGCCCTGCTCAAAAACTTTCTTGACCTGATACCCGTTCCCGCATGACCGATCTGAAGCCCCTGCTGGCCGCCGCTCCGGACCGTCCCCTTACCGGCCTGGAGGCAGAAAGCGCCTTCGCCGCCTTCTTCGACGGTGCCGCGACGCCGGTCGAAATCGCGGGGCTGCTGATGGCGATGCGCACCCGAGGAGAGACGGTCGAGGAAATCGCCGCCGCCGCCGCGGCGATGCGCGCACGCATGAACCGGGTGACCGCCCCGACCGGCGCAATCGACATCGTGGGAACCGGCGGCGACGGCAAAGGCACACTGAACATCTCGACCGCCGCTGCTTTCGTCGTCGCAGGCGCTGGCGTGCCGGTGGCCAAGCACGGGAACCGCAATCTCAGTTCAAGATCCGGCGCGGCGGATGTGCTGACGCAGATGGGCATCGATGTGATGGTCGAGGCGGCGGTCGCGGAGCGTGCGCTGACCGAGATCGGCATCTGCTTCATGATGGCCCCCATGCACCACCCGTCGATCCGGCACGTCATGCCGGTGCGCCGCGAACTGGGAACGCGAACCGTCTTCAACATTCTGGGGCCGCTGACCAATCCGGCCGGGGTGACGAGGCAACTCACCGGTACGTATTCCCGCGACCTGATCCAGCCGATGGCGGAGGTTCTCGGCAGGTTGGGCAGCGAGACAGCTTGGGTCGTTCATGGCGCGGACGGAACGGACGAGCTTTCGATTGCCGGGGCGACCCATGTGGCGGTACTTCAGAACGGTTTCGTGACCGAGCGGGAAATAACGCCCGCCGATGCCGATCTTCCCACGCATTCTTTTGACGCGATCCTGGGTGGTGAGCCGGAAGAGAACGGCCGCGCCTTCCGCATGCTTCTGGACGGAAAGGCGAGCGGATATCGTGATGCGGTGATCCTGAATGCGGCTGCGGCTCTCGTCGTGGCGGGGGTGGCGAAATCGTTGCCGGACGGAGCTGCACTCGCGGCCCGCTCCATCGACGAGGGACACGCCGCGGCGAAGGTCGCTGCGCTTGCCCGCCTGACAACCGGAGTAGACGCATGAGCACGCCGACAATCCTCGACCGAATTCGTGCCTATAAGCTCGAGGAGATCGCGGCCCGCAAGGAGGAGCGCAGCCAAGCCGAGATCGAGGAGGCCGCGCGCGCCGCATCGGCCGTCCGCCCCTTCGCGGGTCGGTTACAGCAGGCATCGATCGGCGGCTACGGCCTGATCGCGGAGATCAAGCGCGCAAGCCCGTCCAAGGGCCTTATCCGCGCGGACTTCGACCCGCCCGTCCTCGCCCGTGCCTATGCGGACGGCGGCGCTGCGTGCCTCTCTGTTCTGACGGACCAACCGTCGTTCCAAGGCAATGATGCGTTTCTCGTGGCCGCGCGAGAGGCCGTCGATCTCCCGGTGCTGCGGAAGGATTTCCTCTGCGACCCTTGGCAGGTTGCCGAAAGTCGCGCACTCGGGGCCGATTGTATCCTGATCATCATGGCTTTCGTGTCCGATGCTCAGGCGCTTGAGCTGGAAAGCGCGGCAACGGACTGGGGAATGGACGTTCTGATCGAGGTGCACGACCAAGAGGAACTAGACCGCGCGACACTGTTGAAATCCCGCCTCCTCGGCATAAACAATCGTGATCTCAATACGTTCGAAACCGATCTTCAGACGACGCGCAACTTGGCCCGCCGCGCGTCCGAGGATCGTCTTCTCGTGTCCGAAAGCGGTCTGCGTCTTCCTGCTGACCTCGCTGATATGGCGCGCTACGGCGTGCGCTCCTTCCTGATCGGCGAAAGCCTGATGCGGCATGACGACGTCGCCACCGCCACGCGTGACCTTCTGGCCAACCCCATGGTCGCCACCCTGTGACCGGGCTGACCCATTTTGACGCGAGCGGGGCCGCACACATGGTCGACGTCTCCGAGAAGCCAGAGACCGCGCGTGTTGCCGTCGCGGAGGGCTGGATCCGGATGTCGCCGCGGACGCTCGATATCGTGCGGTCCGGAACCGCGGAAAAAGGTGATGTCGTCGGGATTGCCCGACTTGCCGGCATCATGGGAGCAAAGCGGACCGCCGATCTGATCCCGCTCTGCCACCCCCTGCCAATCGCGAAGGTCGCCGTTGAGGTCGAGATTGACGCCGCTTTGCCCGGCCTGCGCATGACTGCGACGGTCGGGACATCCGGGCGGACCGGTGTCGAGATGGAGGCACTGACGGCGGTGACGACAGCCTGCCTGACGGCCTACGACATGGCCAAGGCCGTGCAGAAGGACATGGAAATCGGCGGCATCCGCCTCCTATCCAAAAAAGGCGGCAAATCAGGCGACTGGACCGCGCCGTGATCTCGGTTGAGGAGGCGACGGATCGACTCCTCGCGCTCGTCGGGCCGGTCGAAATCGAGGACGTGTCGCTACGCGCTGCCGCCGGACGCATCTTGGCACATCCTGTCACCGCGCGGCACGACCAGCCGCCGTTCGCCGCGTCATCAATGGACGGCTATGCGATTGGCACCGAGGCGGCCAATATCGGCGACGCCTTCAGGGTCATCGGTGAGTCCGCAGCCGGACACCCCTTCAAGGGCAAGATCACGGCGCGATCCGCTGTCCGCATCTTCACGGGCGCAATGGTACCACCGGGAACCGTACGTGTCCTTATCCAGGAGGACGTCGCGCGCGTTGGGGACCGGATTGTTGTCGCGGCCGAGCCGGGAGGATCTGTCAATGTTCGCGCGGCGGGCGGGGATTTTCGCGCGGGAATGGAGTTCGACCCGAAGCGATCACTTGGAAGCCGCGATGTCGCGATGCTCGCGGCGATGGGACATGACATGCTGCCGGTGCGCAGCCGACCAAACGTGGCAATTCTGATGACGGGCGATGAACTCCGCCCGCCCGGAGAGCCCCTCGGGCCGGGCGAGATCACCGCCTCGAACGGCTACGGTCTCGCGGCAATGTTCGACGCGGCGGGGGCTGAAACGCATCTGCTTCCAATCGCACGGGACACATCAGAAAGCCTTAGGATGGCTTTGGAATTGGCCACGGGCGCGGACCTGATCGTGACCATCGGGGGCGCGTCCGTCGGCGATCACGATCTCATCGCCGGAGCAGCGTCCCATGCCGGACTGGACCTCGCGTTTCACAAGGTTGCCATGCGCCCTGGCAAGCCGCTCCTGGCCGGGAGGCTGCACGACGCCGCTTTCGTCGGACTTCCGGGAAATCCCGTCTCGGCAATGGTTTGCGGCGTCATCTTCATCCTGCCGATGTTGCGTGCGATGCTGACCCTCCCCCCGCAAGTTCCGACGCGGCGGGTTCCCTTGGCCACGTCGCTCGCCTCCAACGGGCCGCGACAGCATTACATGCGCGGTCGCATGACCCACGGCCTTTGCACACCGTTCGAGAAGCAGGACAGCAGTCTTCTGCACATCCTGCAGGAAGCGGATGTTCTTGCAATCCGTCCCCCGAATGACTCGCCGCACCGTAAAGGCGACGAGATCGAGGTTGTTCCGCTGCCGCGTTAACGCGGCTGTAACCAATCCGAAGTGAATGTCCTGTCAATGTTCCCGCCGCGTTGACACAAAACGGGAACCTTTCTAGAACACAGCACAAGCTTACATGGCGGGATGGACCGGAAATGTTGACACGGAAGCAACGCGACTTGCTCGAATTCATTCACAAACGGATGCAGCGCGATGGCGTGCCGCCGTCGTTCGACGAGATGAAGGATGCGCTCGATCTGCGGTCAAAGTCCGGAATTCATCGCCTGATTACGGCTCTGGAAGAGCGCGGGTTCATTCGTCGCCTCGCGCACCGTGCACGCGCAATCGAGATCGTTCGCCTTCCCGAGGGCATGAACGGCGACAAGTTCGTTCCAAAATTGATTGACGGGGACGGCGCGGCGCAAACAAGCACGCCGGGTGTTGCGAGCGCGATGCCGGTGCGCGTCGATGCGACGGAATTGCCGGTCATGGGACGCATTGCCGCGGGTGTGCCGATCGAGGCCATCACCGAGGTTTCGCATCACGTCGCCGTACCGGGCCAGATGCTCGACCGGGGGGGCGAACATTATGCCCTGGAGGTGAAAGGCGACTCGATGATCGATGCAGGCATCAACGACGGAGACGTCGTCGTGATCCGCGAACAGGATATGGCCGACAATGGCGATATCGTTGTCGCTTTGATTGAAGGACATGAAGCGACGCTCAAGCGGTACCGTCGACAGAAAGGCATGATTGCGCTTGAGGCCGCCAATCCGGCATATGAGACGCGTCTGCTGCGGGAGAACCAGGTTCGCATTCAGGGCCGGCTGGTCGGGCTGATCCGCAGCTACTGAAACCTTTGTCCACCGCTGGCGCTGCTCCGCCGGATTCTGGCGGGGCTTAGCGCTTCGGGGTCCATGGGCGCATTCCCTGAAATTCGGACACGGTTTGCATTCTAATGCTGCCTTGTTCGAATCTGATCGCGACAGCCCCCGTCCGCTTGAGGAATGCCGCATCAACCGAGACACAGCCGTCTGGCACATCGGCAATTTCGGCCGGTCCGATCAGCAGGCCCGGATTCACGGCGCAGTCGTCAACGAAGTCTGCCATCTGACCCGGCGTCGGGGCCGCATGAATTTGGGGCCAGTCGAGCGGAAGGTGGAATAAGCGGCCGCCGGCTTCGACTTGAAGAGCGCCGTCACCATCGTTCTCCAGCCATGACTGTGCGACGAAACCGACGCCGGTCTCGCGGTTGAGCCACCGGCCGTTTTCCGTCATCGCGCCGACCAATCGTCCATCATCCGAGATCAGAAGGTCTGGCCGGTCGCTCCCGACCCAGAGGAAAGCCGCTGTTACAAGCGCGACGAGTCCGCCCCCCCTGCCCCAAGGCCCGCGTGATGCGCCGAGCACCGCCATTCCCAGCCCCAGCACCGGCAGCACCTGCCACGATGGCGCGGACATGTAGCTGACCGCACCGGGCAGGTTCGCGACCCAGTCCGCGACCCAGAGGATCCAGTCGATTCCTTGCCGGGCGATCCAGAACGGGCCGGATTCCAGCCCCAATGGCCACAGCAGCAATCCGAGGAACAGAAGCGGCATGATGGCGAAGCCCATTACCGGAACGGCAAGCAGGTTCGCCAAGACGCCGAACTGGCCGACGCGGTTGAAGTGCAAGGCCGCGATCGGTCCGGTCGCGAACCCAGCCACGAGCGAGGACAGCAGGAGAGAGAGAAACGCGCCCTTCCATCCACGCATCCAGCTTCCGCGTCCCGACCGTGACAGCGCACCGAAAGCGAGGACGAGCGCACCGGTTGCGGCAAAGGACATCTGAAACCCCGGGCCCGTCAAGCTTTCCGGTCGCCAGAGGAGCACGAGAATTGCAGCAATCGCGACGCTTCGGATCGAGAGTGCGCGGCGGCCGAGCAGGATCGCACCCAGCATCACCGCAGCCATGATGAAGGCGCGCTGCGTTGCGACGGTACCGCCCGAAAGGAACAGGTAGGCCAATGCGAAAGGCAGCGCCGCCGCGGCCGCCCAGACCCGCGTGGGATAGTTCAGCGCGAGCGACGGAACCAGCGCAAAGCCGCCGCGGATGGCCCAGAAGACGAATCCCACGAGCAGGCCCATATGAAGGCCGGAGATTGCCAGAAGATGCGCGAGGTTCGAGGCCCTCAGTGCCTCCGTGACTTCTGACGACAGGCCGGCGCGGTCGCCCGTCGTGATCGCGGCAGCGACCTGCCCGGCCTGGCCCGGAATCCGCGCCCGCAACCCGTCGCCGAGAAACTGACGGAAGCGCGCGACGGCAAGGGCGGTACCGCCCTCCAGCGCCTCGGCCCGCAGGACAGGGACACGCGTGTAACCCACTGCGCCGAGGCCTTGGAACCAGGCATGGCGCTGGAAGTCGAAGCCGCCAGGCTCGGTTGGCCCCGCCGGCGGCGACAGGTGTCCTGTTGTCATGACCCGCGTCCCGGGGAACGGCACGAGATCGTCCGTCTGCATGGAGACCCGGACGCGGTGCGGGGTCTCCTGCGGCGCAAAACGGTCGAGCCGAACGCGATCGAGCGTCAGACGCGGTGCGCCGGAGGCGGACCGATCCACGATTACCACACGTCCCTCGATCGCCCCGTAATAGCGGAACTGAAGCACCGGACCGGCCACGACGGCCGTGCGCGCCTGCGCTACGACAAGCCCGCTGAGGGCAACCGCGACCATCAGCGGCAGAAACCCGATGGAGCCGCGCAGACGGATACCGGCGGCCAGAAGGAGGAGCGTCAAGCCCGCGAGACAAGCCGTCGCCACAAGAGGCGGCTCGACCGGGAGCGCGAAATACAGCCCCACGCCAACACCGAACGCGACCGCGAGCCATGGCAGACGGTGACCGCGCAGGGATTGGCAGGATTCAACCAGATTTTCACGGAATCGAAAGAACGGCGGCGGAAGTGTCGTTGCGGCGTCGGTCGGCTGCATCCTTGCCCTCCCTCGCGGCGGTGCCTATCAACCGCGCGACCATGCCGGCCGGCGGGTTTAGAAAACGTTAACCATCCGCCGGAGAGGGAGCGCATATGGCCCAGGAAATCGTTACGCGGTTCGCGCCGTCACCCACGGGATACCTTCACATCGGCGGGGCGCGGACGGCATTGTTCAATTGGCTGTTCGCGCGTGGTCGCGGCGGCAAATTCCTCCTGCGGATCGAGGATACGGACCGTGCCCGCTCGACCGATGCCGCGACACAGGCGATTTTCGAGGGCCTGACCTGGCTCGGGCTCGACTGGGACGGTGAGGCTTCGAGCCAAGCCGCAAATGCCGCACGTCATGCCGAGGTCGCGCATCAGATGCTGGAGCGCGGGCACGCCTATCGCTGCTTTTCAACGCAGGAGGAGATCGAAACCTTTCGCGAAGCCGCGCGGGCCGAGGGAAAATCGACATTGTTCCACTCCCCTTGGCGGGATGTCGGGCCAGCCGATCACCCCGATGGGCCCTCGGTCATCAGACTCCGTGCGCCACGCGAAGGCGTGACGATCGTTGCCGACGCCGTCCAAGGGGACGTGACGACGCGGAACGACCAGCTTGACGACATGGTGCTGCTGCGCTCGGACGGCACGCCCACCTACATGCTTGCCGTCGTTGTCGACGATCATGACATGGGCGTGACGCATGTCATCCGGGGCGACGACCACCTCAACAATGCCGCTCGGCAGGCGCAGATTTATAACGCCATGGAATGGGCCCAACCGGTTTGGGCGCATATCCCCCTGATCCATGGTGCCGATGGCAAGAAGCTGTCGAAGCGGCATGGCGCAACCGGGCTCGAGGAATATGCCGAGCTGGGGTTTCCGGCGCCCGCGATCCGGAACTACCTCGCGCGGCTTGGCTGGAGCCATGGTGACGACGAGTTCTTCACAGATGCGCAGGCGCGCGAATGGTTCGATCTCAGCGGGATCGGCAAGGCGCCCGCGCGTCTCGACCTCAAGAAGCTCGAGAACCTGTCGGGGCAACATCTGAGCGTGATGGACGATCAGGAGATCGTCGCGGCCGCACAGGACTGGGCTGTCCGCACCGGACAGCCGCCGGTTCCGGCGGGGCGCTTGCTGCCGGCCGTGGGTATCGTGAAGGACGCGAGCCGGACCCTGCCGCAGATACTCGACCGTGCGCGCTTCGCGCTGATCGACCGGCCCGTGACGGTGGAAGACAAGGCGGCCAATGCGCTTGAGGGGCAAGGAGGCGAACTCCTCGCGGAATTGACGCCGCACCTGCACAATGCTACCTGGAGCCGCGACGGGTTGGAGCGCGTCGTGGGTGATCTGGCGGAGGCCAAGGGCCTCGGTCTCGGCAAGATGGCAGCGCCGCTCCGCGCCGCCTTGGCCGGGCGTACCGCCACGCCGAGCGTCTTCGACATGATGCTGCTTCTGGGGCGTGACGAAAGTCTGGCGCGTATCCTCGATGCAACCAGCGAAATGCAAGGGCCCTCCACCTGATCGGGTGGTGGCCTGAAAACAACAGCTTAGCGACCGACGTTCGCACGACTCAACATGGAAGGGACGATGATGTCAGAGACCGACAAGACCGCAACGTTGACGTTTGGCGGCGAGAGCTACGACCTGCCTGTCCTCACTCCGACCTCCGGCCCCGACGTGGTCGACATCCGCAAGCTCTATGGAACCGCGGGCGTTTTCACCTATGACCCCGGCTTCACCTCCACCGCTTCCTGCGAGAGCGAAATCACGTTTATCGACGGCGAAAAGGGCGTTTTGCTGCACCGCGGCTATCCCATCGATCAGCTTGCCGCGCAGTCGCATTACCTCGAGGTCTGCTACCTTCTCCTCTACGGCGACCTGCCATCCAAAACTCAGCTTGGCGACTTTGAGCAGCGCGTGACGATGCATACTATGCTGCACGAGCAGATGTACAACTTTACCCGTGGCTTCCGTCGCGACGCCCACCCGATGGCGATTATGACGGGTATGGTCGGCGCGATGTCCGCCTTCTACCACGACTCGACCGACATTAACGATCCGTGGCAGCGCGAGGTGGCGTCGATCCGCATGATCGCGAAGATGCCGACGATTGCCGCGATGGCATTCAAGTATTCAATCGGCCAGCCATTCGTGTACCCGAGCAACGACCTCGACTACGCATCCAACTTCCTCAACATGTGCTTCTCGGTTCCGGCGCAGACATACACGGTCGATCCGGTGCTCGCGCGGGCGATGGACCGGATCTTCACGCTTCACGCGGATCACGAGCAGAACGCCTCAACCTCGACGGTTCGCCTCGCCTCGTCCTCCGGCGCCAATCCGTTCGCCTGCATCGCGGCCGGCATCGCATGCCTCTGGGGGCCGGCGCATGGTGGCGCAAACCAGGCCTGCCTCGAGATGCTGCGGGAAATCGGAACGGTCGATCGCATCCCCGAATTTATTGCACGGGCCAAGGACAAGAACGATCCGTTCCGGCTGATGGGTTTCGGTCACCGCGTTTACAAGAACTTCGATCCCCGCGCGACCGTTATGAAGGAAAGCGCTGACGAGGTGCTCGATCTGCTCGGGATTGAGAACAACCCGACTCTGCAGGTCGCGAAGGAACTTGAGAAGCAAGCGCTCGACGACCCGTATTTTGCGGACAAGAAGCTGTTCCCGAACGTTGATTTTTATTCCGGCATCATCTTGGAAGCGATGGGTTTCCCGACATCGATGTTTACGCCGATCTTCGCATTGTCGCGAACGGTAGGCTGGATTTCGCAGTGGAAAGAGCAGCTCTCCGACCCGGCGCTAAAGATTGGTCGTCCGCGCCAGCTCTACACGGGGCCGGCGCAGCGGGACTATGTCGACGTAGAAAATCGCTGAAATCCATCCGGTTGAAATGCAAGGAACGCTGCCTTTCGGCGCGTTCCGTTCGGTGAGAGAATACTGAGGCTCCAGCGGCTGGAAATGGTCTCCTTGAACCATGTTGTCTAAGCACAAGCATTCCTTCAAAGATCCTCTACGAGGGCGAAACCGATTTGAAGGATAGCCCGTCAGCCTATCGCCAGATCATCTTCTGTCGCCACTCTTCGACGAGCGGTACGAGCTCTGCTGCGCAAGTCGTGACTGGGTCTCATATCGCGAGTGCACGGCGGTAGCTGGTTGGCGCGGGCAGACGCACGCCCGCGGCCTACGGGATCAAAAGCCGGCCGGTTCACAACGAGGCGCATAAGCGGCGTGGCTCGTTGACGATCTGGTTCGACCCCGAGATGAACTGGGAGTCCGCGCCGGCAGGTCGGCCTGGCCGCCAGCGGACCTCCGGCGACGCTGCCAGGCAGGTCTGTCTGACGGTGAAGGTGCTACTCGGCATGCCCTTGCGCCCGACGCCGTTTGGCAAGCCTCACCGCCGCGAGCCTGTTGCGCTTGGTGGGCTCGATTGGACCGTGCCCGATTTCAGCACGCTGTCCGGCCGCCGGAAAACCTTGGCCGTCAAGATTTCTCGCCGGGCCCAAGGGCCCGCTGCATCTGCTGATTTCCTCTCGGGGCAGTGCTACGCAATGCCCTGTCGGGCAGTGGGCAGCACCGGCATCGAGGTCGAGGGTGAAAACGGGCGGTACGCGCGCAAGCATGGCGGGCCCAAACGGCGCATTCGCCATGGTCGCTCGGATCTGGGGCGCGGAATGGCTCACGGCGCAAGATCCCTCTCGGGATCGATACGGAAGCGCTGGAGGTTCGGGCCTTCGCGAGTGAGCGGGCGAACGCCAACGGTCCGAGAGAGCCCGCGAACGCGAACGGGAGCCATGTCGGCGATGGTCGGCCGCGCAGCGCCACCGCTTCGAGCGCGTCGCGAACGTCCTGCCCGATCTTCGCAACCGGATCCCGGTGGACCAGGAGATCGGGAGCGGTACCGCGGACGGTGCCTGCGACGCCCGCAAATGCCACGATGCCCTTGCCGACCGTGGCCCTCAGACCCTCATCCCACCCCGCAAGAACACGAAGCTGTGGAGCGCGTCACCGCGGGAGCGGCGGCCGGAAACGTCGCTCCCCGAGCGTCGAAACACCTCGGCCGAGCGATCTGGCGACACCGGAACGGGCACAACCGCCGATGCCGTGCCGGAGGCTAGGATGCTCTGCACGAAATCACTCGGGCGGG
>NZ_CYPR01000008.1 GCF_001408515.1 Jannaschia seosinensis | reverse complement strand
GCACAAGACGCTGGCGGCCCTCCTCGTCCAGAAGATGCGCATGCTCGGCGAGGAAGGCGGATACCTCCGCCTGAACCGCCGTTCGCAGAAGCTCCTTGGCCCCAGCGTGGATTACCTCGGTCAACGGATCCGCAGAAAATTCCGATGGCAGTTCGAACGGGACAACGGTAGATTTGGCCATGGTGGCATATCCTTTCTCTTTTGAGACTGACGGCGCGTGAACACCGCCATGATATGCCGCCTACTTCAGGCCATCACCAACTTTCGGGCATAACTCAGGCAGGTGGTGTTGATAGCTTCTGCATAGGTTCCGAAATGCGGGAGTTGACCCGCATCATGGATCACCAAGGTGAATTTCCGGCGGTCGAACAGTTCATCCAGCTCGCGTCTGATGTAAAACACACTTTACCAGAGTCGCAGATTGGATATGCAGCTGATTGGTCAGAATACAGTGCTTACCAGGTTCCGGGAGGTGACGAGGTCCGCTTTCATCTTGACAAGCTCTGGGCCCAAGATTGCATCGACTTTGTCGGTATCGACAACTACATGCCGCTTGCCGATTGGCGAGACGGTCTTGACCATAAAGATGGGAATTGGCGCTCTGATCATGCACTCGACTATCTCCAACATAATATCGAGGGTGGTGAAGGATTTGACTGGTTCTACGAAACTCCAGAAGCAAGGACCGTCCAACGACGGCGCCCGATTTTGGACCACGAGTACCTTGAGCCCTGGGTCTTTCGCTTCAAAGACGTCCGCTCGTGGTGGAGTAAACGTCATTTTGACAGAGTTGATGGCGTCCGAGCTGTGGTGCCGACTGCGTGGGAGCCTCGGTCAAAGCCGATCCGGTTTACGGAATATGGTTGTGCCGCAATAGACAAGGGAGCGAACCAGCCGAACAAATTTCTAAACGAAAAATCTTCCGAGTCGAGTCTTCCGCATTTCTCTAGCGGGCGGCGGGATGATGGCATCCAAACGCAGTATACACGGGCACTCTTGTTCTACTGGAACGAGAAAGGTCGAAATCCCGTCTCCGATGTTTACGATGGAACGATGATCGATTTGTCGCGGAGCGCGGCTTGGGCTTGGGACGCTCGTCCGTGGCCCTATTTCCCGGAACTTGACGGTCAGTGGTCGGACGGCAGAAACTATGCGCGGGGGCATCGGCTGAACGGCCGGACTGGTGGGCAGCCGCTCTCACTTGTTGTGCAGGAGATCTGTGCTTCTGCCGGTCTTCCACACGTTGATGTATCAAAAGTGGATGGGATCGTGCGCGGGTACGTGATGTCCGATGTCCAAACAGCTCGAGCTGATCTACAGGCACTGGTGATTTCTTATGGTCTTGAGGTGAAGGAAGTCGGTGGTCACCTCTGCTTCTCCATGCGTGCTGATGCACCCACGGCCGAAGGCGAGAAGCTAAAGCTCGTCCGCAAGGGGGACGAGGTGCTCACATACGTCCGTGGCGGTGACGCGTTAGGCTATGGTCGAGTGGCCGTTCATCATGTCGACTCAAACGGTGATTTTCAAGCGCGTGTCTCTGATGCACGTTCTGAGAGTGGGCCGGCTTTCCCGCTTTCTCAGACGGAGCTTCCTCTAGCGCTGACTTCAGCGGAAGGTCACGCGTTAGCTGCCCGCCTTCTGGCTGAGTCGCGCGTTGCGATGGACCAAATGTCGTTTGTTTTGCCACCTTCTCAGCGGGATGCTTGTGCCGGTGATCTTGTAAAAATTAAGGACGAAGACGATCTCTGGATGAGAACGGCGGTGCAAAAGTCTGCCACGGTAGCGGCGGGATGAGCCTGCTGCGGGCGGCGTAAAAGTCGTCCACCTTTACCCTCTCTGGCGGCAGGGAGGGCGGGAGGATTTTCACCGTGGACTTGTATCGTAAGGTGCGATTGGCCTGTGCGGAGGGCATGAGCCAGCGGGCGGCGGCGCATCACTTCGGGATTTCGCGCGACAGCGTTCAGAAGATGTTGGCGTTCTCGATTCCTCCAGGATACCGGCGAACGGCGCCCGTGAAGCGGCCGAAGCTGGACGGGTTCACCGGGATCATCGACGGCTGGCTGGATGGCGATCGCGAGGTCCATCGCAAGCAGCGGCACA
>NZ_CYPR01000007.1 GCF_001408515.1 Jannaschia seosinensis | reverse complement strand
ATCCCTTGGATGGGCCTTGTCAGAAGAACTTCGCTTGAGGCGGAGCAGGCGGCTGGCTAGGCTCCCCGCATGACCAAGCGCAGCCCCTTCAAGTACTTCAAGACCAGCTCCGAGATCATTCGCCTGGCGGTGATGATGTATGTCCGCTTCCCGCTGTCGCTGCGGAACGTCGAAGATCTGCTGCACGAGCGCGGCGTCGACGTCAGCCACGAGACGGTGCGCTTCTGGTGGCAGCGCTTCGGTCCGATGTTCGCGGGCGAGAACCGCAAGCGTCGGATCGAAGGTATGCAATCGAGCCGCTGGCGCTGGCACCTCGACGAGATGTTCGTGAAGATCAACGGCGAGCAGCACTACCTCTGGCGGGCGGTCGATCATGAGGGCGAAGTGCTGGAAAGCTTCGTCACGAAGACGCGGGACAAGAAGGCCGCGCTGAAATTCCTCAGAAAAGCAATGAAAAAGCACGGGCGAGCAGATGTCCTCGTGACGGACAAGCTTCGCTCCTACGGTGCGGCCCTGAAGGACCTCGGCATGGCGGACCGGCAGGAGACCGGTCGGTGGCTGAACAACCGCGCGGAGAATTCGCACCTGCCGTTCCGACGACGCGAGAGGGCCATGCAGCGCTTCCGGCGGATGCGAAGTCTGCAGAAGTTCGCCGCCGTCCACGCCTCCGTCTCGAACCACTTCAACCAGCAACGTAGCCTCTCCAGCCGAGACATCTTCAAGACGAACCGCGCCGCCGCTCTCGCCGAGTGGCGCGGTCTTTGCGCCGGATAATGGCCAGGCCCCCTGCCCTTCCTGAGACTGGTTCGAATTGGTCTGACACCACCGCCACTTGCCCCCGCGAAAGCGTTCTCCCGATCCGGCGGCGGCCGGATTTTCCCGTTGTTTTCGAGGGTTATGCGGGAGGGGCTGAGCACCGCCCCCTGCGCTATGTGGCCCGGAAGCGGTCTCTGAGGCCGATATTCTCCGGACCTCATGACTGCGCAGCTTCGGTTCAGACCAATATGTCTCTGTTTTTTGTAAATTTTTTTTGGCTCCACACGAGAGCCTCTTTGTAATTGCCATATGCACCCGAACGGTACTGGCGTCTAACCACGCATCCTGCGGGTGGACCCCTTCCTCGGTTGCGGAGGGATAGAGCCAACGGTCAGACCGAGTCAGTATGTCTTGTAAAAGGCCTCGGCCTCGAACTTCACAAACTCCTCGGTCTTGTCGGTGCTTCGGCTCACCACCTGCCAAGGCTCTAGCCTAGCTGTTCCGTCCCGGATGATCACCTTTCCCCGCGACGATCCGCGCTCTTCATGGCAAGATCGGTTCTGAGGGACCTTCGAGACGGGGCACGACCATGCTGATACATCTTCACAAGCAGGCCACGACCACGCCGAAGGTGCGGGCGGCGATCCAGGCGAGCACGGAGCCTGCTCCGGTCCTGGCCGAGCGCTTCGGCATAACGGAGCAGACCGTTTACAAGTGGCGCAAGCGCGACAGCGTCGCGGATCGCAGCCACACGCCGCACAGGCTCCAGACGACGCTGACACCACCGCAGGAGGCCGTCGCGGTGGCCCTGCGAAAGGCGCTGCTGGTGTCGCTGGATGATCTGCTGGCGGTTGTGCGGGAGTTCCTGAACCCGAACGCCTCGCGCTCGGGGCTGGATCGCTGCCTGCGCCGGCATGGAGTGGGGAACCTGCGCGACCTGAAGACCAAGGCGGCCAAGCCGAAGCACAGCGCCTTCAAGGCCTACGAGCC
>NZ_CYPR01000006.1 GCF_001408515.1 Jannaschia seosinensis | reverse complement strand
GGGCGAGGGTTGCCGAGCAGCGAGATCACGATGCCCACGCTCCAATCCTCGGGCAGGCACACGTGTTGGAAGAGGCGTTGCAGACGGCGATAGGTCGATGCAACCATGGCGCGACTTGGCCGCTCGCTCGCGATATGCGTCAGGTTCACCGTTCGGGCGCTGATCATGCCAAGCAGGATCATGCAGAGCGTGTCGAGCCGTGACTTGCCCAACGGCACATGCGGAGTTAGCGTTTTCTGGAGATCGGCGAGAGCACGGATATTCAAGGGACCGTTCCTTTGGCGAGGTCGAGTCCACCAGAAGAATCTCTCTTGCCGGTCTCGGCCACCCCAAAAACGGCTGTGTCGTGTAGTCTGCCTCCGCCGCCTTCTCGTGAATTATCCGGGCTAAAACGATGTCTTCGGGCTTGCCTCGCTTTCCTGCCATCTCTGGTCCTCCTGATCGGGACAATTCCATTCCAGTTGGTGGACCACTTCAGTGGGGCCACTCCAGACGGTCTTGAAGTCGTCGAGCAGGCTCTGCACGAGCAGCACGGCTTGGCCCGCAGCCGGCGCGGCAAGAAGCATGGCAGCTGAAGCCCTCCGATTGGTGACAGCCGCCAACTGCGCAAAGGAATGCCCCGCTCGCGGCCCCTTTTGAAGCCGCAACACTTCCCGCTCTTGCCACATGACACGAACCCCGCCAAACGGCTCTCATGCTCAAGACGCGTATCATCCCCTGCCTCGACGTCGCCGACGGGCGCGTTGTGAAAGGCGTGAACTTCGTTGACCTGCGCGATGCCGGCGACCCGGTGGAAAGCGCGCGCGCCTACGATGCGGCAGGCGCGGACGAATTGTGCTTTCTCGACATTCACGCCACGCACGAAAACCGCGGCACCATGTACGACCTCGCCACGCGCACGGCCGAGGCGTGCTTCATGCCGCTGACCATAGGCGGCGGGGTTCGCAATGTGGATGATGTGCGGAACCTGCTGCTGGCGGGCGCGGACAAGGTCAGCTTCAACTCCGCCGCCGTGGCCGATCCCGACGTGCTGGCGCGCGCGGCCGATCGCTTCGGCAGCCAATGCATCGTCTGCGCCATCGACGCCAAAACCGTTGCGCCGGGCAAGTGGGAGATCTTCACGCATGGCGGCCGCCGGCCCACGGGCATCGATGCCGTGGCCTTTGCCCTCTTGGCGGCCGAACGGGGTGCGGGAGAAATCCTGCTCACCTCGATGGACCGGGACGGCACGCAGACCGGATTCAATCTGCCGCTGACCCGCGCGGTGTCGGAGGCCGTGCCGATTCCCGTCATCGCATCCGGCGGGGTCGGAACGCTCGACCACCTCGTCGCGGGCGTGACAGAGGGGGGCGCATCGGCGGTGTTGGCCGCGTCGATCTTCCACTTCGGCACCCACACGATTGCCGAGGCCAAGGCGCATATGGCGGCTGCAGGCATTCCCGTTCGCATGGAGGAGCGAGCATGACCGATCACCCGCTGGACCGACTCTGGGCGACGATCGAAACGCGCCGTGGAACCGACCCCGAAGCAAGCTGGACGGCGCGAATGCTGGCGCGCGGACCGGAAAAATGCGCCGAGAAGTTCGGCGAGGAAGCGATCGAGGCGATCATCGAAGCCGTACGCGGCGACCGGTCCCGCTTGGTCGCCGAAGGAGCGGACGTACTTTATCACTTCCTGTTGATGCTCGCTGCGCGGGGCGTATCGCTCGACGATGTGCTGGCCGAACTCGCTCGCCGCGAAGGCACGTCCGGCATCACGGAAAAGGCTGCCCGCCAAGGAACTTGATCTGAATTTTTGAAGATAGTTGCAAGACGACGCGCCAGATGCGGAACCAGCGCGCCGCCTTGCGTGTTGTGATGATGACCAACCTGCAAACAGGTCACCGCCACAACGAGCTATAGTGTATGACTAAAACCATCTTCACGTCTACTGGCATCATTCTGGCCATGCTCGCTCCTGTTGCCGCACAAGCGCAGGATGCCAGTCTCAGTTCCCCGTTTGTGACCGGGGTGGAAACTTCCGCGCTTCCTGCCTCGTCGCTTATTGGTAACCAACTTTATCTTTCCGAGGCCGCCGTCGACCGCAGGGGCGGCTTTTCGGACAATTGGGACGAGGCCGGCGAAATCGTGGACGTCATCCTCGGGAATAATGGCGATATCGACATCCTCGTCGTCGAATTTGGCGGCTTTCTAGGCTTGGGCGAACAGACGGTCGGCGTCGACATGAACCGTGTCGATGTCGTCCCGAACCCTGACGATCCTCGCCAAATCTATCTTGTGGTCGAATCGCCCCGCGAGATTGCCGAAATCGCGCCGAATTTTGACGCCGATTTCGAATACGATCGGATCAAGCGTGCGGTCGATGTGGATTACGAAGGTTCCGGCCTCACCACACAGGCCGGCGCGGTCAACGATATCGCGCGCCGCCCGGAAGTCTCCGACACCGCCGAACTGCAAATCGATCCCATCGCCGAACCCAGCGGAGATGCGATCGCGCTGAACGATGGCGATCTGGAGCGCGAGGTGCCCGTTCGCGTGCCTGGCGGCTACGCCATCGTGGAACCGGAGCGCGTGGACATCGCGGGTTTTGAAAGCGCACAACTCTTCGATCTCGACAACAACGAGATCGGCGCGATCCGGGAAATCATCTTGAACGACCGCGGATTGCCGCAGGACCTCATTCTGGATCTCGACGATCGGCGTGTTTCGTTGCCGCTCGATGATGTAACCATCACGCAGGACCAGGAAACGAGGGATTACCGTCTCTTTTACGACGATACGTCACTCTACAGGGTCCCAACATACGAAGATTAAAAGTCAGCGTCTTTCTTGCATCATCGCGCCACCTCCTCCGGGAGGTGGCGTTATTCCTTCGACCGCATGACAAAGCGTGACGCCTGATGCGGACAAAAAAAGGACCCGCTGCTTATCGCGCGGGTCCAAGGTGTGGAACGAGGGACAGTGATTTCGAAGGCGACAGTTCCGAGGTCGCCTCCCACAGACATGAAGTAAACTCTCCCGTCGGTTGTGGGTTCCGCAATTCATCCACATTTTTTCCACAGGCGGAAATTCCTGTCGCCAAGCGGCCGGAACGACCGGTGGCTTCGTCAGGCGCATCCCGAAGTGTTCAGGCCCCTCCAGCCAAAGCGTTGAACGCAGTACGTGTCGCAACACCGTACCCCCACCGCTTCTCAACAACCCAACGATACATCCTCTGCGCATCGCTTGACCGGGAGGCCCGCTCGCTGAACCGTCGCCGCCCTACTGGCTCTCCCTGCCCTCCCGCAGTGCAAACAACCCAACCGCGGCCGCATTGGACACGTTGAGCGACCCGAAGGCCCCCGCCGGGTCGATCCGCGCGATTCGGTCGCAGAGGGAGCGCGTTCTGTCCCGTAAGCCAGGACCCTCCGCACCGAGCACGATCGCCGTGGGGCGGTCCCGCAACTCCGCCGCCACGGCCGACAGCGTTCCCTCCGCCTCGCCGTCGAGGCCCACCGTCACATAGCCCTGATCCCGCAGCCGCTCCATCGCATCGCCCAGATTGCCGACCCGCAGATACGGTTGCCGCTCCAGCGCACCCGAGGCGGATTTGGCCAAGGCACCGGTCTCGGGCGCCGAATGGCGTGACGGGGCGAGAACGGCCCGCGCCCCAAACACCTCCGCCGAGCGTAGAATCGCACCCACGTTATGCGGATCCGTCACCCGGTCGAGCAACACTACCAAGGGCGCGCCGCCGCCGGGCCGGGCCACGTCGTCCAGCCGCCCCCAATCGAGCGGCCGCACCTCGAGTGCGGCACCCTGATGGACGGAGCCGGGATCGAGCGGGACAGGAAACCGGCGCGGATCCGCAATCTCGGGCTCCAGCCCCGACGCCGCCAGATCCTCGCCTAGCCGGTCCGCGGCATTCTTCGTCACGACCAGCCGCAGCCGCTCCCGCATCGGGTTGCGCAGCGCATCGCGCACCGCGTGCAGACCGAACAGCCAAACGGTTTCCCGCGCCGCGGCACGCCGTCCCCGCTCCTTCTCGACCACCCATTTCGGCTTTTGCACCATGCCGGCACCTCCCCGTGTCGGGGCGCTTATCGCCCGCGCGTCACGGGGCCACAACACCGCTTGACCCCACCTTTCTTGCCCGTTATCCGGACCCCCGTTGGGCGACAGGCCGCAAGGTGTGGCAGGGGACTGTAACTCCCTCGCGGAGACGCACGCCTGGTTCGATTCCAGGGTCGCCCACCACTTTCTTCTCCGCATTTATGCGGGGAAAAATCCGCGCTGGAAGAGATACGTTCTCACGACCGCGCGCCCCCAGAACCCTCACCACCTGCCGCTTGACGCCACCAGGCGGCACGTCTCTCCTGCCCCGGACATTCTTGAGGGAGGAACGAGAGATGCGTCCGATCGCGACATTCGCCGCGCTGGTCCTGCTGGCCGCGCCCGCCGCCGCGCAGGAGCGGATCACCTACAAATCCGCCAAGGCCGGGTCGAGCTACTACCAGATGGCGGTCGAGTTGGCCGAGGCCATGTCGGGAACCGCAAATGTGACGGTCGAGGAAAGCCAAGGCTCGGTCCAGAACGTCATGGAGGTGCGGGCACGGGGCGCGGATTACGTGTTCACCACCCCGCCCGCCCTCGTCGCCGCCGCCCAGTCGGCAAGCGGCCCGTTCGAGGGCCGGAGCGACCCCGCCTTTGACGGGATTCGGGCGCTCTTTCCCATCCCGTCGCTGACGATGCACTTCGTCGCGCGCGCGGATTCGGGCATCGAGGATTTCGCCGATCTCGACGGCAAGACGGTGCTGCTCGGCTCCGGCTCCTTCGGGGCCAGCGAGGGCGAGAAGTACCTGGAGATGTTCGACATCGACGCCACCATTGCGGATGCCGAACTTTCGAATGCCGTGGCCGCCCTGAAGAACGGTCAGATCGACGCCTTCGTCACCGCAGGCAGCTATCCCGCACCGAACGTGATCGAGGCGGCGGCCTCGACCGATGTCGAGATCCTGTCGATGGACGAGGATCAGGTCGCCGAGACCGGCCGCACGCGCCTCGTCATCCCCGCCGGAACCTATGCCGGACAGGAGAGCGACATCATAACGACCTCCCTGCCCGTTCTGGCCTATGCGACCGAAGCGATGTCCGAAGACACGGCCTATGCCCTCACGAAGGCCTATTGGGATGGCAAAAACGACCTCGCCGGCAACGCGGCTTGGTGGGCGGGCGTCGCGCCGGAGATGATCGATGCGGCGACGACGGAGATCCATCCCGGCGCCGCGCGTTACTACGACGAGATCGGCGTCGACCTGCCGAGCCGCTGACGGACAGGCGGGACGATGCGAAACCTCTGAGCGAACATCGTCCCGCCATCCCCTCGAACCATGACAAGCCAAGCATCACCTCTCACCCCGGCCGCGGTGCCCGAGACGCCGGGCATGGCAGCGTCTGCGCACCGTCCTCTCTGGGTGGCGCTCGGCGGGCTGACGGTGGGGATGCATCTATGGCTCATCCTGTCGGGCCTCGTGCCCAACCTCGTGGCCCGCCCGCTGCACATGGCGCTGATTCTGCCATGGGTGTTCGTGGCTCCGATCCAGTCCGTCAGGGGCCGGATGCTCGGCTGGATCCTGTCCGGGACGGGCATCGCCGGGTGCCTCTGGATCGCGTGGCATCATGCGGATCTGCGCGACCAGTATGGCTTCCTCGAAGGCCCGTTCCAGTTTGCGCTCGCCTGCCTGCTTCTGGCCCTCGCGCTCGAGGGGGCGCGGCGGATGATCGGCTGGCCCCTGCCCCTCGTGGCGGCTGCGGCCTTGGCCTACGGACTGATGGGACAGCACATCCCTGGCACGTTCGGGCATGCCGGCACGCCTCTGGCGAGCTTTCTCGGCACCCTGACCATTGCCGAAGGCGGGCTCTGGGGCTCGCTGACCGGGGTCTCGGTCAACGTCGTCGCCATCTTCGTCATCTTCGGCGCAGTGCTTAACGGTGGCGAGGCGGGGGTGGGGTTCATGAACCTCGTCGCGGCCGCCGCCGGGCGCCTTTCGGGCGGAGCGGCCAAGGTCTCGGTGCTGTCCTCTGCGCTCTTCGGCTCGATCTCCGGCTCGGCATCGGCCAACGTCGCCTCGACCGGGGCGGTCACGCTGCCGACGATGACGCGGCTGGGCTATCCAAAACGCCTGTCCGCCGCCGTGGAGGCCGTCGCGTCGTCGGGAGGGATAGTGTCCCAGCGGTTGGTGTAGGAGGCCGCGGGCGAAGCCCTTGGCGTAGCGTAGCGCGCGGCCGGGTGTGACGCTGGTGGACACCGTCGATCTTCGAGAAGGTTCGGGTTGCGAGACTCGAAACCAAGAACGGAGACGACGATGACCGACGACAGAATGGCGCTGCTTGAGCTGGTTGAAAAGGAGGCCGATGGCGATCTCGTGCGCGAGATGCTGGCTTTCGCGGCCAAGCGGATCATGGAAGCGGAGATTGAGACCAGAACTGGCGTAGCAAAGGGCGTGCGTTCGCCGTCGCGTGAGGTTCAGCGAAATGGATACCGCGAGCGGGACTGGGACACCCGCGCCGGGCGGATATCGCTGGAGATCCCGAAGCTGAGGAAGGGAAGCTACTTGCCGAGCTTTCTTGAACCGCGTCGGACAGCCGAAAAAGCACTCATGGCTGTGATCCAGGAGGCTTACGTGCAAGGCATCTCGACGCGCTCGGTGGACGACCTGGTGAAGGCCATGGGCGCTGGCGGCATGTCGAAGAGCCAGGTCAGCCGGCTCTGCGGTGAGATCGATGAGCGGGTGAACGCGTTCCTGTCGCGGCCGCTGGAGGGCGAGTGGCCCTACCTTTGGCTCGATGCCACGTACCTGAAGGTGCGTGACGGCGGGCGCATTGTCAGCCGCGCCGCG
>NZ_CYPR01000005.1 GCF_001408515.1 Jannaschia seosinensis | reverse complement strand
AGAGATGTTGGGTTCACAAGACCGCCAATGTGCTGGGCGCGACCCCCAAATCCATGCATGAAAGGGTCAAGGCCGATCTGCAAGACATCTGGATGGCCGAGACGAAGAAGGAGGCGAATGCCGCCTTCGATCTCTTCGTCGAAATCTACGGCGCGAAGTACGAGAAGGCTGTGGCCAAGCTGGTGAAAGACCGTGACGAGCTGCTGGCCTTCTACGACTTCCCGGCCGAGCACTGGAAGCACATTCGGACCACGAACCCGATCGAGAGTGTCTTCGCCACGGTCAGGAACCGGACCCGCAAAACCAAGGGCTGCCTGAACCGCAAGACCGCCCTCGCCATGGTCTTCCGACTCATGAAGTCAGCCAAGAAGAAGTGGCGGAAGATCAACGGGCCAAACCGTCTGCCCGACGTCATTCAGGGGATTGAGTTCAAGGACGGGATCAAGCAACTTCAAACCGCCGCCTGATGAGGACCGTCACCAACTTTTGGGCATATCTCGACCTTCCAGGCAAAGCATGGCTTCCGCTATGAAAACAACAGGCGACTTCATGGACGTATTTTCGAATAGCCATTGGAAACTCTGAGCCATGTGGCGTCAACCACGCAACACCGTCCGGTCTCTGGTACTTTTAAATTTCATCGCAAGCAAACTGAATTCTCTGGAGGACCTCCAGCTCATCCTCACTTTGCGGAGCAGGCATCCGCTCACTTTCATTATCACGAGAAGGAAGGCAATTCCGTATTAATTGCTTCTGATTTTCTTTCAGAGCTCCCGGCTGGATCCATGCTTCGGTCATCGCGCGATCAAGTGAGAAAAAATCATTGTCGATTGCGCGGCCTAGGCCGTGTTGACAAAACCCTTCCCGTAGCGCTTTCGGCGTGGTTCACGCTGCCTGATTTTGGTCGGGGGGAGTGACGCGATGGCGCGGGGTCTGATGTCGAACGCGGAGTGGGCGTTCTTCGAGCCGTTCATCCGGGGGTACGTGCCCGAAACGGTCGGCAGGGAGCCGATCACCGGCGGGTGCTAGACGGAGTGTTCTGGATCGCCCGGACGGGAAGCCCTTGGCGCGACCTGCCCGAGGAGTTCGGCAAGTGGTCGTCGGTCTACCGCCAGTTCCGCCGTTGGACGCTGGCAGGTCTGTGGGAGACGATCCTGGAGGCGCTCAACGAGGCTGCGGGAGAGCTGGATCACCCGCCCGACCGGCTTCATATGATCGACAGCACCGTCGTCCGGGCGCACCAGCATGCAGCCGGCGCGATAGAGCAACCTGCGGTCTGGAAATTCTGCTGAGAGCGGGTCATGCATCCTGGCATTCCCATTTGATGTAGGCCTTGGTCTCGGAGGCCCATTTCTCGTCGATCTCTACGAGGACGGCGCTGACCAGTCGCAGCAGAGCGTCGTCGCTGGGAAAGACCCTGACCTTTACGGTGCGCCGCTTGAGCTCCTGCTGGACGGATCGCTCCATCGGGTTTGAAGTGCGCAGCCGGCGGCGATGGTGCTCGGGCAGCGTGAAGACCGCGAGCCCCTCGGGCGCGTTTTCCTCCAGCCATGCGGCCAGCTTCGGCGCAGAGGTGCGATAGCTGGCGACGATCTCTGCCAAGGCCGTTTCTGCCTTGGCGAGCGTGCTGGCATTCCACACGGTGCGCAGCTCGGCTCCGATGCGCTTGCGGCTCTCGACGTTCGGAGCGTGATGAATGGCGTTGCGCGCGAGATGGAACTGGCAGCG
>NZ_CYPR01000004.1 GCF_001408515.1 Jannaschia seosinensis | reverse complement strand
ACCCCGCCGAAGTCGCCGCAGACCAACGGAATGGTCGAGCGCTTCAACGGCCGGATCGAAGAGGTCCTGCAGAGCCACCATTTCCGATCAGGCGAGGACCTGGAGACCACGCTCCACCGATACGTCTGGCTCTACAACCAGCAGCTCCCGCAATCAGCGTTGGCCAGCAAGGCGCCCTTGCAGGCCATGAAGGACTGGCACAAAATCAAGCCAGAGCTGTTCAAGAAACAGCCATACTACCTTCCGGGATGTGACACCCTGCGGAAACGTGGCGATTATTTCAGTCAAAACTTTGCAGTTCTGAAGTGCTCAATGAAACCTGACGCAAATGCATCCCCTTTCGCGTGAAAAATACCATACCTTAGAATTTTCACTCAGCCTCGGCCTATTCCGTCAAGAAGGCCGCCCTAAGCTCGCTGCTTTGGGACGGCGGCTTCTTTCTTGAAACCGCCGCTCAGATAAATTCAGCTTTTCAAACGCAACGGTTGACCGATCAGTCCGCTCTGTCGCCATCCTTCCGTTGAAGATGCTGAAACATGGAAGAACGGCAGGCATGCGAAAGCTGCATTGCGGCGTGGCATGACACGGAGAACGTGTCCTGTGGTCCGATCCTGTGCGGGCGACGCTTCGGAAGGGTCAGTCAGGCCGTCTCTGCCATCAGCGGCACTTCCTGGCCGGTCGCCTCATAGCTGATGGTCATCTCTTCCATGAACTTCAGAAGATCCGAGGTGGAGGCTCTGCGAATGTCTGGTTCGAGGCCAAAGGCCGCTTGGTAGGTTCGGAACGAAAGCACGCTGTCGTCTGTGTACATCATGCTCCAGCCCGAAAAACGCCGTGTCTCGATGCGTCCCGAGGCAACCACCCGGATGTCCCTGTGCGCCGGATCCGCCAGGATCGCGTGCCGAAGGCGCCGGACATCCTCCCAAGAGCCCTCGATGTACTGCACGAAGATGTCGCCTTCACGATGCAGATAACCTGTCAAATGCGTGTCTGGTGTTCTGCACCTGGCCTGCCGGAACAGCAGGGCCGCCGTCGCCAAAGCCGGCGCTGTCTTGGCGCGTGAGGAATAGATCCAGAAATAGTGCATGCCCGCCTCGTTTCATTTTGTTTTGGCGAGCATGTGTCCCCGGAGGTTAACGATTTCTGAATGCGCCGCTTGCGTTCCACCTGTCGGCGAAAGCCCGCTTGTCTGCGCCCTTGGCAGGACGCCTCCTTCGACTCCAAAGCCCTCCGCCGGGCCGTTAACGGGGGCTAATCGTGTAGAAGGGAAACGAGAAAGGGCGGGGCGCGCACTTTTGCGAAGGTGGCCGTACATCCACGGAAGGAGCAAAGTGGCTTCCGGCTGCGAGCTCTCTGGGCCTGTATACTCGCAGGAGGGACTGAAAGCGGTTCGATGTACCGGCGGCGGCCCTCCGATAGAAGGGATCAGACCGGTCCAGGTCCCGCCAGGCCATGTCGTCCTCGCTCACATAAGGCTCGATCTCCCAGGCGCGCTGACAACTCTCGGGGCAGAGGGTGATCCGGACGCGCTTGGCTGGCGCGCCGTCGACTTCCTCGACAAGGCCGACATCATTGCAGCGTTGACACATCGTGATTCTTCCCTCGGCTTGTTGTCCTCCATGAACGGAAGAAAACCCTAAAAAAACCCTAACGTTTCTCGGGATGTTGTTGCACAATTCAGGACAAGCTACTGACGCAAAAGGATGTTTTTCATTGGGGTAAGAATCTGCTAGTACAGAATTTACAATGACTGGGGTGCATTTGCGCAACACCGCCATGGTAGCTGCATGTTAACAAATGCAAAGTATTTTAATCATGTTTTCCGCCCAAAGAACTTCCTGGTAAAAATCCTTTAACCAAGGCGGCTCAGAAATACAAACGTGAAGCCACATTTGTCCGGAGCGCTCAATGGGTAGTTACCTGATTCTGGCCCTAATAATCGTGCTAACCGTCGTCGGCGACTATGCATTGAAGTTTGCGTCCCTAAAAGCCTCACCTTTCGTATCTGCTTGGTTTGCCGGAGGTGCACTCCTTTACGGCGCCACGGCAGCCGGTTGGATTGCGCTAATGCGCACGCATGATTTAGCCCAGATTGCCGTGCTCTATAGCTCCGCAACCATCGTTGCACTCACCCTCGTGGGCATCGTCTCCTTCGGTGAAACGCTGTCGATGAAACAGGTCATTGGGCTCTCTGCTGCTCTGCTTTCCGTTGTGCTTATGGAAGCCGAGGTCTGATTCGGGTCTCGCTTAACTTTTTATTAACGAAAGATGGCAAGAATGCTGATCGTGAAGCACTTTGTAAGGCCGAGCCCCATCCATGGCTTGGGCGTGTTCCTCCGGGAGCCGGTCACTGCTGGAACCATCGTGTGGAGGTACACCCCGATGTTCGACATCGAGATGCCGGTAGCCCTTGTCGCCAGCTTTCCGCCTGAAGAAGCAGAGACGGTGTATCACCACGCTGAGTATCTGCCGGACCGCGGCGTCTTTCGCCTTGGCAACGACGCCGACATCTTCATGAACCACAGCAGTGTGCCCAGTCTGGGCGATCGAGGCGACGAGATGATTGCACTGCGTGACCTCAACACTGGAGAGGAACTGACCTGCGACTATGGCGAGGTGCGCGTGGTAGGCTTTGAGACAGAAGTCGCTCTACGCTACGCCGCCGAATGACACGAGGCTCACTACCAAACCAGATAGTTCTCCTCGCCTTGGCGGCGCTAATTGCGGTGCTGGCGACACTTTGGATCTCGCTCTACACGGTACGTGAGGCAATGAACGCAGAGGCGGCTAAGGAATCCGAGCGGTTGATGGGCGGGCGATTGAGATCGTTACAGGAACAGGTGTCGTTGATCGCCAGCGATTATCACAATTGGACAGACCTTTTCTTGGACGCGAAAAACCTTGACTACGAGAGGCTGGCTTCGAACTACGGAATTACTGCCGAGCGAGGCGATGTCTTTCAATATGCCGAACTTTTCCGAGGCCCATTTCCAAAGCCTGTCGGCTGGCGCGAAGGGCAAGGCTTGGCGCCGCAGGAGGGCATTATCGATCGGGCCACTAAGTTGGCTCTGCGGGACCGGGTGCGCAACCTTGACGTCAATGGGCGCCAAACGGTCGATTATATGCAGCTGCATGACGGCATGTTGGTCATGTTTAGCAGCTCCTACCTGCTGCCTGAGGCCGGCATTCTGCTGGCCGATTTGGATCCCGATGATCAGGCTATTGCGGTAATTGGAAAGGTTCTTTCCGAGGAGCGCCTCACCAAGATCGCTGATGAGTTCTCGATGAGGGACATCCGAGTGGTCGAAACATCTCCCGGCTTGGGCCCCGGTACCGTCAATCTTCCTGCCATCGATGTCTCTGGGGAGCCGGTCGCTTGGCTTGAATGGCATCCGCCTACACCTGGAACAGTGCTCTTCCAGAAGATAGCGCCAATAATGTATGTCGTCAGCTTTGTTTTTGTCGGAGGTTTTTACTGGTGCGCAAAGGTGCTGCGCAATAACGCGACAAAGATTATAGTTCAGGAAGCAAAATCATTCGACCAGGCGCGCACCGATGCACTGACTGCGTTACCCAACCGATTTGCCTTGCGCGAGCATCTAAAGAGAGTCAACGCCAATGGCGCGCTTGATTGTGCCATCGTGGCTATGGACCTCGATCGTTTTAAGCAGATTAACGAAACCGTAGGACACATAGGAGGCGATCTGTTCCTCGAGGCATTCGGGGCAAGACTACGCGGTCTGTCGGATGACGAGACCTTCGTAGCCCGACTTGGAGGCGATGAGTTTGTACTCGTTATCTCATCGAACGGCTCGTTGGAAGAAGTTCTCTCGCGAAAATGTGCAGGATTGGACGAGATTACACGTGAGCCGGTCTCCTGCAACGGCGTGCGCTTTGACGTTATGGTTTCCAAGGGAGTGGCGAAGCTGCACGCTGGTCAACCGCGCGACGATGAACTGCTGCGCCGCGCCGACCGTGCATTGTACACCGCCAAGATGCGTGGCACCCAAAAGGCCATCTTTTATGATGACCAGATGGAGTGCGAAGACCGTGAGCACATGGCGATCGAAAGCTGGCTACGCAGCGCACTGATTGACGGAGAAGGTTTTTCCATAGTTTATCAGCCGATCGTCGCCGCAGCTGACGATTGCGAGGAAATGCGCTTTGAGGCCTTGGCCCGCTGGTGCTATCGTGATGCTGGCGAAGTTCCGCCGGACAAGTTTATTCAGGTTGCGGAGGCGAGGGGGCTGATTGTCCGGTTGGGCTGGCTTCTGCTGGATTTAATCTGTCGCGACATTAGAGGAATGGAACGCTGTAAAATTGGAGTAAATGTCTCTCCCCTGCAACTGATGACGCCGGGATTTGGTGATCTCTTCGCTGCACGCGTCGAGGCCAATGGTATCCAGCCGAAGCAAATCGAGGTCGAAGTCACCGAACAGATCGTTGTACGGGATGACGTGACCATTGTGCAGGAGCTAAATGTCCTGCGCGAACGTGGATTTAGCTTAGCACTTGATGATTTCGGCACTGGTTACTCTTCTATCGGGTACCTGACGCGGATGCCGTTCGATGTACTAAAGATCGACCGCTCCTTTGCGAGACTTCAGGCGGACAACGTTCAGCACCAGCGAATGGTTCGCTCAATGGTTGGGCTGGCCCATGCAATGGATCTGAAGATTATCGCCGAAGGCATCGAGACGCCCGAGGAGGCTTTGCGCTTCCGCGCTCTGGGTAGCGATTTTCTGCAAGGTTACTACTTCGGCCCTCCCGCGCCGCTTCGTAAGCGGGAGCTGGAGTCCACGGCTGTTTCAGCTTGACGGCTTGAAGGTATCCCTCCGGCGGGGGCCGTCTGGCCGAGAGTGAGGCGTCAGTCGTAGATCATGCGCTATGGCATGCTCTACGGTCATTTCGGATTTCGAGGTCCTGACCTGAGACCCGTATCTTCCTCCAGTTTGAGGTAGCATCCGCTCCAACCGAGGAGACGGACGATGAAGCGATCGAGGTTCAGCGAGGAGCAGATCATCGGGATGCTGAAGGAGCAGGAGGCCGGGATGTCTACGGCCGATGTCTGCCGGAAGCACGGGGTCCCCAAGTTCGACAGTTAGTCGCGTAAGGTATTGTTATTGTTCTCTCGGAGCAGGCGTTTGTGTGACTACGCGAGGCGTCAGGTCGGTTTAGTCAGGCTTAGGGCGTCAAAGAGGTCGAGTTGCTCCGGAGTGGTCTTGCTGGTTCCATGGAATGATCTCTCGCCGATATGGGCGGTGTGTTTCTGGATGCGCGCGAGCAGATCGAGAGCAGTGCGTGGGCTCGCGCTGTGGCCGTGAGTCTTCAGGCGCATCCGCATCACGCGGTAGAGCACGAGGGCGAGAAAGCAGATCATCGCGTGTGCCCGGATGCGCTCTGGCAGGCGGTGATGAACCGGCGCGATCTCGATGTCGGATTTCAGGACACGGAAGCCACGCTCGATGTCGGCGAGGGCCTTGTAGCGCGCAATGGCCTCGGCAGGCGCAATGTCGGGGGCATTGGTGAGGACTGCCAGCTTGCCGTCGAAGAGTTCGGCATTCCGGATCGCCGCCTCGTCAATGGTATGGCTGAACCTGTCCGAGTGCAGATCGGGCTTGATGAAGCGGGTCAGCTCTGCGTCGGCCACGGTGCGGGCGAACCTGCTATAGGCACCGCGATCGGAGGCGCGGCGTCCGCGGGCCGTCTGCCCCTCGTCCTGGGCATCGAGTTTGCCCACCATCCGCTCCGCCATCGCCTCCAGCTCGCCGATGCGGGCCCGACGCTTGAGGGATTGGTCTTCGGCCCGCAAGGGATCATGCGCCACAATGAGCCGGTGACCGGCGAAGGTGGCTTCTGCGACGCCCTCGTGGAAGGCGAGGTTCTGGAAGGTCTCGACTAGGTCGACATAGCGACGGGCCGGCACTGCCAGGATGAACTCCAGCGTGCGCTCCGACCGTTCAGCGACCGAGGTCAGTTCGGCGATGTTGTCGAGGCTGAGCAGGCCGCGGTCGGCCACCAGCACCACCCGCTGGATCGGGAAGCGCGCGAGCACCTTCTCCAGCATCCCTTGCAAGGTCTTCGTCTCGGCGACGTTGCCGGGGTGGACCGTATGCAAGAGCGGCAATCCTTCTGCGGTCTGGACCACGCCGAGGACGAACTGCCGGGCGATGCCGCCGCGTTCCTTGTTCATGCCGAAGGCGCGCAGATCGTCGGCAACCTCCCCCTCGCCGTGAATGCGCACAGTGGTCAGGTCGTAGAACACGATCGAAAGGTCTCGATCGAGCAAGGGGCGGAATTGGCGGCTCAGCGCGGCCTCGACGGGATCAAGGTTGTCCATCAAGGCCTCCATGGCGCGCAGGAGCTGCTGGTGTGTCGGGGTCTGCGGCATCCCGAACATCGCGACCGTCTCCAGCCACCGCAGGCATCCCAGCTTCGACTCCGGCGCGCAAAGCCGGTTGAACACCATCGCCCGGATCAGCGCCTCGGCATCGAAGCCGCGCCGGGATGAGCGCAGGGCCTGCTGCAAGGCTTTGTCGATCCCCAGGTCGCACCAGAGCTCGTGAAGGGCGAAGACGTCGCCATACGTGCGGCCGGGCTCCTGGATGACCTCCGATGCGGTATTCTCAGCGCGGCCAACGGCCCGGTTCGATAGTGTCCCAGCGGTTGGTGTAGGAGGCCGCGGGCGAAGCCCTTGGCGTAGCGTAGCGCGCGGCCGGGTGTGACGCTGGTGGTCACCGTCGATCTTCGAGAAGGTTCGGGTTGCGAGACTCGAAACCAAGAACGGAGACGACGATGACCGACGACAGAATGGCGCTGCTTGAGCTGGTTGAAAAGGAGGCCGATGGCGATCTCGTGCGCGAGATGCTGGCTTTCGCGGCCAGGCGGATCATGGAAGCGGAGATTGAGACCAGAACTGGCGTGGCAAAGGGCGTGCGTTCGCCGTCGCGTGAGGTTCAGCGAAATGGATACCGCGAGCGGGACTGGGACACCCGCGCCGGACGGATATCGCTGGAGATCCCGAAGCTGAGGAAGGGAAGCTACTTGCCGAGCTTTCTTGAACCGCGTCGGACAGCCGAAAAAGCACTCGTGGCTGTGATCCAGGAGGCTTACGTGCAAGGCTGTTGGATGTCACTGAGAACTGACCCGGCAGCAGTCTAAATTGTCACTGAGAACTGACCCATGTGGAATCTTGCCCCTGACGGGATTTGTCGGGGGTTTTCGGAGTGATCGACATGGGATTTTTGAGCGTCATTCGACGTTGGGCGTTACGGGACAAGATGCCCATCCGCGAGATCGCGCGGCGGACCGGGCTGTCTCGCAACACCATCAAGAAGTATCTGCGGGCGGGGATCGTTGAGCCCCGGTTCCAGACACCGGCGCGGCCGAGCAAGCTGGACCCATATGCCGAGAAGCTGACAGGCTGGCTGGTGACGGAGCAGCGCAAGTCGCGCAAGGACCGGCGCACCGCCAAGCAGATGCACGCTGATCTGGTTCAGCTTGGCTATGACGGCTCGTATGAGCGTGTCGCAGCCTTCGTGCGGACTTGGAAAGGAGACCGGCAACGCGCGCAGCAGACGACCGATCGCGGGACATTCGTGCCGTTGGTGTTCCAGCCGGGCGAGGCGTTCCAGTTCGACTGGAGCGAGGACTGGGCCTCTGTCGGCGGCAAGCGCATCAAGTTGCAGGTGGCCTATATCAAGCTGTCGCACAGCCGCGCGTTCCTGGTCAGGGCCTATTTGTTGCAGACGCATGAGATGCTGTTCGACGCGCATTGGCACGCGTTCCGGGTCTTTGAGGGCGTGCCGGGCCGCGGGATCTACGACAACATGAAGACGGCGGTGGATCGCGTGGGCGTTGGCAAGAAGCGCGATGTGAATGCGCGGTTCATGGCCATGACCAGCCACTATGTGTTCGAGCCCGACTTCTGCAACCCGGCGGCGGGCTGGGAGAAAGGCCAGGTCGAGAAGAACGTGCGCGATGCGCGCCACCGGCTCTGGCAGGTGATGCCGGCCTTTCCGGATCTTGATGCGTTGAATGTGTGGCTGGAAGAGCGCTGCAAGGCGCTGTGGACCGAAACCGCGCATGGCAGCCTGACCGGCAGCATCGCCGATGTCTGGGAGGCCGAGAAGCCTGCGCTGATGCCGTTGCCCACGGCCTTCGATGGCTTTGTCGAACACAGCAAGCGGGTGTCGCCCACCTGCCTGATCACCTTCGAGCGCAATCGCTACTCTGTCCCTGCCAGTTTTGCGAACCGCCCCGTCAGCCTGCATGTTTACCCCGAACGGCTGGTGATCGTGGCCGAGGGGCACGTGGTCTGCGAGCACCAGCGCATCATTGAACGGTCGCACCGGCAACCTGGCCGCGTCATCTATGACTGGCGCCTTTACCTCGCCGTGGTTCAGCGCAAGCCGGGCGCGCTTCGTAACGGCGCCCCGTTTGTCGAGATGCCAGAGGCATTCCGCCAGTTGCAGGATCAGATGCTGCGCAAGCCCGGCGGCGATCGCGAGATGGTCGAGATCCTGTCGCTGGTCCTGCATCACGATGAACAGGCGGTGCTGTGCGCCGTGGAAATGGCACTGGAGGCGGGCGTGCCGACCAAGACCCATGTGCTGAACCTGCTCCACAGGCTGGTGGATGGCACACCGACCGACCGGCTCGATGTGACGCCCCCTTCAAGTCTCGTTCTGACGAAGGAACCTGAGGCCAATGTCGCACGCTACGACGGACTGCGGGGAGGAACACGTCATGCGTCATGATCCCGCCGGAGCCGCCATCGTCATCATGCTGCGCAGCCTCAAAATGCCGGGCATGGCGCAGGCGGTGCATGACCTCATGGAACAAGGTGCCCCAGCGTTCGAGGTATGAGGAGGATCAGAAAACAGTCCGGGGGACTGTTTTCCCGACGATTGGATGCCGATGCTGTCGCAGTTGCTCAAGGCTGAAATGGCTGAACGCGAGGTGCGCTCCATCTCCTATCACATGAAGGCCGCGCGCTTCCCGGCCTACAAGGACCTGTCCGGCTTCGACTTCGCCGCCAGCGAGATCAACGAAGCCCTCGTGCGTCAACTCCATCGATGCGAGTTCATGGACGCGGCCGAGAATGTCGTGCTGATCGGCGGACGCGGCACGGGGAAAAGCCATGTCGCGACCGCCCTCGGCGTCCAGGCCATCGAGCATCACCGCAAACGCGTGCGCTTCTTCTCGACCCCGTCGAGCTGGTGAATGCGCTGGAACAGGAAAAGGCACAGGGAAAGGCCGGAAAGATCGCCGAGGCGCTGGTGAAGACCGAATTGGTGATCCTCGACGAGCTGGGATACCTGCCGTTCAGCGCTTCCGGCGGTGCGCTGCGAGTTATGTCCGAAAGTTGGTGATGGCCTGAAGTAGGCGGCATATCATGGCGGTGTTCACGCGCCGTCAGTCTCAAAAGAGAAAGGATATGCCACCATGGCCAAATCTACCGTTGTCCCGTTCGAACTGCCATCGGAATTTTCTGCGGATCCGTTGACCGAGGTAATCCAAGCTGGGGCCAAGGAGCTTCTGCGAACGGCGGTTCAGGCGGAGGTATCCGCCTTCCTCGCCGAGCATGCG
>NZ_CYPR01000003.1 GCF_001408515.1 Jannaschia seosinensis | reverse complement strand
CCCACCTCGCAGCAGACCGGACGTCGTGCTCGAAAGCCAACGCCAATCAGATGCGTCTGATGCTGCACGGCTGCGCCTACTGGGTCTGGTGGAAGCTNCGCGCGGCTTGCCCGAAGCGCTCACCGTGGCGCCGCGCCCAGTTCGACACGCTGCGGCTGCATCTCGTCAAGCTGGCCGCCACCATCGTCGAAAAGAAGACCCGGATCATCGTGACCCTGCCGGCATCGTGTCCCCGAAAGGGACTTCTCCTCCTTCTCTTCGACGCCCTCGCCCCACCGAAAACAGCCTGACGCATGCGCCCCGACAAACCCCGAAACATCAACCCGTATCGCCCAAGACCCAAGTCACCGGCCGGCCTGCCAACCGGACGCAAACACCGGGTGCGCGCAAGAAAACCGAGACCGGGGAAACCATCCCACGGAGCACAAGTCCGCAGCTTCATGAATTATGCGGGTTAAAGGTTTGAGCCTTATCGTTGCTTGGCTCACTCTGCGCATCACGGACGTTTGCGCTGGATGCAGCGAACGTTAGTTCCCTGCCCTGCATGCCCATGACAAGACATCATCCTGCGCAGCGCAGGGATGTCGCAGAAGGGTAGTGTCCCACCCCGTGGTGTAGGAGGCCGCGCGCGGAGCCATCTGGTGCAGCGCAGCGCACGGCCGGTCTGGCGGCCACCGCGCTTCTTCGTAGTCTGAGGTTGTTCGACGACCGACGACAACGAAGGAGAGCACGATGACCGAGACCATGATCGACCTTCCAGGGGTGATCGCCAAGAGCGATGACGCGGATTTCCTGCGCGATCTGATCCAGGATGCCGCGCAGCGGCTGATGGACATCGAGTGGCCGCCGTATGCGTTGCCGCGTATGGCGAGCGCAGCGCGGACCGGGAGAACCAGCGCAACGGCTACCGGCCGCGGCAATGGGATACCCGCGCGGGCACGATCGGACTGAACATCCCGAAGCTGCGCAAGGGTAGCTATTTCCCCACCTTCCTGGAGCCGCGCAGAACGGCCGAGAAAGCCTTGATGGCGGTCATACAGGAGGCCTACATTCACGGCGTCTCTACCCGCGCCGTTGACGATCTGGTGCGCGCCATGGGTCTGACGGGCACGTCAAAGAGCCAGGTCTCGCGGCTCTGCGAGGAGATCGACGAGCGGGTGCATGCATTTCTGAACCGGCCCCTCGAAGGCGATTGGCCGTTCCTGTGGCTCGACGCGACCTATGGGAAGCTGCGCGAGGGCGGGCGGATCGTCTCGATGGCGGTGATAGTGGCCGTCGCGGTCAACACGGACGGACGCCGGGAAATCCTGGGGATCACCGTGATGCCATCGGAGGCTGAGACCTTCTGGGCAGACTTTCTGCGGTCTCTTACGCGCCGCGGGCTGCGCGGCGTGCAACTGGTGATCAGCGATGCCCATGAGGGCCTGAAGGCCGCTGCCCGCAAGGTCTTGGGCGCCGGATGGCAGCGTTGCCGCGTGCATTTCCAGCGCAACCTGCTGGCCCGCGTGAGCAAGACCCACAAGCCAGTGGTCAGCGCCGTGGTGAAGACCGTCTTCGCCGAGAAGGACCGTGACCAAGCCCATGCCCGCTGACGCGAGGTTGCCGACAACCTGCGGGAGCGGTTCCGCGACGTGGCCAAGCTGATGGATGAGGCTGAGCAAGATGTCTTCGCCTACATGACCTCCGATGAACGCCTGCGCGCGAAGCTGCACAGCACCAACCCGCTGGAGCGCCTGAACAAGGAGATCAAGCGGCGCACCAACGTGGTCGGGATCTTCCCGAACCGTGAGGCCGTCATCCGCCTCGTCGGAGCACTGATGCTGGAGCAAAATGACGAGTGGGCCGTCTCCCGCCGCTACATGCCGGTAGAAAAGCTGACTGCCGTGTGCAACGATCCGGACGTGGGCGCGATGATCGCCGCCCAGTGAACGAGCGACACCAGCTATGAAGAAGCAGGTGAATGCCAGTTCCTACACCACTTCCCGGGACACTACCAGGGGTGACAGGCGGGGCGTGGAGCACGTAGACTGGGTCATGGCGGAGGTCGTCCTGCTGAAATCTGAATCTTTGGCGTCGATAACAAAAAAATACATAGTTTCAGACGGTTACGCAACCTCCGCCGCCTTCTCGTGAATTATCCGGGTTAGATGTTCCGCCCGTGCACGATCGCCGTCCTCGCCTGTGCCGCCCCGATGGCACAGGCGGATACGCGCTATATCGGCGTCTTCGTTGGTTCGCTTCATGTCGGCAGCGACGCATACAACAACGTCAATCCCGGCCTGACCTACGGCATGCGCCGCACAATCGGGCAAGGGGCGACGGAATGGCATGCCGAAGGCGGCGTCTTCTATAACTCCTACGAGGAGATTTCTCCCATCGCGGTGATCGGCCTGTCGACCGGCGTGGCGGAAATCGGCCCCGGCACGTTCAGAATGGGCGCGAGTTTTGGGACGGCCTATTACGGCGATCTCGTCGACATCTACGAAGCACAGGACGAGCTGCTGCCGAATATAGGCGGGTTCGTTCCCATCGGTATCCTGACCGGCGCCTACCGCACCGGGCGAATGGAATACCGGCTGAACGTGCTGCCCTATGGTGAGGACGTGGACGGCGTGGTCAACTTCTCGGTCGCGGTCACGTTCTGAGGCATCACTCTGCCGCGACCGCCTCCGCCGCCTCCACGTGCACGGCGGAGAATTTGAATTCCGGGATCTTGCCGTAAGGGTCCAGCGCGGGATTTGTCAGCAGGTTCGCCGCCGCCTCCACGTAGGCGAACGGCAGGAACACCATGTCGAGCGCCACCGCCCGGTCGGCCCGCGCCATCAGCGTCACCGTTCCGCGCCGCGTCGTCAGCCGCACATGACCGCCCGCCGCCACACCCAGCCGCCGCAGCGTCGCGGGGTGCAGCGAGCAATTCGCCTCCGGCTCGATCCGGTCCAGAACCGCCGAGCGGCGCGTCATTGACCCGGTATGCCAATGTTCCAGCTGCCGCCCGGTCGTCAGGATCATCGGGTAATCCGCATCCGGAACCTCGTCCGCCGGCACGACCTCGGCCGGGGTGAACCGGGCGCGGCCCTCGGGGCGGGGGAAGCCGTCGGCGAAGACGATAGGCTGGCCGGGATCGGTCTCGGATAGCGACGGATAGGTCACCGCATTTTCATGCTCCAGCCGCGTCCATGTGATGTTGCTGAGGCTGTTCATCACCTGCTTCATCTCGCCGAACACGTCGCGCGGATGGGTGTAGCGCCAGTCGAGCCCGCAGCGCCGGGCGAGTTCCGTCGTGATCCACCAATCCTCGCGCGCCTCACCGGGCGGGGGCACGGCGGGGCGGCCCATCTGGACCTGCCGGTTGGTGTTGGTCACGGTGCCGGTCTTTTCCGCGAACGCGGCGGCGGGCAGGATCACGTCGGCATAATTCGCCGTCTCGGTCAGGAAAATGTCCTGCACCACGAGGTGGTCGAGCGAAGCCAGCGCGGCGCGCGCATGGTCCACGTCGGGGTCCGACATGGCCGGATTCTCGCCTAGAATGTACATCGCGCCGATATCGCCCGCGTGAACCCCGTCGAGGATCTCCGTCACCGTCAGGCCCTTTTCGGCGAGGATCTCTCCGGCGTGGCCGCCATCCCCCGCCCAGAGGTCGGCGTAGCGCGCCCGCACGTCCTCCGACAGGACCGAAGCGTAATCCGGCAGGAACATCGGGATCAGTCCCGCATCGCTCGCCCCCTGGACGTTGTTCTGCCCGCGCAGCGGGTGGAGCCCGGCACCGGGACGCCCGATCTGCCCGCACATCAGGGCCAAAGAGATCAGGCAGCGGGAATTGTCGGTGCCGTGGACGTGCTGGCTGATCCCCATGCCCCAGAAGATCATCGCGGAACGCGCGCCGGCAAAGGTGCGGGCCACGTCGCGCACCGTCTCCGCATCGATCCCCGTCAGGTCCGCAACCTTTTCGGGGGCGAAGCCGCGCAGATGCTCGCGCTGCGCCTCCCAGTTTTCGGTCATCGCGGCGACGTATTGCCGGTCGACCAGATCCTCTTCGGCGATGACGTGCATGATCGCGTTGAGGAGCGCCACGTCCGCACCCGGCCGGAATTGCAGCATGTGGCTGGCGTGCCGCCGCAGCGCCTGACCGCGCGGGTCGAGAACGATGAGCTTGCCGCCGCGCTTGGTGAATTGCTTGAAGTAGGTCGCCGCGACGGGATGGTTCTCGACCGGGTTGGCGCCGATGACGATTGCGACGTCGGCATTCTCGATTTCGTTGAACGTGGCCGTCACCGCGCCCGAGCCGACATTTTCCAGAAGGGCCGCGACCGACGAGGCGTGGCAAAGCCGGGTGCAATGGTCCACGTTGTTGTGGCCGAAGCCCTGCCGGATGAACTTCTGGAACAGGTAGGCTTCCTCGTTGGAGCATTTGGCCGAGCCGAACCCCGCCACCGCGCGTCCGCGCCCCCGCAGGCCGTTCGCGGCCGCCTCCAGCGCCTCGTCCCAGCTGGCCTCGCGGAACACCGATGACCAGTCGCCCGGATCCACGTTCAGCCCCTTCGGCGGCGCGTCGTCGCGCCGGATCAGCGGCATGGTCAGGCGGTGCGGGTGGTGGATGTAGTCGAAGCCGAACCGCCCCTTGACGCAAAGCCGCCCCTCGTTGGCAGGCCCATCGATGCCATCGACCTTGACGATCCGGTCGCCCCGCGACTTGAGCGACACCTGACAGCCGACGCCGCAGAACGGGCAGATGCTCTTCGTCTCCCGGTCCCAGGCGGCGGAATCGCCGACCTGCGCGTCGTCCAGCATTGACGCTTCCATCAATGCGCCGGTCGGGCAGGCCTGTACGCATTCGCCGCAGGCGACGCAGGTGCTCTCGCCCATCGGGTCGTCGAAATCGAAGACCGGATAGGCATCGTGCCCGCGCCCGGCCATGCCGATCACGTCGTTGACCTGCACCTCGCGGCAGGCGCGCACGCAGAGGCCGCAGGAAATGCAGGCATCGAGGTTCACGCGCATGGCGACATGGCTGTCGTCGAGGATCGGGATGCGGTCGGCATCGAGCGTGGGCAGGCGGCTTTCGCGCACGCCCGCGGCCTCGGCCGTCTGCCGGAGGTGGGAGGAGCGGTCATGCGCGGCGGCGGCGTCGGGCTGATCCGCCATCAGCATCTCGATGACCATGTTGCGAGCGCCCGTGGCGCGCGCACTGTCGGTGGTGACCACCATGCCCTCGGACGGCGTGCGGATGCAGGAGGCGGCCAGCACCCGCTCCCCCTCGATTTCCACCATGCAGGCGCGGCAATTGCCGTCGGGGCGGTAGCCGGGTTCGGGACGGTGGCACAGATGCGGGATGGTCAGGCCGCGCCCATGCGCGACGTCCCAGATCGTCTCGCCCGGCTGGGCCTCGGCGGGTTTGCCGTCGAGTGTGAAGCGGATCGTATCGGACGTCTTGGACATGGGCGCGCCTCCCTTTGCCCGTCGTTCTACGACGCCGGACCGGTTTCGCGAAACCCGCCCGCGACGTGGCAGCGGCACGATGCGACGTCGCGGGTTTCCGATCGGCGGCGGCGCGCCGCCCGTTGCGGTCGGGCAGGGTGCGTTTGCGCGATCAGTCGCCGGCCATCGCCGCCCCGTAGAGCGGCACGGTCGAGATCGCCATCTTGGCCGATCCCTCGGTCAGTTCCTGCGCATGGGCGAGATAGATCAGGGTCTGGTTCGTCTCGTCGAAGATGCGCTTGATCCGCAGCGACTTGAGCACGATCGACCGGCTCTCGCGGAACACCTGCTCGCCGCTGTCGGAGGTGTCGATATCGCCCAGGCGGATCGGGCCGGTCTGGCGGCAGGCTATGGAGGCGTTGGACGGATCCTCGAACCAGTTGCCCTGGCTCAGCCGGTCGATCAGCGACCTCTCGAAATAGGCGATGTGGCAGGTGACGCCCTCGACCTTCGGATCGGGGATGGCGTCGATGACGATATCGTTGCCGACCCAGTCGACGCCGACCTCACCCACCTGTTCGGCACGGGCGGTGGTGACGGCGAGGGCGGAGAGGGTGGCGGCGAGGGCGAGGAATGTGCGGGTCATGCGCCCAGAACACGGGCCGGGTCGTGCGGGTTCCACCTCCTGCGCGGTGTTGCGGCCGTCGCGCCGTCCGGCCCGGATGGAACGCCCTGTGCGATCGTCGAGGGATGCCGGTCGCGGCGCGGACCTTTCAGCACGTCGAGGCGTCAGGCCGGGGCAGAGGGCGGAACCGGCCCGGCCGCGCGCGGGACCGGCCCGGCCGCGCGCGGGGCGGATTGGGGCGCGCGATGGAACGACGCCGTGCATGAACGCCTCCGACCGGCTGGCACGGGACGGCGTGACGCGGTAGGCGGCGCATATGCATGACGACGTCTCGGCCGGACCTTCAACACCCTACGACCCGCCAACGGGTCCAATCCCCGTAATCCACGAGGATGCGGACCTGCTTGTGGTGGACAAGCCGCAGGGGCTGCTCTCGGTGCCGGGACGGGGGCCGCATCTGGCGGACTGTCTTCTGTCGCGGCTGGAGGAGGGCTGGCCCGAAGTGCTGCTGTGCCACAGGCTGGACCGCGACACGTCGGGGATCATGATCTTTGCCCTGACCAAGGCGGCGCAGCGCAAGCTGGGCCGGATGTTCGAGGTCAAGCGCATCCGCAAGCGTTACGTCGCGCGCGTCGCCGGAGAGGTGGCGGAGCCGGAGGGCGTGATTGACCTGCCGCTGATCGTGGACTGGCCGAACCGACCGCTGCAACATGTGAACCACGAGCGCGGCAAGCCATCCGTGACCGAGTGGCGCCGGCTGGCGCATGAGGACGGAACCACGCGGATGCAGTTGATGCCGCGCACGGGGCGGAGCCACCAGCTCCGCGTCCACATGCGGGAGCTTGGCCACCCGATCCTGGGCGATCCGTTCTATTCCGAGCGGCCGGAGGAATGGTCCCGCATGATGCTCCATGCCGAGGGCCTAAAGTTCGAGCATCCGATCACCGGCAAGGTGATGCGGCTGGCGGCCCCCGTTCCGTTCTGATCCCGCTCCCGTACTGCCGTCGGCGGAGCGCAGTTCTTGCGACCGCCGATCCGCGGCATTGATCTCACGAAGATCGCGGCGGTGGTTCACCCCGAGGCCGGTGCGCACTACCTAGGATGTGAACCTTAACCGAAAGGACACAGCCATGAGCTTGCGCATCAACCAGACGGTCCCGGATTTCGAAGCCGACAGCACCGAAGGCCAGATCCGTTTCCACGACTGGATCGGCGACAGCTGGGCGATTCTGTTCAGCCACCCCAAGGATTTCACCCCCGTCTGCACGACCGAGTTCGGCGCCGTGGCTCAGCTCGACGCCGAGTGGAAGAAGCGCGGCGTCAAGGTCATCGGCATTTCGGTCGACGACGCCGAAAGCCACCGGAAGTGGAAGACCGACATCGAAGGCTTCTGCGGTGCCGAGGCTGGCTTCCCGATCATCGCGGATGGCGACCTCGAAGTGTCGAAAGCATATGACATGCTGCCGGCCGAGGCCTACCTGCCCGAGGGTCGTACGGCGAACGACACAGCGAGCGTGCGGGCGGTCTACGTGATCGGGCCGGACAAGAAGCTCAAGCTCTCCATGACCTATCCGATGAATGTCGGTCGCAACTTCGCCGAGATCCTGCGCGCCGTCGATGCGCTTCAGGCCGCAGCCGAGCATGGCATCGCGATGCCCGCCAACTGGGAGCGGGGCCGCGACGTCGTGATCCCGGCGACGGTGACGGACGAGGATGCCAAGGCAAAGTTCGGAGAATTCACCACGCATTTCCCCTATCTGCGCACGACGAAGGATCCGTCCGCGGCCTGAGGACGGCGTCTCCCGCCTGACCGGCAGCGGTCGGGCGGGAGGCACGATCGTATTGTCGACTGTCCGACGCGAGCCGTTTCGGCTGACACCGCGACGTGGTGATCGCGCGGAAGCGACGTAGCATATTCGCCCGAATCGGATCCCAGAACGGCAGAAGGACCGCACCTTTCGGCACGGCCCTTCAGGATCACGCTGGCGCGCGGTTTCAGCCTTGGCGGGCTTTGAACCGACGCTGGGTCTTGTTGATCACGTAGACCCGGCCCTTGCGGCGCACGACGCGGCAATCGCGGTGGCGCTGCTTGAGCGAGCGGAGCGAGTTGCGAACCTTCATGGACGCTCTCCTGTCATCGCGGCGCGCGGTGACGCCTGTGAAATACGTGTCCCTGCGGGACGGTGATGGTGGGCGATACTGGGATCGAACCAGTGACCCCTTCGATGTCAACGAAGTGCTCTACCGCTGAGCTAATCGCCCTTTGCCCCGACGTGACCGGGAGGAACCCGGTGCACCCCGATGCATTGGTGCGGCGGGGGATAGTCCGTTTCATCTGACCGTGCAAGAGCCCTTTCCGCGGTTTTGTGACCGTTCTATTCTTCCCCCGCGAGGAGACACGGCGCCTGATGTCAAAACCCACCCATGAGCTTTTCCGGCCTCACGTGACGACCACGCCGGTCGTCGTGGCGAGCCCGCATTCCGGACGCGACTACGACTGGGAGTTCGCAACCGCGCCTTCGCTGGACGCAGCCCGCCTCCGGTCGTCGGAAGACGCCTATATGGACCGGCTTCTGACCGATATCCCGTCGCTTGGCGCACCGCTTCTGGTGGCGCGGGTGCCGCGTGCGCTGCTCGACCTCAACCGCGCCGCCGAGGAGCTGGACCCCGCGGTCATCCAAGACGTGCCGCGGGGGGCGACGAATCCGCGGATATCGTCGGGGCTCGGCGTGATCCCGCGTGTCGTCGCACAGGGCCGTGCGATTTATGACGGCAAGATCAGCCGCGGCGAGGCGCAGGCGCGAATCGACCGGGTCTGGCAGCCTTACCACGAGACGCTGCGCGGACTGATGGACGAGGCGCATGCCTGTTTCGGGCGAGCGCTGCTTCTGGACTTCCACTCCATGCCGCACGAGGCGATCGAGGGGGCGGGGCCCGCCGGGCAGACGCCGGAGGTGGTGCTGGGTGACCGGTTTGGGGCGTCGGCCTCGGGCGAGATGGTTGACGTGCTGGAGGCGATCCTGGGGGATCTGGGCTTGCGGGTGGTCCGCAACGCGCCGTTCGCGGGGGCTTACGTGACGCAGTTCTACGGCAAGCCCGCCCGGGGCCGCCACGCGATCCAGATCGAGATCGACCGCGCGCTCTATCTCGACGAGGCGCGGATCGAGCGCAATGCCCGATTCGACGAGGTCCGCGATCTGCTGACCGAGGCGGTGGCGCGGTTTTGCGACGCGGTCGGCGGGGCGGAGGCGCTGGCGGCCGAATAGGCGCGTCGCCGCGAAGACGCGCTAGCGCAGCGACCGCCCCTTGCGAATGGCGTCCGGTCCGAACCGTGCGCGGATTGCGTCGGTCGCGCGCTCCGCCTGCGCCCGCCTCCCGGCGCTCGGGTCCAGGAGGTCGCCGCCCCGATCCGCCTGCGCCGCCGGGCCGAGGTCGGAGATGCCCACTCCGATCAGTCGCGCCGACCCCTGCCGATCGAGCGCATCGAACAGCATGCGAGCGGCGCGGTAGATGCGATCGGCCATCTGCGTCGGCTCGGGCAGGGCGTGGCGGCGGGTGACGGTGGTGAAATCGGAGCGCTTGAGCTTCAGCGTCACCACGCGGCCGGCGGTCTCCTTAGCCTTGGCGCGGTCGGCGACCTGTTCGGACAGGCGCCAGAGATGTCCGTCGAGAACGTCGCCATCGGCCGTATCCTCGTGGAACGTGGTTTCCTTGGAGATGGACTTGACGATGCGGCTGGCATTGACGCGGCGGTGATCCTCGCCGCGCGCGAGGTGCCACAGGCGCTCGCCCATCGACCCGAAGCGGCGATGCAGGTCGGTCCGGTCCCAGCGACGCAGATCGGCGATGTTGTTGATCCCGGCGCGCTTCAGGCTTTCCTGCCCGACGAGACCAACGCCCCAGATGATGCCCACGGGCTTATCCGCTAGAAACGCCGCGGTCTCGGCGCGCCCGATCACCGAAAATCCGCGCGGCTTGTCGAGATCCGAGGCGATCTTGGCGAGAAACTTGTTGTGACTGAGCCCGATCGAGCCGGTGATCCCGATCTCCTCCTGCATCCTGCGGGTCAGGCGGGCCAGCATCGCGGCGGGCGGGGCCCCATGCAGGCGCGCGGTGCCCGTCAGGTCGAGGAAGGCCTCGTCGAGCGACAGCGGCTCGACCGCCGGGGTCAGTTCCTCCATCAGCGCGCGTACCTGCCGGGACACCTCGACGTAGAGATCCATGCGCCCCTTGATGACCACCGCATCGGGGCAGAGCCGGAGCGCCTGGAACATCGGCATGGCGGAGCGGACGCCGCGAATGCGCGCCACATAGCAGCAGGTCGACACGACCCCCCGCCGCCCGCCGCCGATAATGACGGGTTTGTCGGCGAGGTCCGGGCGGTCGCGTTTCTCGACGGAGGCGTAGAAGGCGTCGCAATCCATGTGCGCGATCGACAGGTCGAACAATTCGGGATGACGCGTGACGCAGGGCGACCGGCAGGCGGGGCAGCGCGCCCCGTCCTCGAAGGCGGTCAGGCATTGGCGGCACAGGGCGGGCACGGCACCGATATACGCGCGCCCGGCGCCGGGGGGAACCGGGCGCGCGCGCCTCGGGTTGTCTATCGGACCCGGTTCAACGCGAGAGGAGGCGTTTCATGGCGACCCCCGACAGAGAGACCCACACCGCCACCACGCCGTCGCCCGACGCGCGGCCCGGCAACCGCCCCGTCGGCGACGTGAGTGCCACGAGCGGATCGGCCCGCGCGGGCGTCGAGACGCCGACCGACCGCAAAAGCCGCAAGTGGCTCTGGATCGCCGCCGCGCTGGTCGTGGCCATCCTGCTGATCTTCTGGCTCGCTTCGGCCGGATGGATGGTCGGAGACGGCGGATGAGCGACACGGGACGCAAGGAAGATCCGGTCGGCATCGATGACGGCGTGAAGGCAGGCACCGAAAAGACGCCCGCCACGCCGGTTCGGCCCGTGCCGGGCGACCAGGCGATGCGATCCGGCGACGTCGCGCCCAAGCGTGGAAAAGCCAAGTGGGGGCTGATATTTCTGATCACGCTCATCGCGATCATCGTCATCGCGGCCCTGTTTTGGGCGGATGATGCGCCGGACCTCGACAATCCGCCCCAAGGAGACGTCGCACCCGGCGGCGTAATCGTTCCGGCCGATTGAGCGGCCTGCGGCGGGCCCTCGTCGCGTGATGAACGGTCACGACGTCTGGATTCGGCGCGCATTCGATCGTTTCGCCGCCCGAAACGGGCGGCGCTTGGATGGCCGCGTTGGCGGCTGGCTGATACGCGGCACCCTGTCCGGCAATTTCATGCTCCGGAGGCGGAGTAAAATCCGTCATCCTGAGGTCCGTGCCGGGGGAGGGGCGCCGGGAGGCAGACGGATCAGAACGCGGGGAAAGCCTGCTTGAGGCGGAATTCGGCCAATCCGCGCCCGTTCCGCCCGTCGCCGGAACCAAACCACCCGCCATGCGCGTTTAGGACGCAGATAGTTTTCTGCAAGGAGTGTACCGCCATGGCCAACAATGACCAATCCAATTCGCCGCGTACGAACAATGTCAGCCGCAACAAGGTCGACCCGTCCGATCCCCACAACTCCGCGACCGCGCGCAAGACGTCGAATGACCGCGATCCCAATGCGCACCGCACCGACGACAAGAAGAGCGGCGGGACCAAGTGGCTCTGGATCGCGCTCGCGGTGATTCTGGGGCTTATCATTCTGGCCTGGCTCTTCGGTGCGTTCGACGGAGACGATGACGCGGCCGTCATGAATGAGGAGCCGGTCATTGTTGAGCCGGCGGATACGGCGCCGGCGGTCGAAGGCACGGATGCCGATGTCGACCTCGTGCCCGTCGTTCCGACCGAGTAAGATTGCCCGATCCGGAATACCGGTTACGCTTGGCCGCGCCGTCAGAACTTTCGAAGTTCGCCGGCGCGGCCTTTGCGTGTTCGCGGGTGCGATGGTTCGTCGCCGGAACATCGGCTCGTGCCGACGGTTCACTCGCTACGACACCGCATGACATGGTCACCGCAGGAGAGAGACATGCCGCACGAACCCGATAACGCCCCCGTTCCCGATAAATCGAAGCGCAGCTATTACATCGGCCTTGTGGTCGCGATCATTGTTGTCGGCGCGTTGGCTGTCTTCCTGTTCCCGAACCTTCTCGCGTTGACCAACGAAGGCCCGGCCGTGGAGGATGAGTTGATCATCCGGGTGCCTTCGGAAGAGGGGCTGGAGCCCGTCGACTGATCGCTCAGGCGGACGGCAATTCGTCCAAAATCGCGTGGGCTGCCGATTTTGGATCGGCAGCGCCGTGAATCGGGCGGCCGACAACAATATGGTCGGCCCCGGCGACGATGGCCGATGCGGGCGTCTCGACCCGCTTCTGATCCCCGCGTTCCGCCCCTGTCGGGCGGACGCCCGGCGTCACGATCAGTTTTCCCGCCGCCTCCGGCAAAGCGCGTATTGCCGCTGCCTCCCGGGGGGATGCGATGACGCCATCGGCCCCCGCCTCGAAGGCGCGGGCGGCGCGGGTCGTGACCAGATCCGCAAGATCCCCCGCAACGATAAGCCCCGCATCCAGATCGGACCGGTCGAGTGAGGTGAGGATCGTCACCGCGAGGATCTTCATGTCGCCCTTGGTTTGCGCGGCCGCGTGCACTACGTGGGGATCGCCATGCACCGTCAGGAAGTCGAGATCGAAGCGCGCCAGTCCGCGAACGGCGGCCTCGACCGTCGCACCGATGTCGAACAGCTTCATGTCGAGAAAGATGCGCTTGCCATGCTCCTCCTTGAGTTCGTTGGCGAGCGCGAGACCGCCACCGGTCAGCATGCCGAGGCCGATCTTGTAGAAGGAGACCGCGTCGCCAAGCCGTTCCGCCATCTGCAGCCCGGACAGCGCGTCGGGAAGGTCGAGAGCGACGATCAGGCGGTCGTCGGATATGCGGTCACTGGACATGAAGGCCTCCGGCATCGGGTCGATCCGGGGGCTAGGGCAGGGGCGCCGCGCTGTCCAGCCGGACGGCCCCTGGTCAGGCGATGTGGCGCTCGGCGGCGCGAACGGCCTGATCGTGGCTCCAGCGCGGGTCGGCGGCGATGCTGAGCGGCTGCCGCAGCAACCGGCCGCGGGCGTCGCGGCGTATGGCCACCGCATCGAGGCGTCCGGCAACCGGGTCGATGCGAAGGTCCACGATGCGAATGAGACGTGGGCACGTCATGGGTGATCCTCCTGCTGACGCAACGTCAGCATGGGCGATTTGGTTTCAAGCCTCCGGATCGGTGTCCCCCATCGCGCAGATGGTCCGCCATTCGACTTCCGTCACCGGCTGCACCGAAAGCCGCGCCTGCCGGACCAGGGCCATGTCCGCAAGCTCCCGCTCTGCCTTGATCGCATCGAGCGTCACGGGCCGGGTCATCGGCGCGCGCGCCCTGATGTCGACGCAGTCCCACCGGTCATCGTCGGTGGTGCTGTCGGGATGTGCCCCGGCGCAGATTTCGACGATGCCGACGACGGCCTTCTCGGATTGCGAATGGTAGAAGAACCCCCGGTCGCCCAAGGCCATCTCCCGCATCACGTTGCGCGCCTGATAGTTGCGCACCCCGTCCCATTCCTCACCCGCATCGCCGCGCGCGACCTGATCGTCCCACGACCAGACGGAGGGCTCGGATTTGAAGAGCCAGTATCTCAACGCTCGACGACCCGCTTCCAGGCGGTGATGCGCACGTCCTCGAACAGGCCGGCCTGGGCGTAGGGATCGGCGGCGGCGAAGGCCTCGACGTGGGCGCGGTCGGGCGTGGCGAAGATGATGAGCGAGCCGCTCATCTCTCCGGTCGCGTCGAGCAGGGGGCCGGCCTGCACCACGTGCGGATCGGCCTCCAGATGCGCCAGATGCGCCTCGCGGTTGGCCATGCGGGTGTCGAGGTGGCCGGGCTTGTCGGTGCAGATCAGGGCGTGGAACATCGAAGCCTCATTCGGTGGTCAGGTCGCGCTCCAGAAGCGCGCGTACGGCATCCTCCACCCCAAGCCGCCCGGCCACAAGCCCCACGGTGGCCGCCGTGACCGGCAACTCGACGCCGTGTGTTGCACCAAGGCGCAGGGCGGCCTCGGCGGTCGCGGTGCCTTCTGTCGTCGCGTCGGGCGGCGTTTCGCCCCGGCCCAGCGCATGGCCCAGCGCGAAATTGCGCGACGCGGGCGAGGCACAGGTCAGCGCAAGATCGCCCAGACCCGACAGGCCCATCAACGTCTCGCGCCGGGCGCCGAGCGCGGTGGCAAGGCGCATGATCTCGGCCATGCCACGGGTCATCAGCGCCGCACGCGCGCTCTCCCCCAGTCCTGCGCCAATCGCCGCGCCACAGGCGATGGCGACGACGTTCTTGAGTGCGCCACCCAGCTCCACCCCCGCAACGTCCGTCGTGCGGTAGAGGCGCAGGGTCGGGGTCGACAGGGCGGCTTGCAGCCTGCCGCCCACGGACGCGTCGGCGCATCCCAGCGACAGCGCCGTCGGAAGGCCGCGCGCAATATCGGCGGCGAAGCTGGGGCCGGACAGGATCGCCGGCGTCGCGTCGGGCCAGAACCGGGCGATGACGCGCGTTGGGCCCTCCAGCGTGGTCAGGTCCACGCCCTTGCAGGCGGCGACCGCATGGGCGGGGCGCAGGCCAAGGGCGGGCAGGGTGGTGGCGAGGCTCTGCATCGGGACGGACAGGAGGATCGTGCCGCAATCCGACAGGTCCGCCGCGTCCCCGGTCGGCATGATGCCGTCGGACAGGGGCACGTCGGGCAGGCGCGGCACGGCCCGGACCGTCCGCGCCGCCGTCATCGCCGCCGCGTCGCGGCCCCAGAGCCGCACCTCGTGCCCCGCCCGCGCAAGCGTCACGGCCAGCGCCGTGCCGAACGCCCCCGCTCCGACGATGCCGATCATGCTTTGGCCCCCCGCTTGCCGGACCCCAGCATCGGCATGGCCCCGGCATCGAGCGGCCAGCGCGGCCGGGCGGCGAGCGTCAGGTCGTCGACCTGACCCGCAGCCAGCCGTTCCGCTCCGGCCCACGCAATCATCGCGGCATTGTCGGTGCACAGGTCCGGCGGCGGGGCCACGAAGGGGCAGCCCGCCTCCTTCGCCACGGCCTCCAGCGCGGCGCGCAGCGTACCATTGGCCGCCACGCCGCCCGCCACCGCGAAGGCGGTGACATCACCGGACAGGGCCAGCGCCCGGCGCGACTTCTCCGTCAGCACGTCGCGAACCGCCGCCTGAAACGATGCGCAAAGGTCGCGGCGCACGCCGCGGGGCAAACCGCCATGCGTCGCCACCGCCGCGTCGCGGGCGCGCAGGACGGCGGTCTTGAGCCCCGAGAACGACATGTCGCATCCGGGCCGGTCGAGCAGGGGGCGCGGCAGGCGGATCGTCTCCGTCCCCGCCGCCGCCTCCGCCTCGACGGACGGCCCGCCTGGTTGCGGCAGGGCGAGGAGACGGGCGACCTTGTCGAAGGCCTCGCCCGGCGCATCGTCGATCGTGCCGCCCAGCCGGACGAAGCGGTCCGCGGCCTCCACGCGCAAGAACTGGCAATGACCGCCCGAGACGAGGAGCATCAGGTAAGGAAAGGCCAGCCCGTCGGTCAGCCGGGGCGTCAGCGCATGGCCGGCGAGGTGGTTCACTCCGATCAGCGGCAGGCCCGCCGCCGCCGACAGGCCCTTGGCGCACATCACCCCGGCGAGGACGCCGCCGATCAGGCCGGGCCCGGCGGTCACGGCGATGGCGTCGCAATCGCGCAGGCCCAGCCCGGCCCTCTCTAGGGCTGCCTCGACGGCAAGGTCGATCTTTTCCGCATGCGCGCGTGCGGCGATCTCGGGGACGATGCCGCCGAAGGACGCGTGCAGATCGTCCTGCCGCAGCACGATGTTCGAGACGATCGCACCGGTACCATCCGCCGCGCGGCGCACGATGGCCGCGGCGGTGTCGTCGCAGGAGCTTTCCAGCCCGAGGATCGTCGTCTCAGCCATCCGCCAACCCGCTTGCGGCCCCGTCCAGGGGCGTCCACCTTTACCCTTCGTCTAGTCCTCGGAGGCCCGCCCGGCAATGCACCCCGTCCCGCCCGTCCCGCCCGTCCTGCTGACCCGTCCGGCTGCCGATTCCAAGCGGCTGGCGGAGATGCTGCGTGGTGAGGGGGTGGAGGCGATCGTCGCGCCGCTTCTGCGGATCGTTCCCCAAGGCCCGTTGCCGGAGATACCGGGCGGCGTGCTTTTGACTTCGGGCAACGGGGTCGACAGCTATGTGTTCCTTGGCGGCGCGGGCGGCCGGCCGGCCTGGGTGGTCGGCCCGCGCACGGCGCGGAGGGCGGCGGCGGCGGGGTTCGACCTTTGCGGCGTGGCGCCGGATGCGGCCGCGCTGGCGGAGATCGTGCCGCAGGACGCGCCACCGCTGGTGCATCTGCGCGGTGCGGTGCAGCGCGGCGATCTCGCGGCGCGGTTGCGGGTGCGCGGGCTTTTCGTCGCGGAGGCGGTGATCTACCGGCAGGAACCGGTGCCGCTCGCGGAGGCGGCACGCGCGGCACTTTCGGCCGGGCCGGTCGTGGCCCCGCTCTATTCGCCGCGGACGGCGCGGCTGCTTGGCGATGCCCTGTCGCCACGGGAGGCAGGCAACCTGCGGGCGATCTGCTTGAGCGCGGCGGTAGCCGATGCGCTTCGGGATTCGGCCGGAATCGCACCCGTCGTCACCGCCGGGGCTCCGGACGGCGGGGCGATGCTCCGCGCGATCCGGGCGCATTTAAAGAAGCGGGAGGTTGAGAGCCCCGGAAACACGCTCTAGGTGTTGATGGTGACGGCGCGACAATGCGCGAACCCACCTTGCCGGAGATCCCGATTTGGCGCGCAGCACGAAGAAACCCCAAACGAAGCCGTCCGATCAGCGGACGACGGAGGCTGCCTCGAAGGACATGACCGAGACGGACGCCGTCACGGACGATTCCTCGCAGGTCGGGAATAACGTGCCCGACGAAAAGGACGCGACCGACGATGGTGGCGTCAAGGAGGAGGCGCAGGAGACGGAGTCCGCTCCGGTCGAGGACGCCACGGTTGTCTCCGAAGAACCCGGCCGGACCGATGAGGAGACGGCTGCGGCATCGGACGCCGATGCCGACGCGGCCGTGCGGCGCGAGGCCGATGCGGCCGACGAGATCTACGTCAACCCCGAGGGCGAGGCGGTCGCCGGATCCGAGGTCGGTCCGGATCCGCGCCCGGAATCGGATCGCGAAGCGTCGGACGAGTCCGATGCCACGGGACATCCGCTTGTGACGCAGCCGTCGCCGAAATCTTCGCCCGCTGCCGGGGAACGCCGGCGAAGTGGAGGTTTCGTGCCGCTGGTGCTCGGCGGGTTGATGGCGGGCGGAATCGGCTATGTCATCGCGCTGTTTACGGCGGGCGTTCCGGCGCCGGGTGTCGATCCGGCTCGCATCGCCGCGCTTGAGGAGGAGGTCGCTACGTTCGAGCCTGCCGAGGTCGCGGCGCCGGTCGATTTGTCCGAAATCGAGGCGACACAGGACGCGTTCGCCTCCGATCTGGCCGCGCTGGCCATGCGGGTGGCGGCACTCGAATCCGCGCCGGCGGCCGAGCCTTCGGAACGCGGCAGCCCGGCTGCGGGTGCATCGACCGCCGTTCCGTCCGATGCCGCCCCCGGGGCCCAGCCGCTGGCGGAAGATCTGCGCGGCGAGATCGCGGACCTGACGGAGGCCGTCGACGAGATTCGCAGCCGTCTCTCCACCATCTCCGACGACGTCGATATGGTGTCCGGTGACGTGGCCGCCATTTCCGAGGATGTGGCCGCGAACGAGTCCGACATCGCCGCCTTGCGCGACGATCTGGCTGCCCGCATTGAAGCAACCGAGGCCGCCTTGGCCGAAGCCAGCGCCCGTGCCGAGAGCGTCGAGACCGAGGCCGTCAGTCGCGCACGCGAGGCGGCGCGCAATCAGGTGGCACAGGCCCTTGAATCCGGCGCCACCTACGTCGAGCCGCTTGCGGTTCTGGGCGATCCGCCCGCCGCTCTGGAACGATTTGCAGAGACAGGCGTGCCGACATTGAACGATCTGGCCGATGACTTCCCCGCTCTGGCGCGGACGGCGCTACGCGAGGCACGTGCGGAGGCGGCGGGCAGCGAGGGCGTTGCATCGCTGTTCCGCAACGCGCTGAACCCCCGCTCGCTGGAGCCGCGTGCCGGAAGTGACCCTGACGCCGTGCTCAGCCGCGCCGAGGCGGCGATCCGCACGGGCGACCTCGAGGAGGCGCTGGCCGAGATCGAGACGCTGCCCGAGGCCGCCGCCGAAGTGCTGGAAGCATGGCAAGCCCGTGCCGAAGCGCGCGCCGCGGCGGTTTCCGCCGCCGACACCTACCTGCAGGACGAATGAGGATTTAAATGCTCTGGTCGCTTTTCAAGATCCTCGTCTTCGTCGCGGTCGTCATCGCGCTGGCCTACGGCGTGCTCTGGCTATTGGCCGTCTCGGGCGAGGTGCTGATCACGTTCAATGGCGCGGAATACGTTCTGCCGCCGATCATGGTGATCCTCGGGGTCCTCGCGCTGATGCTGGCGCTTTGGGTCGTGTTCAAATTGGCGGGCCTGTTGATCGCCACGCTGCGCTTCATCAACGGCGACGACACCGCGCTGGGGGCCTATTTCGATCGCAACCGGGAGCGGAAGGGCTACGACGCCTTGTCCGACAGCCTGATCGCACTGGCCTCGGGCGAGGCGCGCGAGGCCGCCGTCAAGGCGCAGCGGGCGGAGAAGTATCTCAAGCGTCCCGAGGTGACGACCCTCGTGGTTGCGCAGGCCTCGGAGGCGGCGGGTGATACCGACCGTGCGCGGGAGGCGTGGAAGGAACTGGTGCGCCATGACCGGACACGTTTCGTGGGTGTACGCGGATTGATGCGCCAGAAGCTCGAAGCCGGCGATACCGACACGGCCCTGAAACTTGCGGAAAAAGCCTTCGCGCTAAAGCCGCGCCATGTCGAGACGCAGGACACCTTGCTGCGGCTTCAGGCGTCCGACGAGAACTGGGACGGTGCGCGTCGTGTCCTGACAGCCAAGCTGAAATCCGGATCTCTGCCCAAGGATGTCTACAAGCGTCGCGAGGCGGTTCTTACGCTGGCCGATGCGCGTGACAAGCTGTCGAAGGGTGAGATGGATAAGGCGCGCGCCGAGGCGTTCGAGGCCAACCGCCTTTCGCCGGAACTGGTCCCTGCCGCAGTGCTTGCGGCGCGGATGCATATCGAAGGCGGCGACAAACGGCGCGCGGCCAAGGTGCTTCGGACCGCGCAGGCCAAGACGCCGCATCCGGATCTGGCCGCGGCCTTCGCGGGCATCGAACCCGGCGAGACGCCCGAGGCCCGGATCAAGCGGTTCCAGCCCTTCCTCAAGGTGGCCGCCGACGCACCGGAGACGCGGATGCTCGATGCCGAACTGCATCTCGCGGCGGAGGATTTCCCCGGCGCGCGCCGGGCGCTTGGCCGGACCTACGAGACGCATCCCACGAGCCGCGCGCTGACCCTGATGGCGGCGATTGAGCGGGGTGAGGGCGCGAACGAGGCGGTGGTGCGCGGCTGGCTGACCAAGGCTTTGTCGGCATCGCGCGGGCCGCAATGGGTCTGCACCAATTGTGGGACCGTCCATTCCGACTGGCTGCCGGTCTGCACGCGGTGCGAGGCGTTCGACAGCTTGGCCTGGACGGAGCCTGCAGGTCGGACGGAGGCTGCGGGCGCGCTCGGTTCGGACATGCTGCCGCTTCTCGTTGGCGGAACGGCCGGAGCCGCGGCGTCGACAGGCGAACAAAGCGCACTGAACGCCCCGCGCGAGGAGGCCGAGATCGTCACGCCGATTGCCCCGGAAGCGGCCCCCGCGCCGACCCGCACGCAAGACGGGCGGCTCGACCCCACTGTCGTCGGCACGACCGATGATGTCGGTCATACCGTCACAATGCCGGCAGGCGAGTCGCCGCCCGCGCCGCAAGACGAGACACCGACCACCTCGGGAACGTCGCGGATGTAACTTTGGGTCAAGAGCGAAAAATGGGTACCGGCAGGGGCATTTCAGGGCTGGAAACAGCGCCGAACCCCTGCTAGAGACCCGCGCACGGTGCCGCTGTAGCTCAGCTGGTAGAGCACGTCATTCGTAATGATGGGGTCGGGGGTTCGAGTCCCTTCAGCGGCACCAGTAAAATCTAGTAGCCTCAATGCTATCAATAGGTTCCTAGGATAGCATGTTTCCTATCCGCCATTTTGTCCCCCGGGCAGGTGTGGATTGACGGCAGAAGACGGGCGGAACGTTAGTGACCGCAGATATCCGACGCGAGCGCCCTTCGGACAGTATTGGGCGGTAAGTCAAAGCTAAAGTGTGCAGGATTGCCCATCTTTAGGCCGTGCCGAACGTTCGGCGCGACATGCCTCAAGCGAACTCCGCGCTCCTGTATCCTTGTTGAGTCCGCCGCTAATAGACAAGCTTGGTGGGTGCACCCGTATGTCACTTTGACCGTGCCTCCCGCATGCCTTGCATCGCAAGCGCGCTAGTCGATCGAAGGTCTTTAAGTGAGCCACCCTGTCAAGTTGCACTGTGCCAAGATGGCCGCACGGACAGTGCACGGCGACCACATATCCTCGACCATCAGGGAAAGGGACAGATTGCATGGCTCTGGATGTATGCACCTCCTCAACGACTTGTCACTGGTAGTCGGCAATGCGGGCGCTGGGCTTCTAGCGCGTCAGACTTTCGGACCGACGTTGACGCGCCGCCTCGATGGCCTTCCATGGGCAGGCGTCGCAGTTCAGGGCGCCGGATTAGATATCCTTTGAAAAAGTCGGGCGGCTGGTGACTAGGCGCCTGAAGGGGGTTGGCACGTTGAACCTGTGCCGCGACGTTTGAATTGTGGACGTGTGCGCGGTGCGGCGATGACGGTCCGGCGTTTGCGAATTCACCAGCCTTTGCATGGTCCCCTCCCCGCGCCCTCAATGCCTGCCCTGCCTATGGCTAGATGTAGATATGTCCTACTGATTGTGCGGGGTGTCAACGGCGGAGTAAAAACCGGCCACGCGGCGGCGCAAAACCAGGCCAGCGACAGGGCGCCAAGCGCCATGGCGCGCGCGCTTGCCGCATAGCTGGCGCGTGCCATGGCGCATTGGCCCGCAGGGCCAATCCTGTGGCGGGTGATCAGGTTCTGGCTTGGGCCTTTCGGGCGCGGCTTTGGCCGAGCCGATAGCTGTCGCCGTTCATCTCGAGGATGTTGACGTGGTGTGTCAGCCTGTCGAGCAGTGCGCCGGTCAGGCGTTCGGTGCCGAAGGTTTCGGTCCATTCGTCGAACGGCAGGTTGCTGGTGATCATCGTGGAGCCGCGCTCATAGCGCTGCGAGATCAGCTCGAACAAGAGCTCTGCGCCGGTCTTGCTCAGCGGCACGAAGCCCAGTTCGTCGATGATGAGCAGCTTGACGGCGGCCTGCTGCTTTTGCAGGCGGAGCAGACGGCGCTCGTCGCGCGCCTCCATCAGCTCGTTGACTAGAGCGTGTTGCGTCTAATCGGTTTCATATCCAGCGGCCTTGAAGAAGTTGTAGCATTCCGCCTCG
>NZ_CYPR01000002.1 GCF_001408515.1 Jannaschia seosinensis | reverse complement strand
GCCTACTGGGTCTGGTGGAAGCTTCGCGCGGCTTGCCCAAAACGTTCACCATGGCGCCGCGCCCAGTTCGACACGCTGCGGCTGCATCTCGTCAAGCTGGCCGCCACCATCGTCGAAAAGAAGACCCGGATCATCGTGACCCTGCCGGCATCGTGTCCCCGAAAGGGACTTCTCCTCCTTCTCTTCGACGCCCTCGCCCCACCGAAAACAGCCTGACGCAAGCGCCCCGACAAATCCCGAAACATCAACCCGTATCGCCCAAGACCCAAGTCACCGGCCGGCATGCCAACCGGACGCAAACACCGGGTGCGCGCAAGAAAACCGAGACCGGGGAAACCATCCCACGGAGCACAAGTCCGCAGCTTCATGAATTATGCGGGTTAGGTGCCCTTGTCGGGTCGGCCGGATCCACAGAAAATATTTTTCGCTCACGCGCATTCTCGACTCCGGGGGCAGGCATGCCGATATTGGGGACATGCGCCTGCCCGACAGCTTCCTCGACGACCTCCGCAACCGGCTGAGTCTCAGCCAGGTGGTCGGCCGCAAGGTCACGTGGGACATGAAGAAGACCAATCAGGCCAAGGGCGACTGGTGGGCGCCCTGCCCCTTCCATCAGGAAAAGAGCGCCAGCTTCCACGTCGACGACCGGAAGGGCTTCTATTACTGCTTCGGCTGTCAGGCGAAAGGCAACCTCTTCGGCTTCGTGCAGGAGACGGAAAATGTCGGTTTCATGGAGGCGGTGGAGATTCTCGCCGCCGAGGCCGGGATGGAGATGCCCGCCCGCGACCCGAAGGCCGCGGAGAAGACGGACCGGCGCGAGCAGCTCGCCGAGGTGACGGAACAGGCGGCGCGATGGTTCCGCCTGCAGCTTTCGACCGGGGCTGCCGCCGAGGCACGTGCCTATCTGCAACGGCGCGGCCTGAAGGCGGAGACGCTGGAGCGGTTCGAGATCGGCTTTGCGCCCGATGCATCCGATGCGCTGATCCGCGAATTCGGTGCCAAGGGCGTGCCGTTCGACAAGCTGGAGGCGGCGGGCCTCGCCGTGCCGGCGGAGGAGGGACGATCGGCGCGCGACCGGTTCATCCACCGCATCATCTTTCCGATCCGCGACGGGCGGGGCCGCTGCATCGGCTTTGGCGGGCGCGCGATGAACCCCAACGCCAAGGCGAGATACCTCAACTCGCCGGAGACCGAACTCTTCGACAAGGGCGCGAACCTTTACAACATCCGTGCGGCGCGCGCGGCGGCGGGCAATGGCCAGCCGCTGATCGTGGCCGAGGGCTACATGGATGTGATCGCGCTGGCTCAGGCGGGGTTCGAGGCGGCTGTCGCGCCGCTTGGCACTGCGGTGACGGAGCGGCAATTGCGGCTACTCTGGCGGATCGCGCCGGAACCGCTTGTGGCGCTCGACGGCGATGCGGCGGGGCAACGGGCCGGGCTGCGGGTGGCGGACCTTGCCCTGCCGCTGATGGAGGCGGGTCAGGCCCTGCGCTTCGTCGTCCTGCCCGAGGGTCAGGATCCCGACGACCTGATCCGTGAGAAGGGGCGCGACGCGATGCGGGCGCTGCTCGACGATGCGCGGCCGATGATCTCGCTTCTCTGGGCGCGTGAGGTGGAGGGCAAGAAGTTCGACAGCCCCGAGCGCCGCGCCATGGTCGACCGGGATTTGCGTGCGCTGCTCAAGCGGATCGCGGATCCCGCCTTGCGCCGGCATTACGGAACCGAGATCGCCCGCCTGCGCGGGGAGCTTTTCGGCGTGCCCGCCGCCGCGCCGCCGGAACCTGCGCGCCCGAGCCGTCCGTTCGTCCCGAACCGCAACTGGCGTCCCGGCTCCGGCCCCGGTCGCTGGCAACCGCCCGCGCAATCCACGTCCGAAGGCCGGGCTTCGGCGCTGGCTTCCGGGGCGCTCGATCCCGACGGGCTGCTGGAGCAGGTGGCGTTGGCGGGTCTGATCCGCCATCCGTCGCTGATCTCCGATTTCGCCGGAGAGCTGGAATATTCCCACTGGAGCCGCGATATCCACGGCGACATCGCCGCGCGCCTTCTTCTGCTGCCGCCCGATGCGGCCGAGGCCCGCGCGCCACTCGAAGACGCGCTGGGGGCCGCGCCCCTTGAAACGTTGTTCGCGCAAAACCATGTGCGCATATCACCGGCGCAACGCCCGGAGCCTGAAATTGCCCGGCCTTGCATCCGGGACGTGTTTGCCAAACTTGCCGCCCGCCGCGGCGCGGACCGGGAGCGACGGGAGGCGATGGAGGATTTTGCCGAGGACGGAGCCGACGAGGCCCTGACCTGGCGGCTGGCTCAGGCGGCCCTGCAGCGCGACGCCGCCCTGCGCACCGCCCGGCCGGAGACGAATGACGACGATTCGGACGCTTTGTCCGGATACCTGCAGGGCCTTCTCGACACGAAGGTCTGGGAAAAGAAGAAGATGAAGTGATTCGGGTCGCAGCCGTCCTTGATTCGCGCTAGTGATTCGCGCGATTTGGGCCACGGCACCCGCCTCTGCGGGAGGATCCGGACGACGACCCGAGCACGGCACCGGATTGCCGGCGCTACAAGACAGTTAAAATCTCCCCGAACGGAGCGCGACGATGGCCAAGGACACCGACGATGATCAGAAGCAGGATCAGGACGGAGCCCATTCGCTCGACATGAGCCAGGCCGCCGTGAAGCGGATGATCGCCGAGGCGCGCACCCGCGGCTACATCACCTATGACCAGCTCAACGAGGTCCTGCCCCCCGAGCAGGTCTCCTCCGAGCAGATCGAGGATGTGATGTCGATGCTCTCGGAGATGGGCATCAACATCATCGAGGCGGAAGAGGCCGAGGATGCCGACGAGGAGAAGCCCACCGGCTCCACGGCCGTCGTCGATGCGTCCAAGAGAGGCGGCGCGGTCGCCACGACCGAGGGCGGCTCCGACAAGCTCGACCGCACCGACGACCCGGTCCGCATGTATTTGCGCGAGATGGGCTCGGTGGAGCTTCTGTCGCGCGAGGGCGAAATCGCCATCGCCAAGCGCATCGAGGCCGGCCGCAACACCATGATTCTGGGCCTCTGCGAGAGCCCCCTGACCTTCCAGGCCATCACGATCTGGCGCGACGAGCTTTTGTCCGAGGACATTCTGCTGCGCGACGTCATCGATCTGGAGACGACGTTCGGCGATCAGATCGGCGAGGACGAGGACACGCCCGTCGTCGGCGCAGCCGATGCCGATCCGAAGGCCGACACCGCCAAGACAGAGTCGAAGCCCGAGCTCGACGCCGACGGCAACCCGATCGCCAGCGATGACGACGAGGAGGAGGACGAGGGCGCCAACATGTCCCTCGCCGCGATGGAGGCCGCACTCAAGCCCCGCGTACTCGAGACGCTCGACCGCATCGCCGACGATTACGCGCACCTCGCGGAGATGCAGGATTTGCGCATTTCGGCCACGCTCAACGAGGATGACAGCTTCACTTCCGGCGAGGAGAACCGCTACCAGCAGCTGCGCTCCGAGATCGTCGAGTTGGTGAACTCGCTGCACCTGCACAACAACCGCATCGAGGCGCTGATCGACCAGCTCTACGGCATCAACCGCCGGATCATGACGATTGATTCGGGCATGGTGAAGCTGGCCGATCAGGCGCGTATCAACCGCCGCGAATTCATTGAAGAATATCGTGGCCACGAACTCGATCCCGGCTGGGTCGACCGCATGACCGAGAAGTCGGGCCGCGGCTGGCAGGCGCTGTTCGAACGTTCCCGCGACAAGGTCGAGCAGCTGCGCTCCGACATGGCGCAGGTCGGCCAGTATGTCGGCGTCGACATCAACGAATTCCGCCGCATCGTGAACCAGGTGCAGAAGGGCGAGAAGGAGGCCCGGCAGGCCAAGAAGGAAATGGTGGAGGCCAACCTGCGCCTCGTCATCTCCATCGCCAAGAAATACACGAACCGCGGCTTGCAGTTCCTGGACCTGATCCAGGAGGGCAATATCGGCCTGATGAAGGCGGTCGACAAGTTCGAGTATCGCCGCGGCTACAAGTTCTCGACCTACGCGACGTGGTGGATCCGGCAGGCGATCACCCGGTCCATCGCGGATCAGGCGCGCACCATCCGCATCCCGGTCCACATGATCGAGACGATCAACAAGCTGGTCCGCACCGGCCGTCAGATGCTGCACGAGATCGGCCGCGAGCCGACGCCCGAGGAACTGGCTGCCAAGCTGCAGATGCCGCTGGAGAAGGTTCGCAAGGTGATGAAGATCGCCAAGGAGCCGATCAGCCTCGAGACGCCGATCGGCGACGAGGAGGACTCGCAGCTTGGCGATTTCATCGAGGACAAGAACGCCGTCCTGCCGCTCGATTCCGCCATTCAGGAAAACCTGAAGGAGACCACGACGCGGGTGCTCGCCTCTCTGACGCCCCGCGAGGAGCGTGTGTTGCGCATGCGGTTCGGCATCGGCATGAATACCGACCACACGCTCGAAGAGGTCGGTCAGCAGTTCTCGGTCACGCGCGAGCGGATCCGCCAGATCGAGGCCAAGGCGCTGCGGAAGCTCAAGCATCCGAGCCGGAGCCGGAAGCTACGGTCGTTCCTGGATCAGTAGGGGGCGCGCGCCACGCCCCCCCCCCCCCGCCCTGCTCAGTCATCGAGCACGAAGGTCACCATCATGTTGACCTGATAATGATCGACCTCACCGTCCTTCACGCGGACATATTGCTCCTTCACCCAAGCGCTGGCCACGTTGCGCAACGTCTCATTTGCGCGGCGGATGCCGATGGCGACCGCATCGTCAAAGCTGGTGTCGGACGTGGCGGATATTTCGGTCACGCGAGCGATACTCATAAACTTTCTCCTTTTCGTTTGCCGTAAGGGAAACTTGGCCTGCGCATCCCGCTTGGCAAGTGCGGCGATTGACAGACAGGCGTAGGCGCGGAACACAGGCGGAACACCGACGGAGCCGCCCATGTCCGATGCCCTCACCGCCCTGTTCGACGCGTCGCCGTTCCTCGGGGGGATGCGGGGTCGTCTGCTCGTCGCGCCTGAGGCGGCGATCCTTGCGCTTGCGGTACTCGCGCTCCTCGTGCCGGTCCTGGCGGTACTTTGGCGGCGCACGGCTCCCGACCGCGCACGCTGTGCCGCGCTGGCCGATGCCCTCTCCGACCGCGACACCCAGCTTGCCGAGGCCGACCGCCAAGCCACATCCGACCGGGAGGAGTTGCAGGCGCTCGGGCGGGAGGGCGTCCGACTGTCGACCCAGATCGAAGGTCTGGAGGCGCGACTGGACGAAGCCGCTGCCGAACGCCGTGACATCGCAACGGACCTCAAAGCCGCGCATGAGGAAATTCGTCGCCTGACCGCCACGAACGAGGGGCTGACTGCCCGCCTGCAGGGCGCGTCGGAGAAGCACGAGGCCGATGTCAGCCTGCTGCGCGACCTGCGGACCGAGATGACGAACCACTTCCGCACCCTCTCGGCCGACACGTTGAAGGATCAGGGGGAGCGCTTCGGCGCGCTGAACCGCGAACGCGTGGACGCGCTGCTCAAGCCGATGCGCGAACAGGTGGATCACTTCCAACGGGAGCTGCGCGACGCGCATCAAGGCGCCGCCAAGGATCGCGAACGCCTCAAGACGGAGATCGAGGCCCTGTCCCGGCGTTCCGAGGAGGTCGGTCGCGATGCCGTCGCCCTGACCCGGGCGCTCAAGGGCGAGAAGCAGCGGCAGGGCGCGTGGGGCGAGATGGTTCTGGAGCGGCTGCTGGAGGATTGCGGCCTGACCGAAGGCCGCGAATACGATGTGCAAGCAACGTTCCGGCGCGAAGATGATACGCGCGGCCGCCCCGACGTGATCGTGCGCCTGCCCAGCTCCCGCGCCGTAGTGATCGACGCGAAAGTTTCGCTCAACGCTTACGAAGCCGCCGTCAATGCGGAGGATCCGGCCGAGCGCGAGGCCAATCTCCGCGCCCATGTCGCCGCCTTGCGCAAACATGTCACCGACCTCGAAGGGCGCGACTATGCCGCCCATGTGGACGGTTCGGTCGATTACGTGGTCATGTTCCTGCCCATCGAAGGGGCCCTCGCCGCCGCACTGCAGGAACAGCCGGAGCTCACGAGTTGGGCCATGTCGCGGGGCATCGCCATCGCCGCGCCGATGACGCTTATGCCGCTGTTGCGGACGGTCGAGCATATCTGGACGGTCGAACAGCGACAGCGCAACGCCGAGGAAATCGCCGCGCGCGCGGGCCTCCTCCACGACAAGATGGCGGGCGTGGTCGACGCCTTTGGCAAAGTCGGCGATCACCTTGCCCGCGCACAGGCGGAGCATGGCAACGCCCTCGACCGCCTGACCCGCGGCAACGGAAATGTCCTCGGGCAGTTCGACAAACTGCGCCGCCTCGGGGCGCGTACCTCAAAGGAACTGGGGACCACCTTTGATACGGACGATGCCCCTGCACTGCCCGACGCGGCGGCGGAATAGGCGGCGACGGGTGCTACCTACGTGCGGGCATCGGACTTATTTGTCCCGCTCGTCCTTATCCTCGCCCTTGGGCGGATAGACACCGCGCGTCGGCTCCACATCGGTACCGGTGGTGACCGAATTGGGGTCGTGCGTTGTCCCCGGCGCAATGGAATCGGCGGCCGGAGTGTCGTATTTGGTCGTCGCGCCGGGCCGCTTGGCCTCGGGGTTGCGCGGCGTATCCTCCCGGCGGTTGTCCTCGGGGCTCCGTGCCTCCTCGGCTCCGAGATCGTGCCCCGGAACGTCATGACGTCGGGTATGATCGCCGGGCGTTTCGTGGCGGGGGTTCGGGTTTTTCGACGTCTCGTCTTGTCGGCTCATGGTGTCGGCCTCCTGTTGGTTCACATGTTCAACGAATTCGGCGGCGGGGGCGTTCCCGCGGCCCTGCGCCGCCTCGACGCCACCATCTGTCCGCGCTAACCTCCCGCTTCGCCCGCCAGATGCGCCGCACGCGACGTCCCGAAGGCAGACACAACATGACCCACACGACCTTCACAATTCAGACGGACGGCCCCGGCCTGACGGAGATCACCCGGCAAGTCGCCGCCTGGCTGCCCGAGGGCGATGGCCCCCTGACCCTCTTCATTCGCCACACATCGGCCAGTCTGCTGATCCAGGAAAACGCCGATCCCGAAGTCCAGACTGACCTCGCCGCCTTTCTGCGCCGCCTCGTTCCCCCGACGACCGATCCCTCGATGGCCTATCTCACCCACACCTATGAGGGGCCCGACGACATGCCCGGCCATATCAAGTCGATGCTGCTGCCGACCTCGCTGCAGATCCCGGTCGCCGGCGGGCGGATGATGCTGGGCACGTGGCAGGGTATCTACGTTGTCGAACACCGCGACCGGCCGCATCGTCGCGAGGTCGCGGCGCATCTTCTTCGAGACGCGAAGCCGGGCTTGTAACACAACCACTTGGGGGGCAAGGTGGCGGCGCACCGACCCTTGGGCCCCGCCGCGACATGTCGCAGGGCCGCGCCACGGAGACATACATGCGCTGCCCCTTCTGCGGAAACGTCGACACGCAGGTCAAAGATTCCCGCCCCGCCGAGGACCACGCCGCCATCCGCCGCCGCCGCTTCTGCCCAGGCTGTGGCGGCCGCTTCACCACCTACGAGCGGGTTCAGCTGCGCGATCTCGTCGTCATCAAGACGAGCGGCAAGCGCGAGGAATTCGACCGCGGCAAGCTCGAACGTTCGATCCGTATCTCGATGCAGAAGCGCCCGATCGAGCCGGAGCGGATCGACCAGATGATCTCCGGCATCGTGCGGCGCCTCGAGAGCATGGGCGACACCGACGTCCCATCCAAGAAGATCGGCGAGATCGTGATGGAGAGCCTCGCGCGGATCGATACGGTCGCCTATGTCCGCTTCGCCAGCGTCTACAAGAATTTCCAGGCGGCGGACGATTTCGAGAGCTTCGTGCACGAGCTTCGACCACCGGCCTCCGAGCAGTGACTGCCGACCCGCGCTTCATGGACGCCGCACTCGCGCTCGCCGCGCGGGGGCTGGGTCGTGTCTGGCCCAACCCCGCCGTCGGTTGCATCATCGAACGGGACGGCGTGGTTCTCGGCCGCGGCCGCACCGCTGATGGCGGCCGCCCGCATGCCGAGGCAATCGCGCTGGCGCAGGCCGGTGCGGCGGCGCAGGGCGCGACGGCGTATGTCACGCTGGAGCCCTGCTCCCATCATGGCTTCACGCCGCCCTGTGCCGATACGCTCGCCGCCGCCGGGATCGCCCGCGTGGTGGTCGCGATGCATGACCCGGACATCCGCGTCGACGGGCGCGGCATCGCCAAGCTGCGGGCCGCCGGCATCGAAGTCATTGAAAACGTGCGTGAGGCAGAGGCCCGACGCCTTCAGGCCGGGTTCGTCATGCGGCAGAGCGACGGCCGCCCGATCGTGACGCTCAAGCTCGCCGCGACGCTGGACGGGCGCATCGCGACCGCATCGGGCGAAAGCCGCTGGATCACCGGCCCCGCCGCCCGCGCGCATGTCCATGCCACGCGCGCATGCCACGACGCGGTAATGGTCGGCGCGGGAACAGCGCGGGCGGATGACCCGGCGCTGAACGTTCGGGGGTTCGGCGAGGTGCCGCAGCCGGTCCGCATCGTCATGGGCCGCAATCCTGTGCCCGGTGCGCGGCTGCGTGGGCCCGGCGGACCGCTCTGGCTCCTTCACAAGGAGGGGGCGGCGATAAAGGAACCCGGGGCGACCCTCCTGCCCTGCCCGGTCGATGCGACGGGGCATCTCGATCCGCGGGCGGCGCTTTCGATCCTCGGCGCACGCGGTTTGACGCGCGTTTACTGCGAAGGCGGCGGCAGGCTCGCCGCCGCGCTGCTGGGTGCGGGTCTTGTGGATCGGCTCGACTGGTACACGGCGGGCGCTGCGATTGGTGCGGAAGGACGGCCTGCCCTCGCGCCTCTGGGGCTTGCGCGCCTCGCAGACGCGCCGCGCCTGCGCCTCGAAGAGACCCGCCGCCTTGGCGACGACCTCCTGCACCGCTGGGTGGCCCACTGAACCACCCGCGCATGCGGTGAGCTGGCTCTACAGTTCGGCGGTCAGCGCATCGGCCAGGTCGGTCCGCTCCCAGGAGAAGCCGCCATCCGCATCCGGCGCGCGGCCGAAATGCCCGTACGCCGCCGTGCGCTGGTAGATCGGCCGGTTGAGACCCAGATGCGTGCGGATACCACGCGGCGTCAGATCCATCACCCGCCTGACCGCCCGCTCGATGGCTTCGGCCTCGACCTCGCCGGTGCCGTGGGTGTCGACATAGACCGACAACGGCTTGGCCACCCCGATCGCATAGGACAGCTGCAGCGTGCAGCGCGTCGCCAGCCCCGCCGCCACCACATTCTTCGCCAGATAGCGCGCGGCATAGGCGGCAGACCGGTCCACCTTGGTCGGATCCTTGCCCGAAAAGGCCCCGCCTCCGTGCGGCGCGGCGCCGCCATAGGTATCCACGATGATCTTGCGCCCCGTCAGACCCGCATCCCCGTCCGGCCCGCCGATGACGAATTTGCCCGTCGGGTTCACCCACCATTCGGTGCCGTCATGCAGCCAGCCTTCGGGCAGGACCTCGCGGATATAGGGCTCCACGATGGCGCGGATGTCCTCCCGGCTCTGGTTCTCGTCACGATGCTGCGTGCTCAGCACGACGGAATCCACGGCCACCGGACGCCCGTTCTCGTAGCGAACGGTCAACTGCGACTTCGCATCGGGCAGCAGGGTCGGCTCCGCGCCGGATTTGCGCGCCTCCGCCAGCCGCCGCAGCATGGCATGCGCGTAAAGGATCGGCGCGGGCATCAACTCTGCGGTCTCGTCGCAGGCGAACCCGAACATAATGCCCTGATCGCCCGCCCCCTCGTCCTTCCCGCTCGACGCATCGACGCCCTGCGCGATATGGGCCGACTGCTCGTGGAGCAGGTTCGTCACCTCGACATCGCGCCAGTGGAACTTGTCCTGCTCGTAGCCGATGTCGCGGATGCATTCGCGCGCGATGTCTTCGATGCGCACCATGTAATCGCGCAGCTTCGCCTTGTCGGCCAGACCGACCTCGCCGCCGACGATGACGCGGTTCGTGGTGGCGAAGGCCTCGCACGCGACGCGCGCCTCGGATTCCTCGGCCAGCAGCGCGTCGAGCACGGCATCGGAGATGCGGTCGCAGACCTTGTCTGGGTGGCCCTCGGAAACGGATTCCGAGGTGAACGAATAGGACCGGCGGGTATTCATGAATGCTCCGATGTGTTCATGCGACGCGCGCCGTCAGGAAGCCGTTGGCACGCCGTAATTCTCGCTACGTCGGGTTGCCGGGCGCTTCAACCGCTTTCGCACGCCAAGCAGCGCCGCAAGCAGCCCGATCACCGCCAGCGCGGGCCAGTCCCCGGTGGCGAGATAGGGCGTCGGCGGCAGTGCGGGCGGCAGCGCGGCATCGAGATGCCCCGCCTCCCCCAGCGGCAGCCGCGCCAGCACCTTTCCCCGCGCATCGATGACGGCCGACATCCCGGTATTGGCCGCGCGCATCACCGGAAGCCCGCTTTCCGCCGCGCGCAGCCGGGCAAGGGCGAGATGCTGCCAAGGGCCGATCCGGGTTCCGAACCAGGCATCGTTGGTCAGGTGGAAGATGGCCCGCGGATGCGGCGCATCGCGTGAGACGGCGCGCACGTCCTGCGGGAAGATCGCCTCGTAGCAGATCATCGGCAGGACCCGTCCGACACCCGGCACATTGATCAGGACCGGCCCCACGCCTGCCCGGTAGGTGCCCGCAAGCTGCGCGGCCAGCGGGCCGAAGCCCATCGCCGCGAACAGATCGGGGAACGGCAGGAATTCCCCGAACGGGACCAACCGGTGCTTGTCGTAGCGCGCGGCGATCTCTCCCTCCGGCCCGGTCAGCAGGACAAGCGTGTTGCGCGGCGCGCCCGTATCGTCGATCCGCTGCGCTCCGATCATCACCGGCTGCCCGCCCGAAGCGGCAGCGAGGATCGGGCGAATGTCTTGCGAACGCCGCAGCAGGGCCGGAAGCGCGGTTTCGGGCCAAAGCGTCATGGCGGGCGGGCCGATCGTGTCGGCGGCCGCCGTCTCCTCGATGCCCCGGCGCCAGAACGTGCCGATCCAGTCGGGATCCCATTTCAGGTGCTGCGGCGCGTTCGGCTGCACCAACCGGATGACGGGGCCGCCGCCCTCCGGCGCGGGGGAAAGCGCCGCGCCCATCACCAGCGGCGCGGCCCAGAGCACGATCCCCGCCGCCACCGGAACCGGCCGCAACATCGCGACCAGCCCCGCCCCGACCAGAACCGCGAGGCCCAGACCATGCGCCCCCAGCACCGATGCCGACGGCAGCGCGGGCGACGCGATGAGCACGTGACCCGGCAAGGCCCAAGGAAAGCCCGTCAGAATGTAGGAGCGCGTCAGCTCCACCCCCGCAATCGCCACGGCCACGCCAAGCGCACCGCCCAGATACCGCGCGCCGAGCGACACCGCCAGCGCCCAGAGCAGGCCGAAGCCCAGGCAGATACCGATGAGCGCGACGGGGGCGAGCCATGCCGTCACCTCCGGATCGACAAGGAACGGCTCCGTGATCCAGACGAGCGCCAGGCCGAAATACCCGACCCCGAATGCCAGACCGGCGAGCGCCGGGAACCGGGCCTGCGCGCATGCCCGAACCCCTACCGCGAAGGCCGGCAGCGCAAGCCACCAAAGCCCCCACGGCGCCTGTCCAAGCGCGGCGGCAAGCCCCGCCAGAACGGGGATCAGGAGGCGCAGATGCCGCAAATGCTCAGGCCGCCTGCGGAATCCGCAGGCGCAGGCGCTTGATGCGGCGGGGATCGGCATCCACCACCTCGATCTCGGCGCCCGAGGGATGGGGGATGACCTCACCGCGTTCGGGAACACGACCGGCCAGCATGAAGACAAGGCCGCCGAGCGTGTCGATCTCCTCCTCGTCCTCCTCATCCACGAGGCGGATGCCGATTTCGGTCTGGAAGTCGTCGATCGGCGTGCGGGCCAGCGCAAGGTAACAGCCGGCCTTCTCCTGCCGCCACAACTTGCCCTCCTCCTGGTCGTGCTCGTCCTCGATCTCGCCGATGACCTGCTCGATCAGGTCCTCGAGCGTCACGAGCCCGTCCACCCCGCCATATTCGTCGATCACCAGCGCCATGTGGGTCCGCTGCGTCTGCATCTTCGTCAGCAGCACTCCGATCGGCATCGACGGCGGCGCGTAGATCAGCGTGCGCATCAGATCCCGCATCTCGAACGGCTTGGCGCGATCCCCGTTGAAGCCGTGGTTGAGCGCGAGGTCCTTGAGGTGGATCATGCCCAGCGGCGCGTCGAGCGTGCCGTCGAATACCGGGATCCGGGTCATCCCGGATTCGCGGAACTTGGCCACGAGGTCGGGCAGCGAGATGTCGACCGGCACGGCGACGATCTCGGCGCGCGGGATCAGCACGTCATCGAGCCGCTTGAGCCGCAGGTTCAACAGCCCAGGCATCGCCTTGCCGGTGGGCAACGAATCCGGCTCCTCCGGCTGCTCGGGGATCAATCCGCCGAATACGCGGCTGAGGAATCCCGGCCGCGAGCCGAGACTGTCCTCCTGCGTCGTGTCGGATTGGTCGGTTTCGGCCTCGCTCGGGCCGGTGCGCGGCGTGTCGCCGCCGTTTTCCTGCGCGCCATGCGCGGCGCGAGACGATCCGTCGTCGGTCATCGGACCCGGGGGGCCTCCTTTTGGCGCCGGTCAATAGCCGGCGGATTACACATTATCAGAGGCATAGGGATCCGGAAAACCCAAGGCCTTCACAAGCTCAACCTCTGTTGCCTCCATACGTTCCGCCTCTTCCGGCTCCTCGTGGTCGTGACCCAGCAGGTGCAGCGTCGCGTGGATCAGCAGGTGGATCACATGGGCCTCGAAGGTCTTGCCCTGCTCGGCGGCTTCCCGCGCGCATGTCTCGTAGGCGATGGCGATGTCGCCAAGCTCCTCGCCGTCGGGCCGGCCGCCCGGTTCCCGCTCCGCCGAGGGCCAGGACAGCACGTTGGTCGGCCGGGCCTTGCCGCGGAAATCGGCATTGAGTTCGGCGATCCGGGCGTCGTCGCACCCCAAGACCACGACCTCGCAGCCCGAAAGCCCCTCCAGCGCGGCGGGAACCGCGATCCCGGCCAGACGCTCCAGGTCGGACCAACGGTCATCCTCGATGACGGTGTCGATGACATGTGTCATGCCGGCATGAACCCCCACCCGACCGGCCGGAAGCCGTGGCGCAGCGCGACTTCGGTGCAGCGGCGCTCCTGCGCATGGATCGTCTCGGGCGACAGGGTCATCTCCGAACTCTGCGCCTCGATGGCTTCGGGCTCGTCTTCGTCGGCGGGATAATGCTCCACGTCGAAGCCCGCATCCTCCAGCCAGCCGATGAACTCCGTCGCGTCGGCCGCGTCGCCCGCCTCGAAATGCAGATCGAGCAGACCGGTTTCGGGCAGGTCATGCGCGGCCGACATCTCTGCCCAGAGCCGCTCCGTCTCCGCCCGCTGTGCCGCATAGTCGAAACTCAACGCTTCTCCCTCTCCGCCCGCTCCGCCTCCCGGCGGGTATCCTCGGCATCATAGGCGGTGATGATCTTCGCCACCAGCGGATGCCGCACCACGTCGGTGGCGGTGAAATAGTTGAAGCTGATTCCGCTCACGCCGCGCAGGATATGCTCCGCGTCGCGCAGGCCCGATTGCACCCCGCGCGGCAGATCGACCTGGCTCCGGTCGCCGGTGATCGCCATGCGCGACCCCTGCCCCAGACGGGTCAGGAACATCTTCATCTGCATCGTCGTGGCGTTCTGCGCCTCGTCGAGAATGACGAAGGCGTTCGACAGGGTGCGTCCCCGCATGAATGCCAGCGGGGCGATCTCCACCCGCCGCTCCTCGCGCAACTTGGCAAGCTGCTTGCCCGGCAGGAAGTCGTTGAGCGCATCATAGAGCGGCTGCATGTAGGGATCGACTTTCTCGTCCTGCGTGCCGGGCAGAAAGCCGAGCTTCTCGCCCGCCTCGACGGCCGGGCGGGTCAGGATGATGCGGTCCACCTCGCCGGTGATGAACTTTGACACAGCGACGGCCACGGCGATATAGGTCTTGCCCGTGCCCGCCGGACCGATCCCGAAGGTCAGTTCGTTCTCCAGAAGCGCGCGGGTATAGGCCTTCTGCGCGTCGGTGCGCGGCTCCATCGTCTTCTTGCGCGTGCGAATTTCCAGCGCCGGGCCGGGGAACATCTCCTCCTGGTCGCCGGGGCCGCTCTCCTCGTCATCGGCCCGCAGGCGGATCAGGCCGTCGATGACGCCCATGCTGACCTGCTTTCCCGCTTCGAGGCGCGCATAAAGGGCGTTGAGCACCCGCTCCGCCTCCGGCGCGGCCTCGCCATGGACGATCAGCGTGTTGCCGCGATGCACGATCTGCACGCCCATCAATTGTTCGATCTGAGCGAGATGCGCCCCGTTCGAACCCACAAGGTCGATCATCAGGCGGTTGTCGGGAAAGTCCAGCTGGACGGCGATCTTGTCTTCGGGAGCGAGAAGTGTGGCCAAGCAGGTGTCCTTTGCATCGGTTCGGGCGATGGTCGCGCGACCGGCGCGTCCCCGCAAGGTTACTTGGGGCCGCGTCACAAAAGTTTCACCCCATATTCTACAAGACGCGAAACAGCCGCAGCGTTCCCGCCTGCCGCCGATTTACAGGCGGATGCCGGCGGATGCCGGGACTGCGGTTGCGGCGCCTCGGGAAAGCGCCACCGCCCCCGACGAGCGAACGCGTAACGAAGTCTTCGGGCGCCAGGCAGTTCCCGCCTCGTTTCCCCTGAGACTCAGACCGTCACCAACTCCGCCGCGAGCGAGTTCGCCTTCGCCTCCGTCACGCGGACGCGCGCAATCCGGCCCTGCATCTCGTCCGGCGCGTCGCAATGAACGGCCATCAGGTGCTCGGACTTGCCGACAAGCTGCCCCGGCAACCGGCCCGGCTTCTCGAACAGCACCTCGACCTCGCGTCCGACCATCGCCGCCTGCGCCGCGCGCTGCTGCTCCGCGATCAGCGCCTGAAGCCGGTGCAGCCGCTCCGTCGCCACCTCGACGGGCACTTCGGGACGCTCCGCCGCGGGCGTTCCCGGCCGAGGGGAGTACCGGAACGTGTACGCCGCCGCATAACGGGCCTGCCGCACCAGCGAGAGCGTCGCCTCGAAATCCGCGTCCGTCTCACCGGGAAAACCCACGATGAAATCGCCCGACAGCGCCAGATCCGGCCGCACCGCGCGCAGGCGCTCCACGAGGTCGAGATATTGAGCCGCCCCGTGCTTGCGGTTCATCGCCTTCAGGATCCGGTCGCTGCCGGACTGAACCGGCAGATGCAAATACGGCATCAGCTTGGCGCAATCGCCATGCGCGGCGATCAGGTCGTCATCCATGTCGTTAGGGTGGCTGGTGGTGTAGCGGATCCGCGCCAGCCCCTCGATCTCCGCCAGACGCCGCACCAGACGGGCCAGCGACCATGTCGCGCCATCCGGTCCCGTGCCGTGATATGCGTTCACGTTCTGCCCAAGCAGCGTGATCTCCCGCACGCCCCGCTCGATCAGCGCCTCCGCCTCCGAGATCAGCCGTGCGGCCGGGCGCGAAACCTCGGCGCCTCGGGTATAGGGCACGACGCAGAAGGCGCAGAACTTGTCGCAGCCCTCCTGCACCGTCAGAAACGCCGTCGGCCGGGTGGCGGGCGCGCGCAGCTTGGGCAGGTGGACGAACTTGTCCTCCTCCGGCATTTCGGTGTCGAGCGCCGTGCCGCCCGCGGCGACCTGCCGCAGCATGGCGGGAAGGCGGTGATAGGTCTGGGGCCCGACCACGAGGTCCACGAGCGGCTGACGCGCCATGATCTCGGCCCCCTCCGCCTGCGCCACGCAACCCGCGACCCCCACCTTCAGGTCCGGCTTGGCATCGCGCAGGGGCTTTAGGCGGCCAAGGTCGGAATAGACCTTCTCGGCCGCCTTCTCCCGGATGTGACAGGTATTGAGCAGGATCAGATCGGCCTCCTCAGGCCTGTCCGTAACCTCGTAGCCCTCGGCGCCGAGGCTTTCGACGCTCAGCGCCTCGGCCATACGCTCGCTGTCATAGACGTTCATCTGACAGCCATAGGTCTTGATGTGCAGCTTCTTCGCGTCGCCCATCGGTCACGATCCTCTCGAGGTGATCCCGCGCATTACCGCGCCACAGGTCCGCGCGCAACGCGCCCGCGGCCGGTTGCGGGGCCGGGTGCGATCGGGAATTGTGCGGCCGGGCAGGATCGACAGGATTGCGGAATGGAGTTCACCTCGCTGGGCGACATGACGGCACGCGCCAGTGCGCTCGGGGCCGGGCCGCTCCTGATGCTCGTCTGCGAGGACGAGGTGGAGATCCGCTCCAGCCTCGAACACCATCTCGCGGCCGGCTACCCCGACGTGATCCTCGCCACCCCGCCCGGCGTGACCCTCCCCGGGCCGGCGCCGGAGGGGGTACACCACCTGATCCTGCCGCAACGGCCCGACGACATGGCCGCCACCTGCGTCAACGCCCTGATCCCCGCGCGGCCATCCGGGGCGTGGACGGCGTGGTGTCACAACGCCGAATACCTGTTCCATCCCTTCGCCGAGACCCGCCGCATCGGCGAGGCGATGGCGTTCTGTGTCGAGGAGCGGCGCGACGCCATCCTGACCTTCACCGTGGACCTCTACGCCGGCACGCCGGACGGCAACGGCGTCGACCTTGCCGAGACATGGATGGACGAGGCCGGGTATTATGCGCTGGCCCGGCCCGGCCCCGACGGCGCGAAGGACCGGCAGCTGGACGTCTTCGGCGGCCTGCGCTGGCGGTTCGAGGAGCATGTCCCCGAGGATCGCCGCCGGATCGACCGGGTGGCGATGTTCCGCGCCCGCCCGGATCTTCGCCTGACGCCCGATCACCGGATGACCGACGAGGAGATGAACACCTATGCCTGCCCATGGCACCATTCCCTGACCGCCTGCACGGCGTCGTTTCGCGCGGCCAAGGCGCTGGCCACCAACCCCGGCTCACGCTGGGCGATCGACGCGTTCCGGTGGGACGGCTCGGTGCGGTTCGAATGGCGGGCGCAGCAATTGATGGATCTGGGCCTGATGGAGCCGGGACAATGGTTCTGAACAAGCAGGGATGATGGACGTGCCCCCGAACGAAAAAGCGCGCCCCTTTCGGGACGCGCATCGTCTTGAACCGTAAGGCCGGTGGAAATCAGGCCTCGACGGTTTCCTTTTCGCCCTCGATCGCGGGCGCCTCGCCACCTTTGCCCTTGGCGATCTCGATGCGGCGGGGCTTCAGAGCCTCGGGCACCTGACGCTCAAGCTCGATATGGAGCATTCCATCGGCGTGGCTCGCGCCCGTCACGTGGACATGATCGGCCAGCTGAAAGCTCTTCTCGAAGGCGCGCGTGGCGATGCCGCGATGCAGATAGGTCCGCGTCTCGTCGGTCTCGGCCTTGCGGGCGGTCACGATCAGCTGGTTCTCGCGCGCCTCGATCGACAATTCGTCGGCGGTGAAACCCGCAACGGCGATCGAGATGCGGTAGTCGTTCTCGCCCAGCTTTTCGATGTTGTAAGGGGGATAGGTCGTTGCCGTGTCGGCGGTCATCGCCCGGTCGACCAGATTGGCCATCCGGTCGAATCCGACGGTGGCACGGTAAAGCGGCGTAAAGTCATAGGTTCGCATGCTTGCATCCTTTTCAAAGCGATACTGCGTGTCGCCCCCTCCATCCATGGACCGGGGCGTCGACGTCGGACCCGGTACCGGCCTCCGACGCACGGGATCTGGGAATGCCACGGGCACCGTTCAAGAGGGGCGCCAACGGCAAAAAGGATGTCTTTCGGTCTTCCGCCGGTGCGCGGCGGCGCATGGCCCCGCGCCACCGCCGGCCGGTCAGGCGCCGCGGCCGGTCTTGGACTGCAGAGCGTCAATGCGCTTGGACGCCTCGGCCTTGGACAGGCTCGGGTCGAATTCCTCCCCGGCCTCTTCGCAAAGCGTCTTGAGATAGCTCGCCTGCGCGCCGGTCATCTCTTCCTCGCCCGTCGTCCAATTTTCGGGGTCCTTGGCGGCATTGCCGGGAGCGTCCTGCTTGGGGGTGTCGGTCTCGTCTGCCATGTCATCCTCGCGTTTCTGGATGTTCGCACAACGTTCCATGCGCGCCCGGGTTCCGCACCGGGCGACCGAACCGCCTCCACGTCAGACCGCGGACATGCCGCCGTGCATCACGCACGCGTTCCGGCAAATTGGGCGGCCCATCCGTCGCGCTGCTCGTCGGTGATCTTGGCGAACAGGACGTCCGGCACCTCGAAGCCGTGCCCCGGCTCCAGCATCGACAATGCCGCCGCCACATCCTGCGGCCAGCCATCGCCCTGCATCCGCATCGCCGAAAGCATCGCATCGGCGGCATCCGGGATAAAGGGCCGCGAGATCACGGCGTAGAACCCGATCAGGTTGAGCGCGAGACGGATCTGCATCGCCGCGCGATCCGGATCGGTCTTGAAGGCCGCCCACGGCGCGGCCTCCTGCAGGTATTCGTTGCCCGCGACCCACAGACCGCGCAACTCGCCCGCGGCCTTGCGGATCTCGATGGCGTCCATGTGACGCTGATAGGCGGTCAGCCCCGCCGAGAGCCGCGCCACCAGCGCCTGCTCCGCGTCGCCCCATGCGCCCCCCTCGGGGACGGCCTCGCCGAACTTGGAGCGGCAGAACTTGGTCACCCGGCTCACGAAGTTGCCCAGCACGTCGGCGAGATCCTTGTTCACGCCGGACTGGAACCCCTCCCACGTGAATTCCGTGTCGCCGTTCTCGGGCACATGGCTCAGGAGCCACCAGCGCCAGTAATCGGCCGGCAGGATCGACAGCGCCTGGTCCATGAACACGCCGCGCCCCTGCGAGGTGGAGAACTGGCCGCCATCATAGTTCAGGTAGTTGAAGGACTTGAGGTAATCGACCTTCTTCCACGGCTCGCCCGACCCGATCAGCGTGGCCGGAAAGCTCAGCGTGTGGAACGGCACGTTGTCCTTGCCCATGAACTGCACATAGCGGACGTCCTCCGCCCCCTCGTCCTCGCGCCACCAGCGCCGCCAGGCGGTATCGTCATGGCCGTTCGCCTCGGCCCATTCGGCGGTGCCGGCGATGTATTCGATGGGCGCATCGAACCAGACATAGAAGACCTTGCCCTCCATCCCCGGCCAGGGATCCGGCCCCTTGCGGACGGGGATGCCCCAATCGAGGTCGCGGGTGATGCCCCGATCCTGAAGCCCCTCGCCGTCATGCAGCCATTTCTTCGCGATGGACGTGGTCAGCACCGGCCAGCCCGTCTGCCCGTCGATCCATTCGTCGAGCGCGTTACGCAGCTTCGATTGCAGCAGGAACAGGTGCTTCGTCTCGCGCACCTCCAGATCCGTTGAGCCCGAAATCGCCGAGCGCGGCTCGATCAGGTCGGTCGGGTCGAGTTGCTTGGTGCAGTTCTCGCACTGGTCCCCCCGCGCGCGGTCGTAGCCGCAATTCGGGCAGGTTCCCTCGACGTAGCGGTCGGGAAGGAACCGGGCATCGGCATTGGAATAGACCTGCCGCGACGACCGCTCCTCGATCAGGCCCGCCGCGTCGAGGCGCCCGGCGAAATGCTGCGTCAGCCGGTGGTTCTGCGGGCTGCTGGACCGGCCGAAATGGTCGAAGGACAGCCGGAACCCCTCCGCGAGGTCCTTTTGTACCTGCCACATCTCGGCACAATACTCCGCAACCGGCTTGCCCGCTTTCTTCGCGGCCAGTTCGGCGGGGGTGCCATGCTCGTCGGTGGCGCAGATGAACATGACCTCGTGCCCCCGCGCGCGCAGGTAGCGGGCATGCAGGTCGGCGGGAAGCTGGCTTCCCACCAGATTACCCAGATGCTTGATCCCGTTGATATAGGGAATGGCCGAGGTGATGAGTGTGCGGGGCATTGCGGTCTCCGTGGATCCGCGCGGTTCTAGGCCGGTCGGGGCACGGGCCGCAAGCACCGGGGGAACCGGGGGGCTTCGGAACCGGTTTCGCCTCCATGCCGTATTCCTCCGCCCGCGCCTTTCTGCGCCGCAATGTCGAACTGTCCACGCTGATCTTCCTCGCGCTCGCCGTGCTGGCCGTGTGGGGCTTCGCGGAACTCGCCGACGAGGTGATCGAGGGATCGACCCGCGATCTAGACCGCGATCTCCTCCTCCTCTTGCGGACCGAGGGAGACCTTTCCAACCCCATTGGCCCCCCTTGGCTCGAGGAGATGGGCCGCGACCTGACCGCGCTCGGTGGGGTGATCGTGCTGACGCTGGCGACGCTTCTCGTGGGCGGCTTCTTCCTGCTGCAGCGGCAATGGGGTTCGATGCTCTATCTCTGGGTCGCCGTCGGCGGGGGCATCCTGATCTCCGGCATCGCCAAGGAGGCGTTCAGCCGCCCGCGCCCCGACCTCGTGCCGCACGGTTCGATCGTGCACACGGCCTCCTTTCCCTCGGGCCATTCGATGATGGCGGCGGTCGCGTATCTCACGCTCGGCGTGCTGATCGCGCGCGTGCTCACACGCCGGCGGCTCAAGACATACGTGCTTTCGGTGGCGGTGGCGCTGACCATCCTCGTGGGGATCAGCCGGGTCTTCATGGGCGTCCATTGGCCCACCGATGTCGCGGCCGGCTGGCTGGCCGGGGCCGGCTGGGCGGTGCTGTGCCTTCTGGTGGCGCGGTGGCTGGGCCAGCGGGGGCACGTGGAGCCGGAGCGGTCGGAGGACGAGCCCGACGCGGCGCCGGAGAACAGCCGCCTCGTCTAGGTGAACTGCTCGCGCAGAAGCCGCTCCTCCAGCCCGTGGCCGGGATCGAACAGCAGCCGGTGGCTGACCGAACTGTCACTCACGACCTCCACGACGGCCACGTCGGAGACGGAGTGGCCGTCAGCCTCGGCCATCATCGGCCGCTTGACCGGATCGATCACCTCGAAGCGCACGCTTGCCACCTGCGGCAGCAGCGCCCCGCGCCAGCGCCGCGGCCGGAACGCCGCCATCGCCGTCAGCGCCAGAACGCCCGACCCGATCGGCACGATGGGTCCATGGGCCGAGTAGTTGTAGGCCGTCGATCCCGCCGGCGTCGAAACCAGCGCCCCGTCGCAGACCAGCTCCTCCATGCGCACGCGACCGTCCACCGAGATCCGCAGCCGCGCCGCCTGCGGCCCCGCCCGCAGAAGCGAGACCTCGTTGATCGCCAGCGCGTCGACCACCTCCCCATCCGTGCGGGTGGCGGTCATGCGCAGCGGGTGGATCACCGCCTCCTCCGCCCGCGCAAGCCGCGCCGTCAGCCCGGTCTCACGGTAATCGTTCATCAGGAATCCGACCGTGCCGCGATTCATCCCGTAGACCGGCGCATCGACATGCATCGTGCCGTGCAGCGTCTCCAGCATGAAGCCGTCGCCGCCCAGCGCCACGATCACGGACGCCTCCTCCAGCGGCACATTGCCGTAGCGTTCGGTCAGGCGGGCGGCGGCGGCCTGCGCCTCCTGTGTGTCGGAGGCGAGGATCGTGACGTTCTTGGCGCGGGGCATGGATCCGTTCGGGTTTGGGCGCGGACAGGGTTGTCGTGCGCCCATCGGAAACGCAAGCCACGCATCGGTGACGCGGACGGTGCGCGATGCGCCGCTTTGGCCGCTTTCGTCCCGGCCCCCGTCCGCGTATGAGGCCCTCACCCTATGCAGGAGCCTTCGATGAACGCCCCACACCGTGCCCCCGGATTCTTTACCGCCTCGCTCGCCGACACCGATCCGCAGATCGCCGAGGCCACGCGCCAGGAGCTGACCCGTCAACGCGACGAGATCGAGCTGATCGCCTCCGAGAACATCGTCAGCCGCGCCGTGATGGAGGCTCAGGGCGGCGTAATGACCAACAAATACGCCGAGGGCTATCCCGGCCGGCGGTATTACGGCGGCTGCCAATATGTCGACATCGCCGAAGATTTGGCGCGCGACCGGGCCAAGGAGCTGTTCAACTGCGGCTATGCCAACGTGCAGCCCAATTCCGGATCGCAGGCCAACCAGGGCGTGTTCACCGCGCTGCTGACGCCCGGCGACACGATCCTGGGCATGTCGCTCGATGCGGGCGGGCACCTGACGCACGGGGCGAAACCGAACCAGTCGGGCAAATGGTTCAAGGCGGTGCAATACGGCGTGCGGCAGGACGACCTGCGGCTCGATTACGATCAGGTGCAGGCGCTCGCGACTGAACACAGCCCGAAGATGATCATTGCCGGCGGCTCGGCCATCCCGCGCATCATCGATTTCGCCCGCATGCGCGAGATCGCCGATTCGGTCGGTGCGTATCTTCTGGTGGACATGGCGCATTTCGCCGGGCTCGTGGCGACGGGTCTCTACCCCTCGCCCTTCCCGCATGCGCATGTGGCGACGACGACCACGCACAAGACACTGCGCGGCCCGCGCGGCGGCATGATCCTGACCGACGATGCCGAAATCGCGAAGAAGGTGAATTCCGCCATCTTCCCCGGGATCCAGGGCGGGCCGCTGATGCATGTCATCGCCGCCAAGGCCGTGGCCTTCGGCGAGGCGCTGCGCCCGGACTTCACGGATTATCAGAAGCAGGTTGTCGCCAATGCGAAGGCGCTGGCCGAGGAGCTGATTTCCGGCGGGCTCGACATCGTGACCGGGGGCACGGACACGCATCTGATGCTGGTGGACCTGCGCCCCAAGGGGGTGAAGGGCAACGCCACCGAGAATGCGCTGGGCCGGGCGCATATCACCTGCAACAAGAACGGCATTCCTTTCGATGACGAGAAGCCGACGGTGACGAGCGGTATCCGTCTCGGCACGCCGGCCGGCACGACGCGCGGCTTCGCCGAGGCGGAGTTCCGCGACGTGGCGCGCCTGATCGTGGAAGTGGTGGACGGGCTTGCGGCGAACGGCCCGGACGGCAACGCCGAGGTCGAGGCAGCGGTCCGGACCAAGGTGAAGGCCTTGTGCGACCGGTTCCCGATCTATCCGGACCTCTGAAAATTAGTTCTTTCTATCAACAGGATCCGCCAATTACCCATGGGTAATTGGCGGATCCGGACGCATCCATCCTGAAAAACCGCCACCCGGGCGGCTTCCCATCGCGGGTCCGTTATGTCTCCCTAGCCGCAAAAGGGGGGCACATGACGACGGGTTTCTTTTTCGACGAGTACTGCTTCTGGCACGGCGGCGGCAACTACGCGCAGATGGCGCCGGTCGGCGGGCTGATACAGCCGATCGCGGGCGGCGGCGGCCTTCCCGAGGATCCGGAGACCAAGCGGCGGCTGGTGAACCTGATGCGGATCACGGGCCTGATGGACACGGTCGCCACGCGCGGCGCGGCGCCGATGACGCGCGAGGATCTGCTGCGCGTACATCCCGCCCCCTACCTCGACGCATTCGCCGCGGCCTCCGGAGACAAGGGCGGGGAGCTTGGAATGCGCGCGCCGTTCGGGCCGGGCGGCTTCGAGATCGCGGCGCTGTCGGCGGGGCTGGTGGGGGATGCGCTCGACGCGGTGCTGTCGGGCGATCTGGACAATGCCTATGCCCTGTGCCGTCCGCCGGGACATCACGCCCTGCCCGAGACGCCGAACGGTTTCTGCCTGCTGGCCAACATCGCCCTCGCCATCCGCCGGGCTCAGGCGGCCGGCATGCTCGGCCGGGTCGTCGTGCTCGACTGGGACGTCCATCATGGGAACGGCACCGAGGCAATCTTTGCCGAGGATGCGGACGTGCTGACCATCTCGATCCATCAGGAGAACAATTACCCGCTCGACACCGGCGGCTTCGACACGGATGCGACGGCGAACCTCAACATCCCCCTGCCCCCCGGTTCGGGGCACGCGACCTATCTTGCCGCGATGGAGCGTCTCGCCCTGCCTGCGATGCGCGCACATGCACCCGATGCGGTGATCGTCGCCTGCGGGTTCGACGCCGCACTGATCGACCCGCTCGGCCGGATGCTCGCCACCGCCGAGACCTTCCGCGAAATGACGGCGCAGGTGACGGCGCTGGCGGAGGATATCTGCGGCGGACAAGTCGTGATGGCGCATGAAGGCGGCTATTCCGAGGTCTACGTCCCCTTCTGCGGCCATGCCGTGATCGCCGAGATGGCCGGCGCGGCGCAGGTGGACGACCCCTTCGCCGATGCGTTCCGGGCGCGCCAGCCGGGGGCCGGTTTCGAGGCCTTCGCCACCGCACGTATCGACGCCATGGCGGCGGCGTGCGGATTCTGATCGGGGTCTCCATTGAACCGCCTCGTCGCGCAGGCTAATCCTCACGCGACGCCGACCGGGAGAACGCGATGAAGAAGGTCTACGATAACGCCACCGAGGCGCTGGACGGGCTGCTGCATGACGGCATGTTCATTGCCGCCGGAGGCTTTGGTCTCTGCGGCATCCCCGAGCTTCTGCTCGCCGCCATCAAGGAGGCCGGAACGAAGGACCTGACCTTCGCATCCAACAACGCCGGCATCGACGAGTTCGGCATCGGCATCCTGCTGCAGACGCGGCAGGTGAAGAAGATGATCTCCTCCTATGTCGGCGAAAACGCGGAGTTCATGCGCCAGTACCTGTCGGGTGAGCTGGAGCTGGAATTCAACCCGCAAGGCACCTTGGCGGAGCGGATGCGCGCCGGCGGCTGCGGCATTCCTGGCTTCTACACCAAGACCGGCGTCGGCACGCAGATCGCCGAGGGCAAGGAGCACAAGGATTTCGACGGCGAGACCTACATCCTCGAGCGGGGGATCGTCGCCGACCTCTCCATCGTCAAGGCGTGGAAGGCGGACGACACCGGCAACCTCGTGTTCCGCAAGACCGCGCGCAACTTCAACCCGCCCGCCGCGATGTGCGGCAAGGTCTGCGTCGCCGAGGTCGAGGAGATCGTTCCCCGCGGCGAACTTGACCCCGACGGCATTCACCTGCCGGGGATTTACGTGCATCGCCTGATCCAGGGTGACCACGAAAAGCGGATCGAACAGCGCACCGTTCGCAAGAGGGAGACGGCCTGATGCCCTGGGACCGAAATCAGATGGCCGCCCGCGCGGCCGAGGAACTCGAAGACGGCATGTACGTCAATCTCGGCATCGGGATCCCGACGCTGGTGGCGAATTACGTGGGCGACAAGGACATCACCCTGCAGTCGGAGAACGGGATGCTGGGCATGGGCCCCTTCCCCTTCGAGGGCGAGGAGGACCCCGACCTGATCAATGCCGGCAAGCAGACGATCACCGAGTTGAACCGCACGGCCTATTTCGACTCGGCGACGTCGTTCGGCATGATCCGGGGCGGCAAGATCGCCGCCGCGATCCTGGGCGCGATGGAGGTGGCCGAGAACGGCGACCTCGCCAACTGGATGATTCCCGGCAAGCTGATCAAAGGCATGGGCGGGGCGATGGACCTCGTCGCGGGCGTCGGCCGCGTCATCGTGGTGATGGATCATGCCAACAAGCGCGGCGAATCCAAGGTGCTGCGCGAATGCACGCTGCCGCTGACGGGCACGGGGGTCGTGGACCGCATCATCACCAATCTGGGCGTCCTCGACGTTGTCGAAGGCGGGCTGAAGATCGTGGAACTGGCGCCGGAAGTGACCGAACAGGAACTGCGCGATCTGACCGACGCGACCTTGGTCGACTGACGCAAGGCGAAGCCGAACGCGGGAGAATGGCCATGGATGACAGGATCACGCGCGAGAACGGCCCGAATGGCGGGCGTTACGTCCTTTACCGCGACGGGATGGAGGCAAAGCTGACCTATTCGGCGCCCGGAGACGGGCGCTGGATCGCCGATCATACTTTCGTACCCGTCGCGATGCGGGGCACCGGCGCGGGCGTCGCGCTGACCCGGCGGCTGGTGGAGGATGCGCGTGCCGAGGGGATGCGGATTGTCCCGCTCTGCTCCTTCGTTGCGGCGCATGCGCAACGGCACCCGGAATGGTCCGACGTGATGGCGTGAAGCGAGGTCAGCTTTCCGTCAGGGAGGCCTCGAAGACGCAGCCATCCCCCGGAAGCTCCGGCGGGGTCCGGCACATCAGCCGCGCCACGTTCCAGGCGGCGAGGACCTTGGGCACGTAGGCGCGCGTCTCGGCATAGGGTGGCACGCCGCCATACCGCCGCACGGCGCCCTCGCCCGCGTTGTAACCGGCGAGGGCCAGAACCGGATCGTCCCCGAACTCCCCCATCAGCCAGTCGAGATAGGCGACGCCGCCGCGGATGTTCTGCGACGGGTCGCGCGAATCGGTCACGCCGAACCTTGCGGCGGTGGCGGGGATAAGCTGCATCAAGCCGGTGGCGCCCTTGTGCGAGACGGCATCGGCGCGCCCGGCCGATTCGACGGCGATCAGTGCCAAGACGAGCGCGGGCGAAACCCGGGTACCGACCGACCGGGCGAGAATGTCCGTTCCGTGCAGCCGCGCGATCGCCTGCAGATGCGCCAGGGGCGGTGCGGTGATGCCGCTGCCGCTTGGGGGGCGGGCCACGACGCGGGCGGCCTGAAGGAAACGCCCCGGCTGCCGCTCGATCGAGGGGGAGATCGCCGACCAGAACCAGGCCTGCACCTCGCTGCGCCTGTCCTGCGGCGCTGGCGGGAGCGCGGCGTCGGCGGTGTCGGAGGGTTGGGGCGCGGCGGCGGGCGGCGGCGGTTCGATCTGGATGTTGATGCGGCGGGACGTGCCGGCGGCCGGCGGGCGGAGTTTCTTGAACGTGAAATCCGCCGCCATGGCAGGGGGCACGGGCGCCGTCCATGCAAGAAGGCCCAGAAGGGCCGCCGCGATCGCGTATCTCATCACCGTCTGCTCTCGTCCCGACCGCAGCCCGTTCCGTTTTTCGGAGCGCTCTTGATTTCGCGCAGGATGGCATCCCGATTGTGGCGCTGTCACGGCCCGGAGATTGATGGGCGGCGCAGTGTGACAAATCCTGCCGACGGTGTCTGCGATCCGTTTTCGAGGGCGCGGCGGGGCCGGCCAATGGTGCCGAATGTCGTTCAATTTCAGATAAATGCGAGTTTGTCCCTTATTTGGTCGGAATTGGCCACGATCTTGCCCCAATTTTCCAACAAAGTGTTCCCATCCAACGCATCCCCGGTGGCAGCCGGGACCGCGGCGGATCAACAACAGCACCGAGGCACTCGGGCAAGGAACGTGACGAACGAGCAGTGCCCCACCCGCCGTTGGCAGGCGGACGGGAAAAGAGGGCGAAGTCACGCTTTCCGTCGGTGGGAAGTACCGAGGGACAGGGGGGTCGTGCGGGCAGGCACGGCCCCCTCTTTCGTCCGGTCTTGATCCGGTGGCGGAGTGGAAGCCGCCGCGCCCGAGGCCTGAGCGGCTTCCCGAGAAATTCCCTAAAAGTCGTCCTTTAGGTCACGATCCCGGCCAGTTCGAGCGCCGGGTCCCGCCCGAATCCGTTGTCAGTCTGATTTCGTAGCTCGGGGCACCCGCCCTTGGTCGAACAGAAGCCAGCGCAGGGAATATCATATGCTGAACAACATCAGAAATTTTGCTGCCGCCGAAGATGGCGCCGTCACCGTCGACTGGGTCGTGCTGACCGCCGCCCTTGTGGGTCTCGGCCTCGCCGTCATGGGCGTCGTGTCGGGTGGGATCGAAAAACTCTCAGGTGATATAAGCACGTCCTTGGAAAACACGAAGCCGACCGAAAAGACTTGGTTTGACGACACTAAACAAGGTGGCGGCAACGGAAATGACGGCGGCGGCGGCAACGACGGCTAACTCCTCCAACTTGCTCACACCGCGAACCTACGCCCCGCCCCTCACGGTCGGGGCGCCTTCGTGTTGCGTAATTGCCCGCCAATTTCAGCAAATTCTCCTAAACTCGTCGCATTCCCGCCGCGATTGTCCCGCAGAGGGAGGCCATCGATCGAGCGGACGGTCCGCTTACCCGACATCGGGAACAGACCCGCCAAATCAGGGGAAAATCACATGCTGCGCGCTATCAAAACCTTCAGGAACGACGAGGCCGGTGCCGTCACCGTCGATTGGGTCGTGCTGACCGCCGCCCTCGTGGGCCTTGGCCTCGCCGTGCTGTCGGTCATGTCGGGCGGCGTCGAGACCCTGTCCGGTGAGATGTCGACGTCCCTGACCGAAATCGACCCCCACGAGGCGCCGTTCAACGCCGACGGCATCACGGCCACCGCCCCCGTCACCGTCACCGATCCCACCTGATCCGTACGATCAACCGACGCCCCATGTGCGGTCGGTGAAACAAGAATGCCCCGCGACAGCCCTGTCCGGGGCCTTTTCGTCTTTTACGGAACCTTAACGCGCCACGCGCTAGTCCCGGACCCTCCACGAGGACGCCGCATTGGCATGGCTTTCTCAGGTGGATACGCGGCATCGGTTCCGCGTCCCTGTTCACGAGGAGCGTTTGGATGCGTCTCATCTTCGGATTATTGCTGCTGGTCGGCCTAGGCCTCGCGGGCTTCGCCATCAACACGGCGAAGGGACGCTTCGAAGCTTACGATTCGGCCCTGAACGAAAGCAAGAGCCAGATCATCGACGTTCGGGAGGTGTATGTCGTCAACAAGCAGATGTCGTATGGCGATGAACTCACGCCCGACGATGTCACAGCCGTGCCGTGGCCAGTCGTCGCCCTGCCGCCGGGATCCTTCGAGACATACGAGGACGTCTTTCCTGAAACGGCCAAGGGCCCGCGGACGGTCCTGCGCGTGATGGAGCGTTACGAGCCGATCCTTGCCGTCAAGGTGACCGCTCCCGGTGAGGAGGCCGGTCTGGCCGCGACGCTGACGCCCGGGATGCGCGCCTTCACCCTGCAAGTCGACGTCAATTCCGGGGTATCCGGCTTCCTGCGTCCGGGTGACCGGGTGGACGTCTATTGGACCGGCAATGGCGACCATGGTGGTATTACCCGGCTGATCCATACGAGCCTCCCTTTGATTGCCGTCGACCAGCAGACCGATGAGGAGCGCAACAGCCCCACGATCGCACGCAATGTCACGGTGGAAGCGCCGCCGTCCGTAATCGCAAAGCTTGCGCAGGCCCAGGCGACCGGTCGCCTGACGATGGCTTTAGTCGGTGTGAAGGATGACACGGAGGCGGAAGTGGTCGAGGCTGATGTCAGCACGTTCCTCGGTGTCCGCGAGCCGGTTCAGCGCCGGGAGGTGTGTTACGCGAAGGTACGACGGGCCGGCGCACAGGAGGCGAGCCAAGTCGAGATTCCCTGCGCGAATTCTGGTTGAGGTCAACTCTCCGAGACCCAACGACTCCGCAGGATGGCCGCACCGCTCCAAGTGCGGCCATTTTCGTATCTGCCGCTGCTTATGAACAAACCGTTTACCTATGAGGCGCAAAGTGGGCGGAGTGTTACCGCAAGGCCCGGTATTGCGCGCCATTCCAGCGCGCCGCTTGCGATAATGCTTCCGTCGGCCATGGTGGAAACCGATGCGGGCGCAGAACTCGCAACCTCCGGAGCAGTGATTACTCAAAGGCAGGTCACATGACACTGAAAACAACGCTGAGAGCCGCGATGCTCGGGGTCATGGTCGCGGCCATGCCCCTCACATCCGCTCAGGCACAAACCCTTCGCGTCAGTGAAGGCGTTTCCCAGCGCGCGCTGCGCGTCCCGCTAAATCGTGCCGTCGTCCTCGAAAGTGATGTGCCGTTCGCCGAATTGTCGGTCGCGAACCCGCTGATTGCGGATATCGCCACGCTGTCAGAGCGTACGGTCTATGTGCTGGGCAAGCAGCCGGGCCGCACGACGCTTACTCTGCTGGGCCCGGATGGCAGGCTCATTACCAATGTGGAGGTGCAGGTTACGCCTGACATCGCCGAGTTCAAGGAGCGGCTGAGTCAGCTACTTCCCGGTGAACACATCGAGGTCCGCACCGCCAATAGCGGTATCGTGCTGTCCGGCACGGTCTCTTCGATTGCCAAGCTCGACCGGGCGCTCGACCTTGCAAAACTCTATGCCCCGGAAGGCGTCCTGAACCACATGGTCGTGGGTGGCACCAACCAGGTGCAGCTCAAGGTGCGGTTTGCCGAGATGTCCCGCAACGTGTCCAAGCAGATCGGCGCACAGATCGGAATCGACGGGACCGACCTCGACGGCGGCAGCTTCATCGGCACGACCGGAACCGTCGGCAACGCAGCAGGTCAGCTGCAGGTGAATATCGGGACCGATTCGCTGAGCCTCAATCTCCTGCTGCAGGCGCTCGAGGAACGCGGCGTGGTGCGGACGCTGTCCGAGCCGAACCTTACGGCGCTGAGCGGCCAAGCGGCCAGCTTCCTCGCAGGGGGTGAAATCCCGATCCCTGTCGTCGACGACGAGGGCAATGTCGGCGTCGAGTTCAAGCCGTTTGGCGTGGGCCTCGTCTTCACCCCAACCGTGGTCGATGGCGACATCATCAACCTGACGCTCGAAAGCCAGGTGTCGGCGCTCGATACGTCGAATTCGGTGCAGATTCTTGCCAATGGCGGGCAGATACCGGCCCTGAGCGTGCGACGTGCCTCCACCACGGTGGAACTGCGCGACGGGCAGAGCTTTGCCATCGCCGGTATCCTCGAAGACGATTTTCGCGACAATGCCAGCCAAGTCCCCCTGCTTGGCGATCTTCCGATTATCGGCGCCTTGTTTCGGTCCGCAGGATACCAGCGCCGGCAGACCGAACTGGTCATCATCGTGACGGCAAACCTTGTGCAGCCCCTGTCGGGCGAGGCTCTCGTGGTCCCGACCGAGCGTATTCGTCCCCCGACCGAAAACGAGCTGTTCCTTTACGGCCGCGTCTCCGCCCCGGCATCCAGAATCACGCCGTCATCGCGCGGTCGGAACGGCGATCAAGGTATTTCGGGCAATTATGGCTACGTTCTGGATTGAGATAATGAAAAAGAACGCTTTTACGCGCCGCACCCTTTTCGGAGCAATCGGCCTCGCCACCCTCTCCGCCTGTACGGGCACCGGCTTCAACTCGGTCGCAGGCGCGGGGCTCGACGAAGGAGGCTTCGGCGGACCGACCATGCAGAACATGCTCGTCATGGCGGGGGAAGCGCCTGCGCTCACCCATCTGGGCGCACGTTTTGCCGCCGAAGTCCCGAGCACGATCAACTTCCCGTTCGATAGCGCACAGCTGACGGCAGAGGCGCGAGCAGCGCTTGACCAGCAAGCGAACTTCATGCGGCAATTTCCCGAAGTGCGCTTCAGTGTCTATGGGCACACCGATCTCGTCGGGCCCGATGCCTACAACAAAGCCCTCGGCCGCCGGCGCGCGCAAGCCGCTGTGAACTACCTTAGCCAGCGCGGCATCTCGACCGATCGGCTGGAGGCGCTCGTCAGCTTCGGGGAGAACAGGCCCCTCATTCCGACCCCGACGCCGGAATTGGCCAATCGCCGGACGGTGACCGAAGTCTCGGGTTTTGTAGCCGACCATCCGATGGTGCTCAACGGCAAATACGCGGAACTCGTCTATCGCCGCTACGTGACGCGGTTTTCGCAGCCCGCCAGTCAAGTCCTTCAGGGGCAGGCTTCTCTGCCGTCCGCAGGAGAATAGCGTCTGCATCACCCGACAACCTGAAGCCTCCGTGCCCCGGCGCGGGGAGCTTTATTCGATCCGGGTTTTGCGTCGGCATCAACGGAGCGCAAGAAACAACCCCGGATCTTTCCAATAGATTCATTTTTTCGGTCTAAATCTCGCCGGAATCGCCCCGCAAGATCATGGGGACAGGGGCAACAGGCCTCCGAACGGCACCGACGGATATCGGCCGTCGCCGATCGACGATCTGCCCCGAAGGGGCGCCGAATGACGAGTGGTAAACCGCATGTCCAGCACCCTGGCCCTTCTTCCCGAGCCTGCGCCGCTGCGCGCCGTCAGTGTGTCACGCGACGTGCAGGAATTCGATCTTCTCATTGAGGACATGGAAGCGGAGCTGGGAGAGGCTTGGGGCGACCTCGATTTTGCGGAGGCGCTGGCGTTCCTCAAACAGGATGAAGCACAGGAACTGGAATTTGTGGTGCTGGCCGTCGATCAAGAGGACGAAGGCCACCTCCTCCGGATCGCGGATGTTATCCGGGCGGCAAAGCGCATCGGCCTCAAGGTGATCCTTGTCGCGGACGGCCTCGGCCCCATGGCGCTGCATGAACTGATGCGCGCGGGTGCGAACGATTTTGCGCCCTACCCGCTTCCGGAGAACGCATTTTCCGAGGCATTGGCGCGTCTCCGCATGCCCGGTCCGGCGGATAGTTTGGACACGATGCGGCATGCGGGCGGCGATGTCATTGATCCGAAATCGGGCACAACCCCCACGCTCCCTGCGCGAACGGGTGAAGGCAGCGGAAGCGACGGCGCCGTTTTCGCGGTTCAGTCGGCGGCGGGCGGAGACGGTGCGACCACGATCGCGGTGAACCTTGCCTGGAATTTGGCAAATGTTTCGAAGAGAGATTCCCCGAGCGTCTGCGTGATCGATCTGGGCCTGCAATTCGGTTCGGTCGCGACCTATTTCGACCTTCCGCGTAAACCCATGATCTACGAGGTGCTTTCAGACGTCTCCTCAATGGACGAGCAGGCGTTCCGCCAAGCGCTCGGCGTCTACAAGGACCGTCTTTCGGTGTTCACGGCACCGGCCGACATCCTGCCGCTTGACCTGATTGGGCCGGACGACGTCAACGGCCTTCTCAGCCTAGCGCGGACCTGTTTCGACATCGTGATCGTCGATATGCCGGCGACCGTGACCGCTTGGACGGATGCGGTCTTCAGCCAAGCCGATCTCTATTTTGTGGTCTGCGGCCTGGAGGTGCGGTCGGCCCAGAATGCGCTGCGCTTCCAGAAACTGCTCAAGGCCGAAGGTCTGCCGACCGAGAAGCTGGCCTTTGTCATGAATCGGGCGCCCGGCAAAATGGATTTGGGTGGTCGCCGCCGAGTCGAAAAGATGGCCGACAGCCTCGACATCAAGTTTTATGCGGTCCTGCCGGACGGTGGGAAACAGATCACCGAAGTCAACGATCAGGCTGCGCCCCTGAACATCCTGGCGCCGCGAAATGCGATGGCGAAGGAGCTGCAGAAGATGGCTGCCGAACTCTTTCAAGCGCGGCAGGCGATTTCCGGCGGCGCCGACATATCGGGGAAACGCGGGAAAAAGAGCTTCTTAGGCCTGAAGTTCGGCTGATGCGGAGGTAAGTCACAATGTTCTCGCGCTACAAGAAACCGCAGATTGAAGGGGCCAAACCAGTTGCGCCCCAGCCGCAGGCCGCGCCCGTAGCCGACGCCAGCCCCAAAGTTGCTCCGAAGCCGCAACCTGCGTTCGAGCCGGAGATTGCGAAGCCCAAGTCGGCTGTGCCGGGCGGCGGATACGACAAGGAGTTGAAGCGCCGGGAGCGGATTGAGGAACTCAAGACCGAGATGCATCACAGGTTGCTCGACAACCTGAATCTTTCGGCGCTCGACAAGGCGGATCAGTCCGCCCTGCGCGCGGAGATCGTCTCGATCACGACCGAAGAACTCTCCGAGATGGGTGTCGTTCTGGGGCGCGATGACCGAGACGTGCTGAATTCGGAGCTGTTCGACGAGGTGATGGGTCTCGGGCCGCTGGAGCCGCTCCTCAAGGACGAGACGATCAACGACATCCTCGTGAACGGTCCGCACAACATCTACATCGAACGTGCCGGCAAGCTTCAGAAGTCCGAGATCCGCTTCAAGGACGAGCGCCACCTGATGCGGATCATCGACAAGATCGTGTCCGCCGTTGGCCGCCGCGTCGACGAATCCAATCCTTATGTCGATGCTCGCCTGAAGGACGGGTCCCGATTCAACGCCATGGTTCCGCCGGTGGCCGTCGATGGCTCGCTCGTGTCGATCCGCAAGTTCAAGAAGGAAAAGCTCCAGATCGACGATCTGGTAGAATTCGGTGCCTTTACCGAGGAGATGGCCGCTTATCTTCAGGCTGCGGTTGCTTGCCGGCTCAACGTGATCGTGTCGGGCGGCACGGGTTCGGGCAAGACGACGACGCTCAACGCGCTGTCGTCCTTCATCGGGCGGGCCGAACGCGTTCTGACAATCGAGGATACGGCAGAACTTCAACTCCAGCAGGATCATGTCGGGCGGATGGAAAGCCGACCGCCCAACGTCGAAGGCAAGGGCGCGGTGACGCAGCGCGACTGTCTTCGCAACGCCCTGCGGATGCGCCCCGATCGCATCATCGTCGGCGAGACACGCGGCGAGGAGGTCATCGACATGCTTCAAGCCATGAACACGGGCCACGACGGATCGATGACGACCATCCATGCGAACAATTCTCGCGACGCCATCAGCCGGTTGGAGAACATGATCGCCATGGCCGGCATCGAAATGCCGATCAAGGCGGTTCGCGCGCAAATTGCCTCCGCCGTCAACCTGATCGTACAAGCCACTCGCCTGCAGGACGGCTCGCGGCGCATGGTCTCCATTACGGAAGTGACGGGGATGGAGGGCGAGGTAATCACCCTACAGGACGTGTTCCGCTACGAGCGTCTCGGCCTTGAGGCTGATGGGAAGATCAGCGGCCGCTTCACCGCAACGGGTATCCGCAGCCATTACTCCGACCGCTTCAAGGCTTGGGGTTATGACCTCCCGCCCTCAATCTACGAACCGGCCGGGAGCCGCTGACATGCAAATCTCGATCGAACCGCTCATCTATCTGGCGATTTTTGGCGCCGTCTATTTGATCATCGGTGGCGTGTATTTTCTGGTTTTCGGCAAATTGATCAAGCTGAACAACCGGGTCAATCGTCGTCTGGACCTTCTTGACAAGGGCCAGAGCCGCGATGAGGTCATGGCGCAGCTACGCAAGGAGATGTCGCAGCACGACAGCGCCAAGCAGATACCGCTCTATTCCCTGCTTGCCGAAAAGGCTCAGAAGGCCAACCTGGCTTTTTCACCAATGATGCTGATCGGAGTCATGGTGCTCGTATGCGTGGTGGCATTCGTGTTGACGACGCTGTTTACCAGCGCAAGCGGACCGGTCAGGATTCTGCTTTCGTTAACGCTTGGCGTGGGAGGGGTTTATTTTTGGGTCAACAAAAAGGCCAAGGAACGCCTTTCACTGATGGAGGAGCAGCTTCCGGACGCCATTGAACTGATCGTCCGCTCGTTGCGGGTCGGTCACCCGTTGAATTCCGCGATTGGGATTGTGGCGAAGGAAATTGCCGATCCGCTCGGATCCGAAATGGGATTCATTGCCGATGAGGCAGCTTACGGCCGGGATGTGCCCGATGCGCTTCGTGCGCTGGCCGAGCGGGTCGACCTCCAGGATCTCCGATTTCTCGCCGTGGCCGTTGCCATTCAGCAAAAGTCTGGCGGCAATCTGGCAGAAATCCTTGAGGGGCTGTCCAAGGTCGTGCGCGCACGTTTCAAGCTCTTCCGCAAGGTCAAAGCAATTACGGCAGAGGCGCGCTGGTCCGGCGTCTTCCTATCGGCCTTTCCGGTACTTGCCGCAATCGGCATCAATGTGATGCAGCCGGATTACTACGCCGAGGTCCGCGACACGGCCTACTTCATCCCCGCAGCAACCGTGGTGTTCGTTTTTCTGGTCATTAACGTGATCTTCATGCGCATGATGGTCAACATCAAGGTCTGAGGTGACTGCAATGTTAACGCCGGATTTCCTGATTTCCACGATTGCCGCCCTGACCGGGCCGGACGGGATGATCTATGCGGCGGGCCTTGCCGGCGTGCTGCTCGTGGTCATTGCCTTGCCATTTGTCACGCACAAACGCGCGGAGCCGATGGATCGCATCAAGCGCGAACGCAAAGGCGAAAGGCCTGCTCTGGAAGCTGCCGACACAAGTCTGTCGCGACACGGTCAGCGAAACGAACACCTGGCAAAGTACGCGCAATATCTCGACCCGCAGAACGAAGAGGAGATGTCTCGAACGCGCACGATGCTCATGCGCGCAGGGTACCCCCACAAGGACGCTGTGCGCAAATTGACGGCAGCGCAATTTCTCCTTGGGCTGGGCCTGCTTGCTGCAGGTACAGTCTATGCCCTTTTCGTTACCGGAGAAAACACGCCAGCTTTCCAGAAGGTTCTAATGGCGATACTGCCGGGCTGTGTCGGCTATTATGCTCCGCGGTACTGGCTTCAGAAGCGGGTCGCCAAGCGTCAGAGCGAAATTCAGGACGGTTTTCCCGATGCGCTCGACCTACTGCTCGTATGTGTCGAGGCCGGCCAGTCTCTGGATCAGTCGATCATTCGTGTCGCCAGCGAGATCGAGCCTTCCTACCCGGCTCTCTCAGGCGAGTTTTTTACGGTCGCTCAGGAGGTTAAAGCCGGAAAAGACAAGCCGGACGTCCTTCGTTCGATGGCGGACCGTTGTGACATTAAAGACATCACGAGTTTCGTGACCGTGCTGATCCAGTCCGCCAATTTCGGAACGTCGATTGCCGAAGCACTTCGAGTTTATGCCGCAGAAATGCGTGACAAGCGGGTTATGCGGGCCGAGGAGAAGGCGAACGTCCTGCCGACAAAACTCACCGTTGGAACGATGATGTTTTGCGTTCCGCCGCTGCTGATCATCCTGATCGGGCCTTCGCTGCACGGGATCGCCGAGTCGCTGAGCGGGAATGCGGGCTTCTGATGGCACGGGCAAATCTTCTGTTATCGTTGCTGGCGATCGCCGTTATCGCGGCGGGCTGTACCGAAAGCCGCGGCCCCGCCGCGGATGGCAAACTTTTCGCTCCCGGTGTGGCACGGGGCGACGCCTTGGTCTCGCCGCTCGTCGTCGGCGATCGCCTGTTAGCGGCGGGTGAGGGAGAACTCGCGCTAGGCGCGTATACTCGGGCGGCGGCAGGTCCGGATGGGATGACGCGTGACCTCAAGATGTCTATGGCCGAGGCCAATATATCGCTTGGGCGGATCCGACAGGCCGAACGCCTGCTACGCGACATTATAAAAGCCGAGCCTCGTAACGCGGTCGCTTGGAACAATCTTGGTGTCGTACTTCTGGAGCGGGGCGAACTGGGCGAAGCAAATGTCACTTTTCGGACTGCGTTCGCGCTGCAACCCTCACCAGAGATCCGCGAGAACCTTCGCCTTTCTTATGCAAAGTTGGAGGTCATCGACTACGATGACGAAACAGATACGACCTTCACGCTGACGCGTCGCGCCAACGGAGCCATCGGCCTCGTCCGCCCCAAACAGCCGTCATAAGAACAAGAAGGTATCGAGCAGAAAAGGACGCGATATGCGCCACCCCTTCTTCATTGCGCTCCTTCTCGGAGGCTCAATTTTTTTGTCGGCTTGCGGTCAACCCGATGTTTCGCGCGCCGTCAGAGATGCCGCCGAGGCGGAAGCCGACAGTATCCGCGAGATCATGATGACGGTTGCCGAACCGCGCGACGCTATCGCATTTTTTAGCCGACAGATTGAGATCGAGCCCGACGAGATCGAACATTATCGCGGACTCGCCAATAGCCTCAAGCGAGGCGGAAGAAATGAAGAAGCCGTTCTTGCTTGGCGAAAAGTCGTCGCTCATGATGACAGCGGTCCGGCAGATATGGTCGCCTTGGCAGACGCGCTGATCCGCACCTCGGAATGGACGGCCGCAAAAGTCGTGCTGAACACCATCCCTCCGACGCACGAGACCTTCTCACGGTACCGCCTCGAAGCGATGGTCGCGGACAGCGAACAGAAGTGGGATCGCGCCGACAGCTTCTACGAGACCGCCGTGGGCCTGACGACGAGACCGGCCGGAGTTCTTAACAACTGGGGCTATTCGAAACTGACGCGTGGCGACAATGCAGCCGCGGAGCAGCTTTTCGTGGAAGCGATCACACACGATTCCGGGCTCTACACCGCCAAAAATAATCTAGTTCTGGCGCGCACGGCGCGGGGCAATTACGCATTGCCTTCCGTACCCATGACGCAGGAGGAGCGGGCACAATTACTGCATACCGCCGGCGTCGTCGCAATCAAGCAGGGTGATGCGGATTTAGGCCGCAGCTTGCTAGAGGAAGCAATAGCCACTCATCCACGCCACTTCGAGGCCGCGACGCGCGCGCTCGAATCCTTGGGAGGGTGAACGATGGAACCGATGGCAACGATGGACTTCGCGCTCACGGCCTATCAGGGGCTGGTCTTCGGTTTGTTGACCCTGCCAATCTGTCTGTGGGCGGCTTGGACCGATATCAAGGAGATGAAAATTCGCAACAACGTGGTTCTCGCTCTGGTTGTGGTCTATGTCGTCGCCGGTATCGTTCTGTTCCCATTCGCGGACTGGCTCTGGGGCTTTGCCGGATTCGCCGTCGTTCTGGTGATCGGATTTGTTTTAAGCGGCACGATGGGCTTGGGTGCCGGCGACGCGAAGTTCGCCGCGGCGATGGCCCCCTTCGTGCCGCTCGCCGACGTTGTGCAGGTCGCATATCTCTACGTGGCTTGGTCGGTGCTCCTCATCGCCGGCATGGCAATCGTTCGTCGACAGAATGCGCTGCGCGTCGCGGCTCCGGATTGGATCTGGTTCCAAGAGGACCTTCGCCGCCACGTCCCGCTCGGTGTCGGGCTGGCCCCGACCCTTAGCAGCTACTTCTTCGCGGCCGCATTAGCTGGCTGAAGCTGCCGTAATTCCGCCAACGACCAACGGCAATATTGAGCCGACAGGCTGAGGATTTTTCGATGAACATGCGCCCCGATCCTAGCCTGCTGGCTGTTCCCGCCCCGCCGTCTCCTCGCAGCCTGGCCGAGACGGGTCTGACGCAAGTCGTTCTGCGGGAGATCATGCTGAAGACCGTCTTCCGCAAATCGATTGAAACGACGCGCGAGATCTCGGAGGCAGTTTGTCTCACGACCGGGCTCACTCAAGAACTCATCGACCAGCTGCGCAACGCGGGTCTGATGCAGGCCACCGGCACGATGCATGCCGGCGCCTCCGGTGAGTTGGGGTACCAGCTGACCGATCAAGGCAAGGCGCGCGCTATCGATGCCCTCGCGCAGTCGGAATATTACGGTCCGATGCCGGTCCCGCTTGAGATGTACAAGGCACAGACCAGCGCGCAGTCGGTCCGCAACGTCCGGATCACCCGCCGGCGCCTGATGGCATCAATGGGACATCTGATCCTCCCCGAGAACCTCCTCGACCAGCTTGGGCCTGCGGTCGGGTCGGGTCGATCGGTTCTGCTCTATGGCCCGCCGGGCAACGGTAAATCCTCGATTGCAGAGGGGATCCGGGCCGTTCTCGGGGACAACATCTGGATCCCGCACGCCATCGAATATGCGGGAACGGTCATCACTCTTTTCGATCCGATCGTGCATACCAAGGTCGATTTTTCGGAGGAGGACAACGGTCTGCGGAAGGCCAATTCCCGCATCGACCGGCGCTACCTGCTTTGCCAGCGTCCGACAGTGATGACCGGTGGTGAGTTGTCGCTCGACATGCTCGACCTCAAGTACAACGCGGTCTCGCGGACCTATCAGGCGTCGCTGCAGCTGAAATCCTCCGGCGGCGTCTTCATCGTCGACGACCTCGGCCGGCAGGCGGAGCCGCCGCAGAAGATCGTCAATCGCTGGATCGTACCGATGGAAATGGGCTACGATATCCTCACATTGCAATCGGGCGAGAAATTCGAGGTTCCCTTCGACACGCTCGTGGTCTTTTCGACAAATTTCCACCCCAACAAGATCTTCGACAAAGCGGCCTTGCGACGGATTTTCTTCAAGGTCCTGATCGACGGACCGACCCAAGCGGAATTTCTCAAGATCTTCGCGATGGTCGCCAAGAAGAAGCGGTTCGAGCTTGACGAGGCTTCCCTGCTGCACCTGCTCAAGAAGAAGTACCCCCAGATCGACAACGTATACGCCAACTTCCACGGTGTCTTCCTGATCGACCAGATGATCGCCGCCTGCGATTTCGAGGGCCTTCCCTACAAGATGACGCCGGAATTGGTGGACCGGGCATGGGCCAATCTCTTTGTCGACGAGGTGGATATCGTCCACTGATGCGAAATTACCGGGCGACTTTACTGCAAGCGCCCGATTTCCGCCGCAATTCCGCCCTATCCGGGACGTCAGGACGCACGCGCGAACAACGCGCGGCACTGACGGCACGAGGCAGTGAATGGGCAACAAGATCGACGGCACGCGCGCACGCGGCACGCGGCGCATATTTCTATCCACCACTCTTTTGAGCCTGACCGTGGCCATGACGGCGTTTGCAATGAGCGGTTCGGGACGGTCCGCGACCCGCTACGTCCCACTCGATCCCGGTACGGTCGAAGCGGTCGAGTTCGTCGCCATGACAAGCGCAAATCTCGGCATCTCCCTGCGAAAGTCCTGCAATGCGACTGGCTGCGACGCCGGCACACTCCATCCGATGATCACGGCCTCCGCAGCCGCGATGAGCGCCGAGGAATTGCGCGCGGGCATCGAAGGTCAGCTTCTGATCCTTGAAGAAAGCGCGGCCATGCAGGACGCCGCCGCGCCGGCCAGCGATGCTTATCGTACCGCGGTCGCGCATGCCGAAGCCGCCGCCCGCATCGCCGATCTCTACCGCGCCGAGCTTCGGTTGCGCTGATCGCCCAGCACTGCAGGCCCTTCCCTGACGCGGCGGACAACCTATCCTGCCTTACATGAATGCTGAGGACCTGCCGCCCGCGCTTGCGGACTTCTTCGCTGCGCGCGATTGGACACTGCACCCCCATCAGCAGGAGCTGCTCGCCCGCCGGGATGAGCCTTCCTTGCTGCTGATCGCGCCAACGGGCGGGGGCAAGACTCTGGCCGGGTTCCTGCCGACGCTCGTGGAATGCGCAGACGGGCACGAAGGCCTGCACACGCTCTATATTTCGCCGCTCAAGGCGCTGGCCAACGACATACGGCGCAATCTGGCGGTCCCGATCGAGGAGGCGGGCCTGCCGATCCGCGTCGAGGATCGCACCGGCGACACCAGCCAGACACAGCGCAAGCGGCAGCGGGCGGACCCGCCGCAGATCCTGCTGACCACGCCGGAGAGCCTCGCGCTGATGATCTCCTATCCCGACGCGGCGCGCACGTTTGCCGGGCTGCGTCGGGTGGTCGTCGACGAGATCCATGCGCTGGCCGAAAACAAGCGTGGCGATCAACTCATGCTCGCGCTCAGCCGGCTTCAGACGCTCGCCCCCGGGATGCGCCGCGTCGGGCTGTCCGCCACGGTGGACGAACCGGCAGTCATCGCGCATTACCTCGCGCGCCATCCCGACCCCTGCCCCATCGTGCTGGCCGATCCCGGGCCGCCGCCGGATATCGCCATCCTCGAGACACAGGACGCGCCGCCATGGGCCGGCGCGGGCGGGCGCTATGCCATCCCGGCGGTGCTGGAACAGGTGCGGCGTCACAACACGACGCTGATCTTCCACAATACCCGCGCGCAGGCCGAGATTTTCTTCCACAATCTCTGGCTCGCCAACACGGACGACCTGCCGATCGGAATTCATCACGGCGCCTTGTCCAAGGAGGCGCGTCAGCGGGTCGAGCGTGCGATGGTTGAGGGGCAGCTCAAGGCGATCGTCGCAACCGGCTCGCTCGACCTCGGGATCGACTGGGGCAATGTCGATCTCGTGATCCAGGTCGGGGCGCCGAAGAAGGTCAAGCAGCTCGTGCAGCGGATCGGCCGCGCCAACCATCGCTACAACGCCCCGTCCAAGGCGCGGCTCGTGCCGGCGAACCGGTTCGAGGTGCTCGAATGCCACGCCGCGCTGGCCGCCGTTCGCGACGGCGAACTCGACGGCGATCTGCGGCGCGACGGGCCGCGCGATGTGCTGTGCCAGCATATCGCCTGCATCGCCTGCGCAGGCGATTTCAACGCCGATGCGCTTTATCGCGAAGTGACGAGCGTCGGGCCGTATTCGCAGCTTCCGCGCAGCGATTTCGACGAATGCCTGAACTTCGTCGCCACCGGCGGCTATGCGCTGCGCGCCTACGACCGCTACCAGCGCCTCAAGGAGCGGGAGCCGGGGATCTGGGGCCTGCGCGATCCGCGATCGGCCCGCCAGATCCGCATGAACCTCGGCACGATCATCGACACCGACACGCTCAAGGTCCGCCTCAAGGGCCGCGGCGGCATACCCTTGGGCGAGATCGAGGAAGGCTTTGCCGCGACCCTGACGAAAGGCGACACGTTTTTGATGGGCGGTCAGGTCGTGCGCTACGAGAACATGCGCGAGATGACGGTCGAGGTGTCCCCCAACCCCAGCAAGGAGCCCCGGATCGCGACCTATATCGGCTACAAGTGGACGACGTCGGTGCAACTTGCGGCGCGCATTCAGTCGATGCTGCACACCCGCGACTTCGGCGGCCTGCCCAGCCATACCCGCTACTGGCTGGAGCTGCAGGACGAGGTCAGCCGGATGCCTGAGCCCGGCCGCCTGCTGATCGAGACGTTCCCGCGCGACGGGCGCCACCACGTCTGTCTCTACGGGTTCGCCGGACGCAACGCGCACCAGACGCTCGCGCTGCTGATCACCAAAGGGATGGAGGAGGCGGATCTCGACCCACTCGGCTTCGTCGCCACCGATTATGCCACGCTGATCTGGGGCCTGAAGCCGGTGCGCGACGTCGCCCCCTTCCTGCAGCATGAGGGGATCCATGCAGCGCTCGAAAGTTGGCTTCAGGGCAACGCCGTCATGAAGCGCACCTTTCGCGCATCGGCCATCATCGCCGGTCTCATCGATCGCAACTATCCCGGCAAGCGCACGAGCGGTCGGCAAGCCACGTTCAGCAGCGACATCCTTTACGACACGCTGCACCGCTACGATCCCGATCACCTGATGTTGCGGATCACGGAGGAGGAGGCGATGCGCGGCCATATCGATTTCGGCCGCGTCGAATTGCTGCTGCAGGAGGTCGGCGACCGGATCGACCAGATCGACCTCGACCGGGTGTCGCCCCTCGCCGCGCCGCTCTTCCTCGAGCAGGGCCGCGTGCCGATCAAGGGCCGTGCCGAAGGTCGGCTGATCCAGGAAGAGGCGACGCGGCTGATGGCTGAAGCGGGCCTGAGCCTCGAGTGACGGCACGCCACGCTTGCGCCGCCCGCGCGGTCGTGATCCACCGAACACATGCGGAACAGCCTCGCCTTCACCTTTGCCGGAGAGCATCTGGTCGCGCGCCCGTCCGGCGCGCTGCACTGGCCGGCGGCCGGGCTGTTGGTGGTCAGCGACCTGCATCTGGGGAAGTCCGAACGGATCGCGCGGCGCGGCGGTGCGCTTCTGCCACCCTACGAGGTTGCGGACACGCTCGCGCGGCTGGAGGACGACATCGCCGCGACCGATCCGGGGGCGGTAATCTGTCTAGGCGACACGTTCGACGACATGGAGGCCGCCGCCGCCCTGCCGCCAGCGACACGCGACCAGCTTGGCCGCCTGACTACGGGCCGCGACTGGACCTGGATCACGGGCAATCACGATCCCGCGCCGACGGGCCTCGGCGGCCATGCGGCCGATGGCTTGACCTGCGGCCCGATCGCGTTTCGCCACATCGCCGGAGACGGGGCGGATTACGAGGTCTCGGGCCATTACCATCCGAAGGCGCGACTCAACATCCGGGGCCGCGCCATCTCGCGCCCCTGTTTCCTGCGGGATGCGCGGCGGCTGATCATGCCGGCCTACGGCACCTATACGGGCGGGTTGCGGACGCGTGACCGCGCGCTCGCCGACCTGATGGGCACCGGCGCGCGCGCAATTCTTGCCGGCCTTCCCATGGTCGAAATCCCGATGCCGCGGTGAGACGGTCCGCGTTCCTGCTCCTCGCCCTGCTCGCCGGATGCGGTGGCGCGGAAGATCCCACCTACACGTTTCGCGACAACCCATCGGCCATCCTCGCCTCGAAGGCGGATTTCGACCCGATGCGCATGGCCGGACTCTGGCACGAGGTCGCGCGGTTTCCCGATGGCGCCTGCGCCGGTGGGCGGGTGCTCTATGCGCCAAGCCCCGGCGACACCCTAGTCGTTCAGGAGACCTGCGGCGGCACCACCCGCACCGGATCGGTCAGCCCGAGCGGTCCGGGACGACAAAGCGTCACGCTCGGCCAGGAAACGCACGAAAGTTGGGTTCTTTGGGCCGATACCGGCTATCGCACCGTGGTTCAGGTGGCCCCGGACGGTACGGCCGGACGGGTCCTCGACCGGGAGCTCATCCTTCCGGCGGACCGGCGGAAAGCGGTGTTGGAAGTGCTCGACTTCAATGGTTTCAATGCCTCCGATCTGGTCTTTTCGCCCGCCGGTTGAGTGCCGCATGGCAGTGCGAATGGCAAAGTTGAGGCAAAAACGAATCGGTTGTTGACCCCCGATTCTCCGGCAGGTTAGAACTCCGTCATTCGGTTGAGCAGTGACCGGAATAACAATAAAAACAATACGGTACCGAAAGGGGCGGGCATGGTGGGGGCATGTGCGGGGGCGCAGGTCATCTCTTCTGTTCAGGCACGGGTAGATGGTGAATTCCCATCTACCCGTCACCCTTTTCCTGTCGGCTCAACCTTCCGCTGGTCGGGTGCGCCCGTGCGCCTCGACGGTGCGCGCACTGCCCTCCTGCTCGAAATGGCCGAAGGCATGGCCGAATTGCGCGCGCGCACGATGCGCACCGTCGCGAAGCTCGGTCGCGGCCGCGGCGCGGCCATGGCGCCAGTCTCGCAAAGCCGCGACCCGGACATCGCCGAGACGCTCGGTGACCTGATCGTCACCGACGGCGCATCGAATTGGTCCGCCCGGATGGTCGAGATCGAAGGCGGCGAACATCTCCTGGTCTTCTCCGAGGGATTGCCGCCTGCGGGCGTCGGCCTGCGGATCGCGCAATCGCCCGCATCCCGGCCGCGGCGCGCGACGCGCGAAACGATCTGCTTCACCGCGGGCACGGTGATCGACACGCCCGACGGACCGCGTGCCGTCGAGGACATCCGCCGCGGCGACAGGGTCGCGACGCGCGACGCCGGCCCGCAGGACGTGATCTGGACCGGCTCGCGCCGCCTCACCGCCCCGCGCCTGCAGACCGAGCCGAACCTGCGTCCGGTCCGCATCCTCGCCGGTGCCCTCGGCAATGCGAACGAACTGGACGTGTCGCCTGGGCACCTGATCCTGGTGAGCCATCCGGCCGCGAAGGCCCTGTGGGGCGCGCCTGAGGTTCTGGTGCGCGCGCGCGATCTCGTGGACGATTATGGCATCGTGCCCGCACCGGCGGCGGGAGACGTGACCTATGTGCACCTGCTGACCCGCCATCATCAGGTTCTGCGTGCGAACGGTGTCTGGGCCGACAGCTTTCACCCGGGCGACGTGGACATCGCCACGCTTTCGCCGCGGGATCGGGTCTGCCTTCTGGACGCGGTTCCGGATATCGACGTCGATCCCGCGGCCTATGGTGCGCCGGCGCGCCGGGTCCTGTCGGCGGCCGAACTCGCCATCCTGCGCCACGAGGGTGCGCCGCGCCACCTGGCCCCCCTGCGGGCCGGTTGACACCACCCGGGGCCGCCTCTAGAGGGCGGCTTCCATTGGTGTTGGTGGTCCCCGCGAGGGGATGCCTGTCGCCCTTCGGGGAGAGGACAACGCCCTTCGAAATTGAAGGAGATCAGACGGTGACCAAACGCACCTCTGCCAAGTACAAGATCGACCGCCGCATGGGCGAGAACATCTGGGGCCGCGCCAAGAGCCCCGTGAACCGCCGCGAATACGGCCCCGGCCAGCACGGACAGCGCCGCAAGGGCAAGATGTCCGATTTCGGCCTCCAGCTGCGCGCCAAGCAGAAGCTGAAGGGCTATTACGGCGATCTGACCGAAAAGCAGTTCCGCCGCATTTTCGCCGAGGCCGAGCGCTTGCGCGGCGATACCGGTGAGCAGCTGATCGGCCTGCTGGAGCGCCGCCTCGACGCCGTCGTCTACCGCGCCAAGTTCGTCGCCACGATCTTCGCCGCGCGTCAGTTCGTGAACCACGGCCATGTCGAGGTGAACGGCAAGCGCGTGAACATCGCGTCCTACCGCGTGAAGGACGGCGACGTGATCGCGGTGCGCGAGAAGTCCCGGCAGCTCGCCTCCGTGCTCGAAGCCACTCAGCTGGCCGAGCGTGACGTGCCTGATTACATCGAGGCGGATCACTCCAAGATGACCGCGACCTTTGTGCGCACGCCCGGCCTGTCCGACGTACCCTACGCGGTGATGATGGAACCGAACCTCGTCATCGAATACTACGCGCAGAACTGATCTGCACGCCGGCGCATTGCGGGGCCGTCCTTCGGGGCGGCCCCGTTTCGTTTAGCCGCGCGCGTCGCTGCGTGTCGCCTCCAGCTCCGGCCCGCCGTGAAGCCGGTGACCCTCCGTCCAGCGCGCCATTACCTCAAGAAAATCGCCGCCATCGTCGTAGTCGCTCCAGTGCGGCAGATCGCGCATGAGCGCCTCGGTACGCACCCGCAGCGCCCCCCCGGCGGCGCAGGCCTTCCGCGCATGGTTCAGAAGCGCCAGCGGCACCTGCCGGTCGGTCCGATGATGCCCGTACCACAGCGCGAAGGGCGACATGTGCAGCCCCGCCACCACATCCGCCAACCGGCCCTGCAGCGCGTCGGGCTCAGCCGTTCCCGTCGATGACAGCGCCGCGAAGGCCTGCGCCGATTGCAGCGTCGTGCGCGTATTGAAAAGGAAGCTGACCGACAGCGTCAGCGCCAGCATCCCGTTCAGACCGATCACGGCATTCACGAGGTTCCAGCCGACCCCCGTCGGCTGCGTCGTGGCACCGCCGAGCGTGCTCAGCAGGTGCCCCACATGGCCGGGCACGTGCAGCGGCTCGATCTCCTGCCCGGTGCGCGTCAGGTCCACAGAGTCCGCCGAGGCGAGGATGAGCGTCCACCCAGTCCAGAAGCCCATAATCCACGCCGTCGCCAACGCGGTCATCACCACCACGCCGGAAATCTCGGTCAGCACCGATCCGCCGCCGAGGCGCGACAGCGCGCGAAGCCCGCGAAACACCACGCGCCCCCAGTTGTCGGACACCGATAGCCGATAGCTGCCCCCGATCGTGGAGGTCAGCAGATCCCAGGCCGTGAGCAGAAGGATCACAAGCCCGACGACAAGATACAGCGTTTCCATCGACGCAACATGCACATCCCCGCCTTTACGGGCAAGCGCAGCCGAGTCCCCGCGCTTGATCCGTTTGACCCCCGCGCGACCGCATGACAAACCTCAGGCGCCTCAGATTGCCCACCTTCGGAGTCCGCAAATGATCGACCGCCCCCGCCCCGACGGACCCGTTCACGCAAAGATCGACGGCGCCGTCGTGATGATCGGCTTCGGCTCCATCGGACGCGGCACGCTGCCGCTGATTGAGCGTCATTTCGACTACGACCGGGAGAAGTTCCTGGTCATCGACCCCGCCGACAAAGGCTGCGAGGAATTGCGCGCGCGGGGCATTCCCCACCTTCAGGTCGCCCTGACGCCCGAGAATTACCGCGAGGTTCTGGGCAAGGTGCTGACCCCCGGGGCGGGCTTTTGCGTGAACCTGTCGATCGACACCTCGTCGCTCGACCTGATGCGCTACTGCCGCGAGATCGGCGTGCCGTATATCGATACCGTCGTGGAGCCTTGGGCCGGCTTCTACTTCGACACCGACGACAACGCCGCGCGCACCAACTACGCTCTGCGACAGGCGGTTCGCGACGAAAAGGCCGCCAATCCCGGCGGGACGACGGCCGTGTCCTGCTGCGGCGCCAATCCCGGCATGGTGTCGTGGTTCGTCAAGGCCGCGCTGCTCCGGCTGGCCGAGGATACGGGCGCGGATGCCGCCACCCCGACGACACGTGACGGCTGGGCCGCCCTGATGCAATCGCTCGGCGTCAAGGGCATCCACATCGCCGAGCGCGACACGCAGGCCCGCCGCACGCCCCGCCCCCGCAACGTGTTCGTCAACACATGGTCGGTCGAGGGCTTCATCGCCGAAGGGTTCCAGCCCGCTGAACTCGGCTGGGGCACGCACGAGACGTGGTTCCCCGAGAATGGCCACCGCCACGAGACCGGGTGCCAGTCCGGGATCTGGCTCGAACGGCCGGGCGCGATCACCCGCGTCCATTCCTGGTGCCCGACGCCGGGACCGCAATTCGGCTTCCTCGTTACCCACAACGAGGCGATTTCCATCGCCGACTACTACACGGCCGGGACGGGCGCCGCGCCGGAATACCGGCCCACCTGCCATTACGCCTACCATCCCTGTGACGACGCGGTGCTGAGCCTGCACGAGATGTTCGGCTCCGGCCGCCAGCAGGAGGTGCATCACATCCTGGGCGAGGACGAGATCGTCGAGGGCATCGACGAGCTGGGCGTCCTGCTGTTCGGCCACGAGAAGAACGCGCTCTGGTACGGGTCGCGCCTGTCCAACGAGGAGGCGCTGCAACTTGCCCCAGACCAGAACGCGACCGGCCTGCAGGTGACATCCGCCGTTTTGGCCGGCATGGTCTGGGCGCTGGAAAATCCCGGCGCGGGGATCGTCGAGACCGACGAACTGGACCATGCGCGGTGCCTCGAGATCCAGGCACCGTATCTCGGGCCGGTCGAGGCGCATTACACCGACTGGACCCCGCTTCAGGATCGGTGGCAGCACTTCCCCGAGGATATCGACGAAAGCGACCCCTGGCAGTTCCGGAACGTTCTGGCCACCTGATCCACCTCGGCCTCGATGCGCGCCGCGCTGCCCTTCGATCTGCCGGACCGGCCCGCGCTGCGCGATGCGGCACGGCGCGCGACGCAGGCGGCGCTTGGGGCGGTGCTGGCTTGGGCGGTCCTGATCCCGCTGCCGACGGACGAATATTTCGTCGGCATCCTCGCCGCCGTGCTCATCCTCAACCCATCCGCCGACGGCACCCTGCATGCGGCGCGGACGCGGCTCATGGCGACGGTGGTGGGCTGTGTGGTGGGCGTGGTCTGCCTTGCATTTCTTCCGCCGGGATGGGGCGGCTTCGTCGGCCTCGCCCTGTCGATCGCGGTGTTGTCGGCGGCCGCGCATTTCCGCCCCGACTGGACCTACGGCATCGTCGCCGCGGTCTCCCTCGCCACGAGTTCGGGCGAAGCCGTCTGGCTCGCGGCCCTCGACCGGACGATCTCCATCGGTATCGGTGCGGTCATCGGCATCCTCATCGCGCTGGTGCTCTGGCCCGACCGGGCGCGGCCGCGCTTCGACAAGCATATCGAGCGCGTCCGCCAATCGCTGGCGGATCTCGCCGCCGAGGTGGCGCGAAAGGCGGACCAAGATGACCCGGACGGCAAACTGCCAAGCATCGATCGCCTGCGCCATCACCTTCGTCTTGCGCGGGAGGCGGCGGACGTCATGGCCTTCGACGACAGCGACGCGCCCAATGCCCGCCTGAGGGCGGCGGAGGAGATGATGCGCGCGATCCAGTTTCTCCACCGCGCCACCGCCGCGCCGGTCGATCTGGGGGAGGATACCGGGCTGGACGACGCGCTCTGCCGCTTCCGCGATGCGCTGTCCGACGCGCTCCGCACCCTCCCCGAAACCGGCGGCCCCCTTTCCGACGGCGGCCCCGTCACCGATGCGCAGCGGGCCGTGACGGAGCGAATCGAGAATGGCGGCGTCGCCGTTGCCCGGACCGCCACCGTTCTCGCCTTCGCGATGGACGAGGTGGACCGCGCATTGGCCGCCTGCCGGACGGCCTGGCGCTGACGCGGGCACTGGACCGCCCACCCGGACGGGCATACTCCTTCTTCATGCGTGCCTTGCCCCTGTCGGATGCCCGAACCCTGCCCCGCTGGCAGCGCCCCGAAGCGCTGCTGATGCTGATGGCGTTCCTGATGCCGGTGGCGTTCGCGACGTGGTCGGCACTTCTCAACAACTTCGTGGTCGAGGTGGCCGGGTTCGACGGATCCGATATCGGCTGGCTCCACACGGTGCGCGAGGTGCCGGGCTTCCTCGCCGTGGGCGTCATCGCGATCATCATCTTCGTGCGCGAACAGGTCCTCGCGCTCGTTTCGCTGATGCTGCTCGGGGTGGCGACGGCGCTGACGGCCGCTTTCCCGTCGCTGGGCGGGCTGCTGACGATCACGCTGCTGAGTTCGATCGGCTTCCATTACTACGAGACGGTCAACCAGTCGCTGCAGCTGCAATGGCTTCCCAAGGACCGCGCGCCGCGAATGCTTGGAACGCTTCTGGCCATAGGTTCGGGCGCGACCTTTCTGGCCTTCGCGCTGATCGTTCTGACGTGGCGGGCCTTCGATCTTTCCTTCGATCTCGTCTATTGGATCTCGGGCGGGTTCACGGCATTCGGCGCGCTGGCCGCGTTTTTCCTTTTCCCCCAATTCGAGAGCCCGCACCCGCAGGTCAAGCGGATGGTGCTGCGGCGGCGTTACTGGCTCTATTACGCGCTGCAATTCATGTCAGGCGCGCGACGGCAGATCTTCGTCGTCTTCGCGGGCTTCATGCTGGTGGAGCGTTATGGCCTCGACGTGCACCAGATCACGGCCCTCTTCATGGGCACGCTGGCGCTGAACATGGCAACGGCCTCGCTTGTCGGCCGGGCCGTCGGGCATTTCGGGGAACGAATGGCCCTGATACTCGAATACGGGGGGCTCGCGACGATCTTCACGCTCTATGCCGCGCTCTACGCCTTCGACGGGGGCGTGTGGATGGCGGGCGGGCTCTACGTGGTCAACCACCTGTTCTTCTCGCTGGCGCTGGCAATCAAGACCTACTTCCAGAAGATCGCCGATTCCGGCGACATCGCCCCCACGGCGGCCGTCGCCTTCACGATCAACCACATCGCCGCCGTCTTTCTTCCGGCACTCCTCGGCTATGTCTGGCTGCAATCGCCGATGGCCGTCTTTGCCGCGGCGGCGGGCATGGCGCTCACCTCGCTGGCATTGTCGACGCTCGTCCCGCGCCATCCGGGCCCCGGTCACGAAACGGTGCTCGCCGCGCCCCTCGTCGTGGCCGAATAGCGTCCCTACATCACGCGGAAAGGAGGATCCGACCATGATGTTGTTCCAACGCAAGAAAGCCGAGATGGTGCGCCCCGAGGACGCCCTGCCTGGCCGCGACCACCCGATTTCGACAGCGAAGATGCACCACGTGTTCAACCGTCCGCTTTCGAACGACGTGCCCGACGGAATGGAAGAGGCCATGTTCGGCATGGGCTGCTTCTGGGGCGTGGAACGGATGTTCTGGAAGTTGCCGGGCGTGCACATGACCCTCGTGGGCTATGCGGGAGGTGCGACGCCGAACCCGACCTATGACGAGGTCTGCTCCGGCCGCACCGGCCATAACGAGGTGGTCCGCGTGATCTACGACCCCGAGAAGATCACCTACGAGGACCTTCTGCGCACCTTCTGGGAAGGACACGATCCCACTCAGGGCATGCGTCAGGGCAACGATATCGGCACGCAGTACCGCTCCGGCATCTACACCTATTCCGAAGCGCAGAAGCGTGCGGCCGAAATCACGCGCGACGCCTTTCAAGAGCGCCTGAAGGAGGCCGGCTACGGCACGATCACGACCGAGATCGTGGACGCCCCCGCCTTTTACCACGCCGAGGATTATCATCAGCAATACCTCTCGAAGAACCCCGGCGGGTATTGCGGCATCGGCGGAACCGGCGTGACCTGCCCGATTGGGCTCGAGGCGTGATACGAAGGATCACACTACACGACTCCGCAGGGCTTTCGTGCTTCTGGGTTGATCCTCTGCCACGACTCGATGGCGTCGAGGGGATCGGATCTGAGGCGGCTTCGGATGTGGTCGAAGCCGGTTCGAAACCAGGATCTGGCGTAGTGGCCGTGGCTTTTGCGCGGCGGCGCGCGCTTGCCGAGAAGGTCTGCGGCGGCGCGACCGGCCCAGGCAAGGGCAAGCGCGACAAGGGACATGAGCAGAGCGAGTTTGCGTGGATCGGTGAGACGTGTGTCCTCGAGGTTGAGGCCACGAGTCTTGGCATCGCCGAACAGACATTCGATCGCCCAACGTTTGCGGTAGGTTTCGAGCGCGGTGCGCGGCGCGACGTTGGTAACCACGATCAACCACTCTCCCTTGAGCGGCTTGGCCGCGACGTTCAGGAGCGGCGTATTGCTGGCGGCTGCGTCCTCGCGTGTGCCGAGGCGGGCGCGAAAAGCCCGGCCACGGCGGGCCAGGCGCAGCCTTGCGCGCAAGGTAAGGTCGTGACCGTCCTCGGTCGTAATGCGAAGATTTCCCCTTACGCGGATAGCAAAGGGGATATTGTTTTTACTAA
>NZ_CYPR01000001.1 GCF_001408515.1 Jannaschia seosinensis | reverse complement strand
CGATCCAGACGCCCAGGAGCTATATAAAAAACTTTCCAGAACTGGTGCGCACGGCCCTGCCTGAGGAGGCAAAGGAAAAGCCTCTGGAGGTCTGGTTCCAAGATGAGGCGCGCGTTGGCCAACAGGGGACGCTCGCGCGTCTCTGGGCCCGCAAGGGGACGCGCCGGCGGGCACCGAAGGACTGCCGCTACGCCTGGGCCTACATCTTTGGAGATGGGATGGTTGCCGCCCTCCCCAGACGGCATCGCAATGTGCCATGGTCGTGGTGTTCAACGCCACGCAGCGAGGAGGACGGCGAGATGAAGGATACGATGATCGGGGTGGACTTGGCAAAGCGAGTTTTCCAAGTGCACGGAGCTTCGATGACGGGGCAGGTGAAGTTCCGGAAGAAGCTGACGCGGGAGCAGTTCCGGCGGTTCATGTTCGAGCAGCCCGCGTGCATTGTCGTGTTCGAGGCTTGCGGTAGCGCCAGTTACTGGGCGCGGGAGATGGAATCGCTCGGCCATGAAGCGAAACTTATCGCGCCGCAATACGTCAGGCCCTTCGTCAAGCGTCAGAAAAACGACGCGGCTGATGCCGAGGCGATCGTGATCGCCGCGCGCCAGCCGGAGATGCGCTTCGTCGCGCCGAAGACGGCGGAGCAGCAGGCAAAGGCGGTAATGTTCCGGAGCCGAGAGCGCCTGGTCCATCAGCGCACCGAGCTCGTGAACGCGCTGCGGGCCGTTCTCTACGAATACGGCCATGTATTCCCGACCGGCCTTGTTCATCTGAAGCGGATCGAGGCGCTGATGGATGATCCCGCGTCCGATCTGCCGTCGCTGATCATTGCGGAATGCCAGGACTTGCTGGCGCAGATTGCTGAGAAGACGGAAAGGATCGACGCGAAGACCAAAGGGCTGAAGGCCCTCGCGGCCGAGACGGACACGGCGCGTCGACTGCAGACGATGCCGGGGGTCGGGCCCCTGACGGCGCTGGCGGTCGAGGCCTTCGCGCCCGACATGGCGCAGTTCAAGTGTGGCCGAGACTTTGCAGCTTGGCTGGAGCTCGTGCCACGCCAGCATTCTTCGGGCGGCAAGGAGCGGCTTGGGCGCATCTCGAAGGCCGGCCAGAGCGACATCCGACGGCTTCTGATCATCGGGGCGATGACACGGATTATGGGACGCGCACGTCAAAAGCTTCCGGTGGAGAACTGGCTCGGGCGGATGCTGGCCAGAAAGCCGAAGATGTTGGTCGCGATTGCGCTTGCGAACAAGATGGCGCGGCAACTCTGGGCGATGCTGACGAAGAACGAGAATTACAGAGATCCGGCGCTGGCGGCGGCGGCATGAATATCATGTCGTAGCCAACCAGTGTCGGTGCCAAGGTGTGAGAAGCCGATGACCTGAATGGGCGCAACGATCGAACAGATCTGGATCGGGAAAACCAGCTCCCGGCTTGGAGCTGAAAAGCTCGGGAATAAGATTTGGACCTGATCCGCAGATCACCATACCGGCCCGCGGCTTCTGTAACTGCCGCATACCGAGGCCTGACAGAAGACCGCCTCGATCACACGTCAACAGGTTCAAAAAGCTCTTGCATCACGGGCGGCAACCACAGAAGCCGGGATGAAACTGCTCGGGCAGCGTCTGATGGCGCGGGGCTTCGACCGACAGGTCGCGGAGGTCCAAGCCCGTATCGCCGTCATGAACGGCTACACAGCGCTTGGGAAACCCGTCCCGGAAGCCGTAGGATAAGTCCGTCCGGCGAAAGGCGTGGCTTGGCCATCAGCCGATTTGTGAAGCAGAGTCCTACCGCCTCCCTTTACATCTCGTGGCCAAGTTCCGACTGCTTCGTAGGTCCCGGAAATAGGCAAGCAGTACGATGTGCGTCGGTGCCGGGCTGCGGTACCGTCTGCGCACATTCGGACTGGGCGCGCGGGCATCTGGTCCGGAACACGCAGCCCGACGGCGGAGCCATTGGCGACGGGAGATCTCCATCCAGCGCGATGACTTTCTTCGCACGTTCCGCAACGGGATCCGGAATGGGAACCGCCGACATCAGCGCCTGCGTATAGGGATGCTGAGGATCCGCAAAAAGCGCGGATTTCGGCGCTTTTTCCATCACCCGACCGAGATACAGCACCATCACCTCCTCCGAGATGTGCTTTACCACGCTCAGATCGTGCGCAATGAAGATCATTGCGAGCCCGAGATCGCGTTGGAGATCCTTGAGAAGATCGACCACTTGCGCCTGGATCGAGACGTCCAGCGCCGAAACCGGCTCGTCGCAGATCAAGAGCTTCGGCTCCATCACCAGGGCGCGGGCGATGCCGATACGTTGACACTGGCCGCCGGAAAACTCGTGGGGATAGCGGTTTATCATCTGCGGCAGCAGCCCGACACGTTCCATCATCGCAGCGACGCGGCGCCGGCGTTCTTCCGACGAGAGATCAGAGCGGTGCGTCTTCAGCGGCTCGGCGATGATCTGGCCCAAGGTCATACGCGGGTTGAGGGACGCAAGCGGGTCCTGAAATACCATCTGGATCTCGGATCGGTAGCGCTTCATCTGCCGCCGGGACAGGGACAGCAGGTCGGTCTCTCCGCGCCAGACGACCTGTCCGGAGGCGGGCACCATCTGGATCAATCCGCGGGCGAGAGTGGACTTTCCGCAACCGGATTCGCCGACGACGCCAAGGGTCTTTCCCGCCTCCAGATCGAAGTCGATACCATTCACAGCCCGAAGCTGACGCGGTGCGGTCCACGGCATGTCGCCTGCGCGGGTGATCGGAAAGGTGACGCGCAGATCGCGAACGGACAGCAGCGAGCTCATGGGGCGATCTTCTCGACGGGGCGGCGACAAGCGCGGGCGCGGCCTTCGGCAAAAGGTTCAAGCGGCGGCATCGTCAGGCAATCGTCGCCGGCGAAATCGCAGCGCGGATGGAATGGGCAGCCAGAGGGGGGATCGGCCATGTTCGGCGGATTGCCCACGATCGCTGTCATCTGTGCATCTTCGTCGTCGATGCGCGGCACCGCCCCCAGCAGGCCGAGCGTATAGGGGTGCGTCGGCTTCGCGAACAGCGGATCGGTTGGTCCTTCCTCCATCACGCGGCTGCCGTACATGACCGTGACACGCTCGCAGAAGCCCGCCACGACGCCGAGGTCGTGGGTGATCAGGATAGTGGCCATGTCGAATTCGCGTTGCAGGTCGGCCAGCAGGTTCATGATCTGGGCCTGAACGGTCACGTCTAGCGCGGTCGTGGGCTCGTCCGCGATCAGCAGGTCGGGTTTGCACAGCAATGACATTGCGATCATTACCCGTTGCCGCATCCCGCCGGAGAATTCGTGCGGAAACAGGCGGATGCGTTCGGCGGCGGACGGGATGCGGACGGCGTCGAGCATATGGGTCGCCTCGGCGACCGCATCGCGCTTGGACATGCCCTGGTGCAGCGTGAGCACCTCGGCCATCTGGTCCGAAATCCGCATGTATGGGTTCAGCGAAGTCATCGGGTCTTGGAAGATCATCGCGATGCGATGCGCCCGCAAAGCGTTCATCTGCTTCTTCGACGCGGTCAGCAGTTCCTGCCCGTCAAAGCGCACCGAGCCCGCCGTGCGTCCGTTTCCGGCCAACAGGCCCATGATCGCGAAGGCCGTTTGCGACTTGCCGGAGCCGGATTCGCCAACGATGCCCAACGTCTGACCTCTGTCGATGGACAGGGACAACTCGCTGACCGCGTAAACAGGACCATCATCGGTGTCGAACGTGACGGAGAGGTTGTCGATATCGAGTAGGGCCATCAGCGGTCCTTGGGATCGAGTGCGTCGCGCAGGCCGTCGCCTACGAAGAAGAAGCCGAACAGCGTCAGGACGAAGAACAGAAGCGGGAAGCCCAACTGCCACGTCGTCCCGTAGGCGATGGTGCCCGCGCCCTCGGAGATGAGCGCGCCGAGCGACGTCATCGGTTCCTGCACGCCCAGGCCGAGGAACGAGATGAACGATTCCGTCAGGATCATCAGCGGCACCAGCAGCGTGGTATAGACGGCGATGACGCCGAGCAGGTTCGGTACGATGTGACGGGCAATGATGACGGGAGCCGCGACGCCGGTCGCCTGCGCCGCCTCGATGAATTCGCGGCCCTTGAGGCTCAGCGTCTGCCCGCGAACGATGCGGGCCATCTCCATCCAAGAGATCAGGCCGACGCCGACGAACAGGATCGTGATCGAGCGGCCGTACATGACCAGAAGCAGGATCAGGACGAACATGTAGGGGACAGCCATGAAGATGTCGACGAGCCGCATCATGATGCTGTCGGTACGGCCGCCGACATACCCCGCCGTCGCACCGTAGATCGTGCCGACGATCACTGCGATCAGGGCGCCGACGACGCCGACCGCGAGACTGATCTGTGTCCCCTGAACCGTCCGGGCATACAGGTCGCGGCCCAGATCGTCGGTGCCAAAATAGTGGCCCGATGCGATGGACGGACCGCCGAGTTCGACGATCTGGCCCATCACCATGTAGTCCAGCTCCTCGTTCGAGTACTGCGCCAGCACGTCGCCGAAAAGCGCGAAAGCCGCAACGAACAGAAGGAGGATCAGGCCGCCCATGGCCGCCTTGTTGCGCAGGAAGCGGCGGCGCGCGTCCGCCCAAGGGGATCGGCCCTTCCTGGGGCCGACCTGTGTAGCGGTGCGCTGCTCAGTGGTGCTTACCATGTCAGAACCGGATCTTGGGATCGATCCACCCATAAAGGATGTCCACGATCAGATTGAACAGGATGGTCAGGGTGCCCATGAGGATCGTCACCCCCATCATCACGGCATAGTCGCGGTTCAGGGCGCTATCGACGAAGGCCTTCCCGATGCCCCCGGTCGAGAAATAGATATCCACCACGACCGAACCGGTGATCATGCCGACGAAGGCGGGCCCGAGATAGGAGATCACCGGCAGCATCGCCGGCTTCAGGGCATGACGAAGGATGATGCGACGCTCCGGCAGGCCCTTGGCTCGGGCCGTGCGGATATGGTTCTGGGTCAGAACCTCCAGCATCGAGGACCGCGTGATCCGGGCGATCGAGGCCATGAAGGACGTCGACAGCGCGATGACCGGCAGGATCCAATATTCCGGGCCCTGCCATCCGCCACCCGGGAGCCAGCCCAGCCACAGCGTGAAGACAAGAACGAGGATTGGAGCCATGACGAAGTTCGGCAGTACCTGCGCGCCGATCGACACGCCGACGGCGGCATAGTCCAGGGCCGAGTTGTGACGAACGGCGGCCGCGACTCCGAGGCTGACGCCGACGATCACCGCCAGAAGGAACGACAGCACGCCGTAGGTCAGGGTGATCGGAAAGCCTTGGGCGATGATCTCGTTCACCGACCGGTCCTTATAGACGAAGGAGGGTCCGAAATCGAAATCTGTCACGATGTTCCACACATAGGTCGCGATCTGCCGCCACAACGGTTGGTCCAGTCCGTATTTCGCGTTGAGATTGGCCAGAACCTGGGGGGGCAGCTCGCGCTCGGATGTGAACGGCCCGCCAGGGGCCATATACATCAGAACGTAGGACACCACGATCAACACCAGGAGTGTCGGGATCGCGATGGCGATGCGTTTCAAGATATAGGTCAACATGGGACGAACAAAGCCTGTCGAGGCGTCATGCGCCCCGCTACGAGTGAAGCAGAGGAGAGGACGAGGGGCCGAACCTCGGCATGAAGTTCAGCCCCTCGCGTGATGATCAATCCGCGACGCGGTACAGGTCCTTGCCATACCATGTCTGGTTGACGTTGTTCTGCGGCAGGCCGCGGATGTCATCCCGGACCATGTCGACATTGGCGTAGTGATAGATCGGAATGATCGGCATCTCTTCGCCCAGGATTTCCTCGGCCTCTTGGTATAGCGGCAGCGGGTTCTCGGCGGTCTTGGACTCGCCCATCACGCGATCGTACTCGACGTTGTAGAACTCACCGCTGTTGTGACCCGAATAGGAGGTGAACAGGTCGAGGTAAGTAGACGCCTCGTTGTAGTCGCCGCACCAAGCGTAGCGCGCCATGTCGAAGTCTTGCGACTGCATCCGATCCGTGTGGACCTTCCACTCGTAGTTGTCGAGCGTGAGGTTCACGCCCAGAGGCTTGAGCATCTGCGACACCGCGATGGCGATCTTCTTGTGATCTTCCGACGTGTTGTATTGCAGCGTCAGCTCGAGCGGGTTGTCGGGGCCGTAGCCGGCCTCGTCCAGAAGCTCGTGCGCACGCTCCATCCGCTCGGGCTGTGTCATGTTCGCCCATTCAAGCTGAGGGCGCTCGAACCCGGCGATGGCCCAGTGCGTCCAGTTATAGGACGGACGCTGGCCGCCCTGCAGGATGCGCTCGACAATGATGTCACGGTCGATGCCGTAGGCGAGCGCCTGACGTACCCGCGCGTCCTTCAGCGCCTCCGGGCCCTTTTCGCCGACGTTCAGCATGTAGATGTAGGAGCAGTTGTAGGGGGTTGAGCTGGCCTGAGCGGGATATTCCGCCTTCAGTCGCGGATATTGACCGGCGGGAACATCGACGCGGTCCAGTTCGCCGGCGAGATAGCGGGTCAGGCCCTGGTTCACATCGTTGATCGTCAGCGCCACCAACTCGGTCATCACCGTGTTGTCGGAATCCCAGTAGGTGTCGTTCTTCTCCATCACGACGCGCTCGCCCAGCGTATGCTGGGTCAAGGTGTAGGCGCCGTTGCCGACCAGCGTGCCGGCGTCGGTCCAGTCGTCGCCGTGCTCGGCCACGACCGATTCCAGCACCGGAAAGGTCGAAGCATGGACCAGCATTTGCGGAAAGTAGGGCAGGGGCGTGGAGATCGTCACCTCGAAGGTGTGATCGTCGACGGCCCGCACGCCCAATTCGTCGGGGGCCATGTCGCCCGCGATGACGGCGCTGGCATTCTCAACCTGCATCAGCTCCATGTACCAAGCGTATTCCGATGCGGTGGCCGGGTCGGCAAGGCGGCGCCAGGAATAGACAAAGTCGTTCGCCGTCACCGGCTCACCGTTCGACCAGCGCGCGTCGTCCCGCAGATTGAAGGTATAGGTCAGGCCGTCGTCCGACACGATGTGATCGAGCGCCACACCGGGCACCAGTTGGCCGTCGCTGTCCTCATTGTACAACCCCTCGAACAGGTTGCGCAGCACATCCGAGCCTTCGACATCGGTGTTGATCTGCGGGTCCATCGACTTGATCGCGTCCAGAAGCCAGAACGTGAAGGTCTGATCGTCGGCAAGGGTCACATCGTCGGGCACGTCCGCCGCGTGAGCTTGGAGGGTCAGTCCGGCGACCAGGGCCGTCGAGGCAAGGAATTTGGAAAACTTCACGGCGAACTCCCTTTGGTTGAATCCGGTGTCTGATCGCACCGCAATCCGTGCAACACAGACAAACCAACCCCCAGGTTGCAAGCGCTTTCCCGGCGTCATCGTGCAACGTGAAGTGTTGCTGCGAGCGGATGGGATGAAACGGGGCGGCGGGAACGATCATGGTGGCCCAGCCGCACTAATATTTCCCGTTTCAGCCGGCTCTATCCTGCACCGAACAAGAGCGACCTTCCTCATCGGCCCGTGTGGGATGCGATAGGCACCTTGACCACTTTCAACCAGTTGTAAGTTTTGTCATCCGAACAGGGTCCAAAGCCCTCTGATAGGTGCTGGCAGACTAATTCGAACCAGTCTCAGGAAGGGCAGGGGGCCTGACTATTATCCTGCGCAAAGACCGCGCCACTCGGCGAGAGCGGCGGTGCGGTTGGTCTTGAAGATGTCTCGGCTGGAGAGGCTGCGTTCCTGGTTGAAGTGGTTCGAGACGGAGGCGTGGACGGCGGCGAACTTCTGCAGACTTCGCATCCGCCGGAAGCGCTGCATGGCCCTCTCGCGTCGTCGGAACGGCAGGTGCAAATTCTCCGCGCGGTTGTTCAGCCACCGACCGGTCTCCTGCCGGTCCGTCATGCCGAGGTCCTTCAGAGCCGCGCCGTAGGAGCGAAGCTTGTCCGTCACGAGGACATCTGCTCGGCCGTGCTTCTTCATTGCTTTTCTGAGGAATTTCAGCGCAGCCTTCTTGTCCCGCGTCTTCGTGACGAAGCTTTCCAGCACTTCGCCCTCATGATCGACCGCCCGCCAGAGGTAGTGCTGCTCGCCGTTGATCTTCACGAACATCTCGTCGAGGTGCCAGCGCCAGCGGCTCGATTTCAGGCCCTCGATGCGTCGCTTGCGGATCTCGCCCGCGAATAGCGGCCCGAAGCGATGCCTCCAGAAGCGCACCGTCTCGTGGCTGACGTCGACGCCGCGCTCATGGAGCAGATCCTCGACGTTCCGAAGCGACAGCGGGAAGCGGACATACATCATCACCGCCAGCCGGATGATCTCGGAGATCGTCTTGAAGTACTTGAAGGGGCTGCGCTTGGTCATGCGGGGAGCCTAGCCAGCCGCCTGCTCCGCCTCAAGCGAAGTTCTTCTGACAAGCCCTCTGGTCATCCGTTCAGCGGGGCGAAGAGATCCTGCAGGGTGGCTTCGTCCAGCAGCGTCTCGGTCGCGCCGCCGTCTTCGTCGAACAACGCATCGGCAAGCGCCTGTTTGCGGGCCTGCATGTCGAGGATCTTTTCCTCGACGGTGCCGGCTGCCACGAGCCGATGGACGAAGACCGGCTTGTCCTGCCCGATGCGGTGGGTGCGGTCCATCGCCTGACGCTCGACTGCCGGATTCCACCACGGATCGTAAAGGATCACCGTGTCGGCTTCGGTCAGGGTCAGGCCGACGCCGCCCGCCTTGAGGCTGAGCAGGAACACCGCCGCTTCGCCTTGCGCGAAGCTGTCGAGGACCTGCGCGCGGTTCTGCGTCTGCCCCGTCAGGGTCAAATGGGAAATCCCCGCTGCGGCCAGATCGGCCTCGATCAAGCGCAGCATCTCGACGAATTGCGAGAAGACCAGTACGCGGCGCCCCTCAGCGACCAGCTCGCCCAGAAGGTCGCGCAGCCGGGCACGCTTGGCGCTGTCGGTGACGGAGCGGGCGGCCTCGGTCTTGACCAGCGCGGGGTCGCAGCAAACCTGCCGCAACTTCAGGAGCGCGTCGAGGACCGTGATCCGGGCCGCCGCCGCCCCCCGTTTGGCAATGGCCTCTCGTACGCGGGCATCCATCGCGCTGCGCACTGTCTCGTAAAGCGCCTGCTGCGGCTTCGGCAGGTCGACGCGATCGAGGATCTCGGTCCGGGGCGGCAGTTCGGTGGCGACCGCCTCTTTTGTGCGGCGCAGCATGAACGGGCGCAGGCGACGGTTCAGCCGGGCCTGCGCGGCGGCATCGCCGTGTTTCTCGATCGGCGTGCGGAACAGCGCCTGGAATCGCTTGCGATCTCCCAGCAGGCCCGGGTTGACCCAGTCTATCAGCGTCCAGAGATCCTGCAGCGAGTTTTCCAGCGGCGTGCCCGTCAGGGCCAGCCGCCCGCGTGCTGGGATCTCGCGCAGGGTTTTCGCCATCTGCGAGGCGGGGTTCTTCAGCGTCTGCGCCTCGTCCAGGATGACCAGCGGCCAGTCCTGCGCCGCCAGCCAGTCACGGTCGCGCGCCAGCAGCGGATAGGTCGTCATCACCAGATCGGCCTGCAACGCGGCGTCGCGCAGGGCCGCGCGGTCGGGGCCGTGCAGAACCACGAGACGCAGATCCGGGGTGAACTGCATGGCCTGCGCCTGCCAGCCGTAGAGCAGGCTGGTCGGCACGATCAGCAGCGCCGGACCAGCCGCGCCGGCCTCCCGCCGCGCCTGCAACAGCGCCAGCGTCTGCACAGTCTTGCCCAACCCCATGTCATCGGCCAGCACGCCGCCGAACCCGGCCTCCAGCAGAGTGCCCATCCAGGCGGCGCCGTAGGCCTGATAGCTTCGAAGTTGCGCTGTCAGGCCCTCGGGCGGTTCGAAGCTGTCGGCCTCGGCCAACGCCTGCAGGCTGCGCGCCAGCGGCAGGATCCCGACATTGTCTGCAAAGCGGATGCCGCTGCCTGCCAGCGCCTCCTCGGCCAGCCTTGCGACGTTGGCATCGGACGGGTGCAGCGCGCCGAGTTCGGTGTGGTGGGTCAGGAACAGGTGCAGCAGGGGCGCCAGCGGGCTGAGATCCAGCGCGACATATCCCGCCTTGCCACGGTCCAGATAGACGGGCCGGTCGATCAGGTGCTGCCTGAGCGTATCGACATCCGGCACCTCGTCCCAGTCCTCGCGGATCTGTTCCAGGAAGGCCGCAACCAGCGGTGCCACATCCACCGGCTTGCCGCCGATCTCGGCCTGAAATCCCAGCGAGAACCAGTCGTTGCCCTGAAACGCCTCGCCGGCCTCGGCCTCGGTCGTGACCGTCAGCTCGGCCGCCTCCTCGCTCAGGCGATAGGGCCATGTCGGCGTCTCGATCACCTCCCAACCGTCGCGGCGCAATTCGGGCACCACGTGAAAGGCGAAATCCAGCGCCGCGCGTTCGTCCGAGACCTCCAGCGTTTGCAGGTTCATCTCGCCATCGGCGAAGACGAAATCGCAGTCCATCATGCGCTCGCCGGGCCAATGGATTTCCAGTTCCTCCACGGGCAGCGCGCCGGCCTCCATCAGCCGCGTGGCACAGGCGGCCTCCCAGCGGGAATCGCGTGTGAGGGTCACGATCTCGCCGTCCCCGACCATCTGCGGATCGGCGCCCCCCTCTGCGACCTCCTGTCCGTCATAGACGAAACGCAGGGTGAGCGTGGGCAACTGCATGGCCGTGCCGTAAAACCGCGGCCCGTCACGGGCGGACTCGCGGCCGAGGATCAGCCGGGCGACCCGCTGCTTCGCCTTGCGCCGGGTCTGCCGGACCGTGCGCGGGCGCGGCAGGTCCAGCCCCGCGAGCGTATCGGGCAACGAAACACCCAGGGCCTCGGTTTCGTTCGGAGCGATATCGGGGCTGGCCTCCACCAGTTGCAGCGCGTCGGCATCGACGGCCCCCTCCAGCGCCCCTATCCGTCCTTTCGCAGGATCCACCCAGAGCGCCGCGCCATCGAGGCTGCGCAGATGCAAAGGCTGTCCGTCGGCCTCGACGAAGCTCAGCCGCTGGCGGCCATCTGCCGCCATTCGCCACGCGAGGCGCGCTGCGGGCCGGTCCTCGGACCAGTTCAGTTGCGCGCCCGGAACAGTGTCGTGCAGAAATCTGCCGGTGTCGCAGAGCCGGCGGATCAGCGCGATGGCGTCCTGCCCCTTGGGGCGCAGCAGATCGGGCAGCCCGTAACTGTAGCTCGCATCCCAGAGCCGCGCCTGTGCCAGCGCCGACAGCAGTTCCAGGTCCAGCGGGCGAATGAACTTCGCCGGGCCGGTGCTGCGCAGGGCGTGCGCCGCGTCATAGCGCCGGATGGACTTGTTGAGCCCGGTGCCCGCCGCGTTGATCCGCCCCTTGCAGATGTCGATCCGCACCTGCGCGCCATGCGGCGACAGCACGTAGAGCAGGCGATCCTTGACATTGTCCGGGTAATCTTCGGGCCGCGCCTCCGGCAGGTGTCGCGGCTGCGCGGCCTCCGTGACCCGTCTGAGCCAGCCCTGCACCGGGGCCGCAAGGCCGGGGCGCTCGTTTTGCTGTGCGGCCCATGTCATCAGCACCGCGGCCACATGCTTGCAATTGTGGCCAATCGGGCAGGAGCAGTCCCCGTCCAGCCATCCATCGCCGAGGGCGATCCGTTGATGATACGTGGTTCCGCGTCCGTTCGACACCTGCGACGCGAGCGCACCGTCCGCCGATTCATCAACCGAGACGACGAGACCGCGCCGCGCATAGTCAAGCCCGCGCTGCAGCGCCGCCCCGTCGAAATGATCACTCAGCCGGATGTCCATGGGCCGTTCCTAACGCGCCCGCCGGTCGCCGGAAAGGACCCGCTCCGGGGTGTCGTGATCGGGCCTGCCGAGACGCACTGCACGATCTCGGAAGCGCAGTTCCATGGCGGGTGGTGTCATTTGTGGACGGCTCCTGTTTTGCAAGGGTTTTGTCGAGTGACGTGGATCAAAGCAGGTTGCGGTCATTTGTCCGGCCTGTGCGCGCGGTGCATGTGACCGCTGGCCCTGATGAAGTCCGCTTGCCGGGGCCCAATCAGACTATCGAGCTGTGACGCCCTGACAGTACCTCGGGGGGTGCTGGCAGACTAAATTGAATCAGTCTCAGGAAGGGCAGGGGGCCTGGCCATTATCCTGCGCAAAGACCGCGCCGCTCGGCGAGAGCGGCGGTGCGGTTGGTCTTGAAGATGTCTCGGCTGGAGAGGCTGCGTTCCTGGTTGAAGTGGTTCGAGACGGAGGCGTGGACGGCGGCAAACTTCTGCAGACTTCGCATTCGCCGAAAGCGCTGCATGGCCCTCTCGCGTCGTCGGAACGGCAGGTGCGAATTCTCCGCGCGGTTGTTCAGCCATCGACCGGTCTCCTGCCGGTCCGCCATGCCGAGGTCCTTCAGGGCCGCGCCGTAGGAGCGAAGCTTGTCCGTCACGAGGACATCTGCTCGCCCGTGCTTCTTCATTGCTTTTCTGAGGAATTTCAGCGCGGCCTTCTTGTCCCGCGTCTTCGTGACCAAGCTTTCCAGCACCTCGCCCTCATGATCGACCGCCCGCCAGAGGTAGTGCTGCTCGCCGTTGATCTTCACGAACATCTCGTCGAGGTGCCAGCGCCAGCGGCTCGACTTCATGCCCTCAATGCGTCGCTTCCGGATCTCGCCCGCGAATAGCGGCCCGAAGCGATGCCACCAGAAGCGCACCGTCTCGTGGCTGACGTCGACGCCGCGCTCGTGCAGCAGATCCTCGACGTTCCGCAGCGACAGCGGGAAACGGACGTACATCATCACCGCCAGCCGGATGATCTCGGAGCTGGTCTTGAAGTACTTGAAGGGGCTGCGCTTGGTCATGCGACGAAGCTATCCAGCCGCCCGCTCCGCCTCAAGCGAAGTTCTTTTGACAAGGCCCATCGGTGCGCTCGCGTGAGCCAATACGAGGTGTTCATCGAAAGAAGACGTATTTCACGCCCATCATTGTTCCAATCCCTTGGCTCCTAGTGGTCGCGCGACTTGCCGGAGAGCCCGTCGATGATCGGGCAGTCCGGCCGGGCGTCTCCGTGACAGGTCTCGACGAGATGCCCGAGCATCTCCCGCAACCCGGTCAATTCCGCGATCTTGCGGTCGATCTCGCCGAGCTTCTCGGTCGCGATCGCCTTCACATCCGCGCTGGCGCGATCGCGGTCGGTGTAGAGGGAGAGCAGTTGCCTGCATTCCTCGACCGAGAAGCCGAGGCTGCGGGAACGCTGGACGAAGCGGAGCCGGTGGACGTCCTCGTTGGAATAGTCGCGATACCCATTCTCCGCCGAGAAACGCGCGAAAGTTGGTGATGCCCTGAGGGGCGGCATATCATGGCGCACACTACACGACTCCGCAGGGCTTTCGTGCTTCTGGGTTGATCCTCTGCCACGACGCGATGGCGTCGAGGGGATCGGCTCTGAGGCGGCTTCGGATGTGGTCGAAGCCGGTTCGAAACCAGGATCTGGCGTAGTGGCCGTGGCTTTTGCGCGGCGGCGCGCGCTTGCCGAGAAGGTCTGCGGCGGCGCGACCGGCCCAGGCAAGGGCAAGCGCGACAAGGGACATGAGCAGAGCGAGTTTGCGTGGATCGGTGAGACGTGTGTCCTCGAGGTTGAGGCCACGCGTCTTGGCATCGCCGAACAGACATTCGATCGCCCAACGTTTGCGGTAGGTTTCGAGCGCGGTGCGCGGCGCGACGTTGGTAACCACGATCAACCACTCTCCCTTGAGCGGCTTGGCCGCGACGTTCAGGAGCGGCGTATTGCTGGCGGCTGCGTCCTCGCGTGTGCCGAGGCGGGCGCGAAAAGCCCGGCCACGGCGGGCCAGGCGCAGCCTTGCGCGCAAGGTAAGGTCGTGACCGTCCTCGGTCGTAATGCGAAGATTTCCCCTTACGCGGATAGCAAAGGGGATATTGTTTTTACTAAGAAATTCCATCCAGCCTGCGCCGACAAACTCGCGATCGGCAAGCAGCAGACGGATGGTCGTCGCGGGAAAATTCGCGAGATATCGCTCCATCAGGGCGATGCGCATGTCGGTGTCGGAACACCCGCGGCCTTCGATCAGGCTCCAGACCAGGGGGACGCGGAAACGACGGGTGACGACTGCGAGCACGAGAAAGTTCACCTCGGTCTTGCCGATCTGCCAGTTGGTGCGGTCGAGCGCGAGCAGCCACGATTTGTTCAGGCCCAACAGCCGGACCAGAAGCGGGAGCGACCAGTCCTCGTCGAGATGGACGTGCTGGAAGAAGCGTTGCAACCGACGGTATGTTGACGAGGTCAGGGCCGATCCCGGTCGTTCGCAGGCAAGATGGCCGAGGTTCACGCTGCGCGCGCTGACCATGCCGATGACGATCATGCAAAGCGTCTCCAGACGGCTCTTGCTCAAGTCGAGATCTGGACGCAGGATATTCGTGAGGGCGGAGATGGCGTGGTGAAGCATCGGATGTTTCCTTGGTCGGAGTCGTCCAGTTGAATCCATCCAGCCGCCCTCAGCCAGCACTGTGTCGTGTAGTGTGGAATCTTTGGCGTCGATAACCAAAAAATACAGAGTTTCAGACGGTTACGCCACCTCCGCCGCCTTCTCGTGAATTATCCGGGATAAAGGTTTGAGCCGCCAAACGCTAGCTGCAGCTTAGCACCGGACACGTCAGGGCGAGCGGATTGCAGTGTCTTCGGCGGATGCCAACGCCGGGGAAAATCAACGCGATTTTCGGGGTTCACATCACCGCATCTTTGCGTATCATTCCTCTCATGACGGCGAACCTGATCCTGGACCTTCTTCTTAGCCGCTCCTGAGCGTGCCACTCGGCGCGACCGCTCGGGAGTGATCAGCGCCGGAAGAAACCTCCAGACAGACAGGACCAGCCCATGAGCTCCCCGACCCGCCCCGAAAACCGCGTCATCATCTTCGACACCACGCTGCGTGACGGCGAACAATCGCCCGGCGCGACCATGACGCATGACGAAAAGCTCGAGATCGCCGCGATGCTCGACGAGATGGGCGTGGATGTGATTGAGGCGGGCTTCCCGATCGCGTCCGAGGGCGACTTCGCTGCCGTGAAGGCCATAGCGGAGCGCAGTCGCGACTCCACGATCTGCGGTCTGGCGCGCGCCAATCTCAAAGATATCGACCGCTGCTGGGAAGCGGTGCGGCATGCCGGCAAGCCGCGCATCCACACCTTCATCGGCACTTCGCCCTTGCACCGCGCCATCCCGAACCTGACGATGGATGAGATGGCCGACCGCATCCACGACACCGTCAGCCATGCGCGCGACCTGTGCGACGACGTGCAATGGTCGCCGATGGACGCGACGCGGACGGAGTGGGATTACCTCGCCCGCGTGGTCGAGATCGCGATCCGCGCCGGGGCCACGACGATCAACATCCCCGACACGGTCGGCTATACCGCCCCGGTCGAAAGCGCGGACCTGATCCGGCGCCTGATCGCCGAAGTGCCGGGCGCACGCGATGTCGTCTTCGCCACGCATTGCCACAACGACCTCGGCATGGCGACGGCCAACGCGCTGGCGGCGGTCGAGGGCGGCGCGCGTCAGATCGAATGCACGATCAACGGCTTGGGCGAGCGGGCGGGCAACACCGCGCTGGAGGAGGTCGTGATGGCGCTGAAGGTGCGTCACGACATCATGCCCTACGAGACGCGGGTGGATTCGACGAAGCTCATGGCCATTTCGCGCCGCGTGGCCTCGGTCTCCGGTTTCCCGGTGCAGTTCAACAAGGCCATCGTCGGCAAGAACGCCTTTGCCCACGAATCGGGCATCCATCAGGACGGGATGCTCAAGAACGCCGAAACCTTCGAGATCATGCGCCCCGAGGATGTGGGCCTGACCGAGACCTCGCTGGTGATGGGGAAGCATTCGGGCCGCGCCGCCCTGCGCTCGAAGCTCAAGGAGCTGGGCTACTCGCTGGCCGACAATCAGCTGGCGGATGTCTTCGTGCGGTTCAAGGCGCTGGCCGACCGCAAGAAGGAGATCTACGACGAAGACCTGATCGCCCTGATGCAGGACGAGGAGCGCACCGGCGAAGACCGCATCAAGGTTGAGCGCGTGCGCGTGGTCTGCGGCACCGACGGCCCGCAGGAAGCTGCCGTAACGCTCGATATCGACGGCGAGGCCCGCTCCTCCGAGGCGACCGGCGACGGGCCGGTGGATGCGGCGTTCAATGCGGTCAAGGCACTGGTCTCCCATTCGGCGCGGCTGCAGCTCTATCAGGTGTCGGCCGTGACCGAAGGCACCGACGCGCAGGCGACCGTGACCGTGCGGATGGAGGAGGACGGCCGCATCGTCTCGGGCCAGTCGGCGGATACGGATACGGTGGTGGCGAGCGTGCGGGCCTATGTGAACGCGCTCAACCGCCTGCTCGTGCGGCGCGAAAAGGGCGGCAAGGACGCGCGGGAAATCAGCTACAAGGATGCAGGCTAGGCCGCATTTGTGGCGGGGCAGGTCCATGAATCGACGGGCCTGCCGATCCCGGGATGATGTCGCATATCTCGCGTAGAGCTGTGGCGGTCCGATCGCTTTTGGTTGGTGCTGCGTTTCACAAGCGAGGAAGGTGCTGGACATGAACGCCACGACCGAAGCCGATCGGGAGTTCACGCGTCTCGGCGCGCTCTTCGCCGAAGCTGTGAAGCCGTACATCGAACCGGGCCAGGATTTCGCGCTTCTGGATTTTCCCGACCACGACAACATCGGTGACAGCGCAATCTGGATAGGCCAACTGGCCTTCTTCGATCGGCACGTTGGACGACGGCCGCGGGTCGTGTGCACCGACAAGGAAGATCCTGCGGCGACCCGTGATTACTTGCCGGAGGGCCCCGTCTTTCTTCAAGGCGGCGGAAACTTCGGTGATCTCTGGCCGCACCACCACAGATTTCGACTGCGTGCCCTGGAACGGCTCCGGGGGCGTCCCATCGTGCAACTTCCCCAATCTTTGCACTTTCGCTCAGATGCGGCGCGGGATGAGACCGCGCGGGCAATCGCGCGGCACGGGGCCTTCACCTTGCTGGTCCGCGACCGCTTCAGCTACGACTTCGCCCGCGAGCATTTCGATTGCGATGTGAAGATGGCGCCCGATGCGGCGGTTAACATCCATCACATCGGATCGCGCCCCCCGACGAAACCGATAAAAAGCCTTTTGCGCAAAGATAAGGAATCGGTGTGGAAGGGGGCGCATGATGTTGTGGCGGAGTATGGGGAGGTGATCGACTGGCCCCGGAACCTGTCGGACCGGATCGCGAGGAAGCTGCTTTCGCTCGGGCCTTTGACCCGCCTCACGTCAATGCGGCACCGTCAGGCGATGTTCCGCCTTCACGCCCAGACGCGCCTCGATACCGGGGTGGCCGCCTTGGAGGAGGGCGCGTGCATTGTCAGTGACCGCCTGCACGCGCACCTGATCGCATCGCTGATGCGGCGGCCGCAGATTCTCCTCGACAACAGCTATGGCAAAATCGGCCGCCACATCGACGCCTGGAGCGATTTCGGTCTTGCGCGGCGTGTATCCGATATGGATGCGCTGCGTGCCGCGCTGGCGGAGAATGCGGGCACGCGGACCTGATCGCGCCGACAGGCGGAACTGGCCCCGCATGAGATCGCACCTGCTGTGACCCAGAAGTGGCCGACCCGAGAATCGTTGTCGTGCCGCACTGGACCTTGACCCCCATGGGCCGATAGTAGGTTCCGGATATACCCCGGGGTGCGCACGTCGGGGCGCGTTGGGTTAGGGGACGAAAATGTCAATCTTCGGCAGCCTGTTCAGCAAGGACATGGCCATCGATCTCGGCACGGCAAACACGCTGGTCTACGTAAAGGGGCGGGGAATCGTCCTCAACGAGCCCTCGGTCGTTGCCTACCACATCAAGAACGGCCGCAAGGAAGTGCTTGCCGTCGGCGAGGACGCCAAGCTGATGCTGGGGCGTACGCCGGGCTCGATCGAGGCGATCCGCCCGATGCGCGAGGGCGTCATCGCGGATTTCGACACCGCCGAGGAGATGATCAAGCATTTCATCCGCAAGGTGCATCGGCGGAGCACGTTCACCAAGCCCAAGATCATCGTCTGCGTTCCCCACGGCGCCACCCCGGTGGAAAAGCGGGCGATCCGGCAGTCGGTGCTGGGCGCCGGCGCGCGCCGGGCCGGTCTCATCGCCGAGCCGATCGCCGCGGCCATCGGTGCCGGGATGCCGATCACCGATCCGACCGGCTCCATGGTGGTCGATATCGGCGGTGGCACGACCGAGGTGGCGGTGCTCAGCCTGGCCGACATCGTCTATGCCCGCTCCGTCCGCGTCGGCGGCGACCGGATGGACGAGGCGCTGATTTCCTACTTGCGGCGTCACCAGAACCTTCTGGTCGGCGAGGCCACGGCGGAACGGATCAAGAAGGAGATCGGCACCGCCCGGATGCCCGAGGACGGGCGCGGCGAGGTGCTGACGATCCGCGGGCGCGATCTGCTCAATGGCGTGCCCAAGGAAACCGAGGTCAGCCAGGCGCAGGTCGCCGAGGCGCTGGCCGAGCCGGTGCAGCAGATCTGCGAGGCGGTGATGACGGCGCTCGAATCGACGCCGCCCGATCTCGCCGCCGACATCGTCGACCGGGGCGTGATGCTGACCGGGGGCGGGGCGCTTCTGGGCGAGCTGGACCTCGCGCTGCGCGAGCAGACCGGCCTCAATATCTCCGTCGCCGACGAGAGCCTGAACTGCGTGGCGCTGGGTACCGGCAAGGCGCTGGAATACGAACGCCAGCTCAGCCACGTCATCGACTACGACAGCTAGCACCATGGCGCGCACCCGGCCCGGCGCGGAGATCTATGGCCGGCCGCTGCGGCGGCTATTGCTTGCGATCGTCTGCGTCGTGCTGGTGCTGCTGACGCTTCTGTGGCGCATCGACAACCCGCGGGCCGAACGGATCCGCGCGGCGGTCACTGACCGCGTCGTGCCGAACTTCGAATGGGCGCTGGCCCCCGTCACCTGGACCGGGCGGCTGATCCAGGATTTCGAGGGCTATGCCCGCGTCTACGAACAGAACCGTGAGTTGCGCCGCGAGCTGCAGCAGATGAAGGCCTGGCGCGAGGCGGCGATCCAGCTCGAGCAGGAGAATGCCCGCCTGCTCGACCTCAACAAGGTGCGGCTGTCGCCGGATCTGACCTACGTGACGGGCGTGGTCCTGACCGATTCCGGCTCGCCCTTCCGGCGGTCGGTTCTGCTCAACATCGGATCGGATGACGGCATCCGCGACGGCTGGGCGGCGATGGACGGGCTGGGGCTCGTGGGCCGGATCGCGGGGGTCGGGCCACGCACTGCCCGGGTGCTTCTGCTGACGGACGGCAACAGCCGGGTGCCCGTCACGATCCGACCCTCGGGCAAGCGCGCGATCCTTGCCGGCGACACCACCGCCGCGCCCGCGCTCGAATTTGTCGAGAACCCGCAGGACGTGCGCGCCGGCGACCGGATCGTGACCTCGGGCGATGGCGGGGTCTTTCCCGCCGATCTCGCCGTCGGGCAGGTCGTGCGTGGCAAGGACGGACGGCTGCGCGTGCGCCTCGCGGCCGATACGTCGCGGCTGGAATTCCTGCGGGTCCTGCGCACCCGCACCCCGGAGGAGATCGCCAATAGCGGCACGCTCCTTCCGCCCGAGGCCGGCCCGATGCAGGGGCCGCCCCCGCCGCTCGACTGGCAGGATCCGGTCGCGGCCAACGAGGGCTGAGATGGCATCCCGCTCGGTCTGGCTCTACCGCCTGTTGTTTGTCGTGCTGGCGGTGACGGTTCTCTTCTTCCAGCTTCTGCCCTTCGGGGCGGGGACCGGCTCTGTGCCGGGGCCGGAGCTGACGGTCTGCCTGATCGCCGCCTGGGTGCTGCGCCGGCCCGATTACGTGCCGGTCTGGCTGCTTCTGCCGCTTCTGCTGCTCGACGACGTGCTTCTGATGCGGCCCTTGGGGCTCTGGACGCTGATCGTGCTGCTGATGTCCGAATATCTGCGCCGCCGGGTCGATCACGCCGAGGTGCTGCCGTTCTGGTCCGAGGTGGGGCTGGTCGCCGCCTGCATCGCGGTCGCCTTCCTTGCCGACCATCTGGCGCTGGTGCTCCTTCTGGCGGAGCGGCCGCCCTTCCTCGGGCAGGCGCTGCATGCTTTGGCGACGATTGTATTCTACCCCCCGGTTGCCATATTCTCACAACTTATCGGGGTGCGCCGTCTCGCTCCCGGAGAGATGGACAGCCTCGGAACCCGCGCCTGACGCCTGAGCGCCCGCAAGGAGGCCTCTCATGAAACGCGATGCACAGGAGATGTCGCTTTCGTCGCGTCGCATCACGCGGCGGGCGCTGATGCTCGGCGGCCTGAAGCTGTCGGTCGGTGGGGCGATCCTCGCGCGGATGCAGCATCTTCAGGTCGAGCAGGCCGACGAATTCCTGCTGCTGGCCGAGGAGAACCGCATCAAGGTGCGGCTGATCGCTCCCGCGCGCGGACTGATCTACGACCGCAACGGCGTCGTCGTCGCCGGCAATGAGCAGGTCTACCGCGTCTCGATGATCCGCGAGGATGCCGACGACGTGGGCGCGGTCATCACCCGCCTGCGCGGTCTCGTGAAGCTCGATGAAGACGCGCTGCAGCGTGCCCTGCGCGAAATGGACGGCCGCCCGCACCAAGCCGTCACCATCGCCGACCGCCTCACCTGGGAGGAGCTTTCCACTGTCGCCGTGAACATGCCCTCCCTGTCGGGCATCACGCCGGAAGTGGGGCTCAGCCGGGTCTATCCGCTGGGCCCGGATTACGCGCATGTCATCGGCTATGTCGGCCGCGTCAGCGAACGCGACATCGAGGAGGCCGAGACGCCGGACCCCCTCCTGCAGACGCCGCAATTCCAGATCGGAAAGATCGGCGCGGAGAAGAAGCTGGAGGATCTTTTGCGCGGCCGTGCCGGCGCCCGGCGGGTGGAGCAGAACGCCGCCGGCCGCGTCATGCGCGAACTCGGCCGCACCGAGAGCACGCCGGGCAGCGATGTCCAGCTGACCCTCGACGCCGGATTGCAGAATTTCACGCAGGCGCGGCTTGGCACCGAGAGCGCCTCCGCCGTGGTGCTCGACGTGCGGAACGGCGATGTGCTGGCCGCCGTCTCCTCGCCCTCCTACGATCCGAACCTCTTCGTCCAGGGCATCAGCTCCGCGAACTATTCCAAGCTGCGCGACAACGATCACCGGCCGCTTCACAACAAGATCGTCCAGGGGCTCTATCCGCCCGGCTCCACCTTCAAGATGGTCCCGCTGCTCGCCGCGCTGGAAGCCGGTGTGATGTCCCCGAACGAGACGGTCTATTGCCCCGGCTACACCACCGTCTCTGGTCGCCGCTTCCATTGCTGGAAGCGGGGCGGGCACGGACATGTCGACGCGGCCAAATCCCTGCGCGAAAGCTGCGACGTCTATTACTACGAGGTGGCGCAGCGGGCCGGTATCGACCGGATGGGGGCGATGGCGAACCGGCTGGGCCTCGGCGTGGCGCATGACCTGCACATGACCTCCGTCAGCGAGGGCCTGATTCCCACCCGCGACTGGAAGCGCGCGCGCTACAACGAATCCTGGCAGGTCGGAGACAGCATCAACGCCTCGATCGGGCAGGGCTTCGTGCTGGCCTCCCCGATGCAGCTTGCCGTGATGACCGCGCGAATTGCATCGGGCCTCGACGTCTCCCCCCGCATGGTGCGCAGCGTCGATGGCGTGGCGCAGCCGCCCGGCGTGACCGGCCCGCTGGACCTGAACCGAAGCCTTCTGGAGCAGGCCCGCGACGGCATGTATCAGGTCATCAACGCCCGCGGCGGCACGGCGGGGCGGTCGGCATTCGAACTCGACGGGATCAAATGGGCCGGCAAGACCGGCACCAGCCAAGTCCGCAACATCACCGCGGCGGAGCGCGCGCGCGGCGTCTTCCGTAACGAGGATCTGCCTTGGGAGCGGCGCGACCACGCGCTGTTCGTCGGCTATGCACCCTACGACGATCCGCGATACGCCGTTTCGGTCGTGGTCGAACATGGCGGCGGCGGATCGGCGGCGGCGGCGCCGGTGGCGCGCGATATCATGCTCTATGCGCTGGCCGGCGGCCTTCCTCCGGCCAAGGCCTATCCCGCGGGCCAGCGCGAGCAGATGGAGCAGTTCCTGGCCGGGCTTCCGCTCAACCCGGCGCTCCGCCGCAAGCCGCGGTCGACCGAGGCATGAGCTATCTTGAATACAACGTCGCCCGCACGCCCGCCGGGCTGCACAAGGTGCTGGCGCTGAATTGGGCGCTCATCCTGCTGATCTCGGCGGTGGCGTCGCTCGGATTCTTGGTGCTTTACTCCGTGGCGGGCGGCGATTGGCGCTGGGCGGAGCCGCAGATGAAGCGGTTCATTCTCGGGCTGGGCGTGATGTTCATCGTCGCGATGGTGCCGATCTGGTTCTGGCGCAATATCTCGGCGCTGGCCTATGCGGTGGCGCTGGTGCTTCTGGTGGCGGTGGAACTGTTCGGAACGACGGGCGGCGGGGCGACGCGCTGGATCGATCTCGGCCCGGTTCTGCTCCAGCCGTCGGAGCTGATGAAAATCACCTTGGTGATGATGCTGGCGGCCTATTACGACTGGCTTCCCGCCAACAAGGTTTCGCACCCGTTCTGGGTTCTGGTCCCCGCGGCGATCATCCTGATCCCCGCCGCGCTGGTGCTCAAGCAGCCCGATCTCGGCACGGCGCTTCTCCTGATGACGGGCGGGGCGGGGGTTCTTTTCGCGGCGGGCGTGCACTGGGGCTATTTCGTCGCCGTCTTCGGCTCGGCCGGGGCGGGGGTGACGGCGGTGCTGAAATCGCGCGGCACTGACTGGCAGCTCCTCAAGGATTACCAGTTCCGCCGCATCGACATCTTCCTCAATCCCGATGCCGATCCGCTGGGCGCGGGCTACAACATCACGCAATCCAAGATCGCGCTCGGCTCCGGCGGCTGGACCGGAAAGGGTTTCCTGCAGGGCACGCAGGCGCGGCTGAACTTCCTGCCCGAAAAGCATACCGACTTCATCTTCACCACCTTGGCCGAAGAGTTCGGGCTGATGGGCGGTCTGTCGCTGCTGATCCTCTACCTGCTGATCGTGGCGTTCTGCGTGGCCGCGGCGCTTCGCATGAAGGACCGGTTCTCGGCCCTCGTCTGCATCGGTATCGCGATCGCGTTCTTTTTGTACTTCGCGATCAACATGTCGATGGTGATGGGCATGGCGCCGGTGGTCGGCGTGCCGCTGCCGCTGGTCAGCTATGGCGGGTCCGCCATGGTCGTTCTGATGGTGGGCTTCGGCCTCGTGCAGAGCGCCTGCGTCCACCGGCCGCGTGCCAAGGGCGAAGGGCGGCTCCTGCGCCGGTAGCGGGGGGTGATGAGGGAGGATCGCCCAAGCCCCGTGATTGTGCACGGCGTCGGGCTAGGTCCAGAGACCCGACCCGGATGAGAGGCGCCCATGGGCAAGACGCCGGACAGCGAACGAGGCGGGCGCCCCGCGCCTTCCGGCCCTGCTGCAGGCATGCGCTGGACATCGGGAAGCACCTTGGCCGCCGCGCTGGCGGCCACGATCTTCTATCCATGGATCGTCACGCATTATCTGTTCGAGGCGATCTGGCAGCCGGTCGTGCTGACCGCTTGCGTGAGCCTCCTGGCCGGCGGGTTCTGGCGTCAGGCGCTCAAGCTGGTGATCGGCGGGGGCGCGGCGCTTCTGGTCCACGCGCAGCTTGCGGCCGGTGCGGGCCCCGATGTTCCGATCTGGCAGCCGGTCGTCCTCGCCGCGCTCGCGGGCCTCGTGACACTGTGCCTGTGGCGGCTTCTGGCCGTGGCGGGGGCGGTTGTGGCGTCGCTGATGGTGCTCCGCCTCGCTCATGACGGGGTGCCGCCGGAACTTATCCTCGAGGCGATCCGCATCAGGCTGGAGTGATCCGCAAAAGAAAAGGGCCGCCCCGAAGGACGGCCCCGATCCAGTCATGCTGTCGCGATCACTCGCGCTGTCCCATGAATTGAAGCAGGAACATGAACATGTTGATGAAGTCGAGATACAGGCTCAGCGCGCCCATGATCGCAGCCTTGCCCAGCCATTCCTGATCGCCATGCGCGGCGTGGGCCACGTACTCGGTCTTGATCTTCTGCGTATCGTAGGCCGTCAGCCCCGCGAAAATCAGCACACCGATGGCGGAGATCGCCATGCCGAGCGGGCCGGATTGCAGGAACAGATTCACGATCATCGCGACGATCAGGCCGATCACGCCCATGATGAGGAACGTGCCCATCGCGGACAGGTCCTTCTTCGTGGTGTAGCCGTAAAGGCTGAGCGACGCGAAGGCGATCGCCGTCACGAGGAACGTCTGCGCGATCGACACGCCCGTGAAGACGAGGAAGATCGAGCTGAGCGAGACGCCCATGGTCGCGGCGAAGGCATAGAACACGATCTGTGCCGTGGCCGCCGACATCCGGTTGATCATCGCCGAGAAGCCGAACACGAAGATCAGGGGCGCGAACATCACCAGCCACTTGAGCGGCGAGGCATAGAGCGCGTAGCCGAACGACGTGAGGTACTGATCGGCCGCGATCTGATAGGGCGTGGCCACGTCCGACACCGCGAGACCCGAGATGGCCCACGCGGCCGCAAAGGTGATGAGCATGCCCACGGACATCGTGCCGTAGACCTTGTTCATGTGTGCGCGGAGACCCTGATCGATCTCGGCGGCGCGTGCGCCGGAGACCGAGCCGGTCCGCAAGGCGTCGAATTGTGCCATGTGGCTCCTCCAGAAGGACTGTGCGGGTTCCGTAACGGACCCCTCCGTGGATGAATATCGGCGGGCGGGCCCTGATTTTCAAGCGGCCATCACAGTCATTTCGCGGAAGTTCGATCGATAATCTCTATCTTTAACGTTGAGAGTTCCGCATGTTGCGACATTGCCGCGTGCGACATCCTTGCGCGCGCACCAAGATGGCCATCGACCGGACGAGGACCATGCGACATTGACCGCCCGAACCATCCCCGCCGGTTGCGCGAGCCGACTAGCCAAACATCGCGCGGGCGGGCATGGTGGCCTGACGTGCCCGGGACGTATCCGGTCGCGGCCGCCGGAAGGAAGTTCGATGAAACATCCCGTCGATGCCCATGTGGGAAAGCGCATCCGTCATCGTCGCTGGATGGTCGGAATGACGCAGCAGCAACTGGCCGAACGGGTGGGGATCAAGTTCCAGCAGATCCAGAAGTACGAGACCGGGATGAACCGCGTCTCCGCCTCGCGCCTGTTCGAGATCGCGCAGGCGATGGAGGTTCCGGTTGGTCATTTCTTCGAAGGCTGCGCCGGCGATGCTCCGCCGGAAGAGGCGCAGGACATTCTTGGCGACAAGGAGGCGATGGAACTGGTCCGCGCTTATTACGCCATGCCGGAGAACCAGCGGCGGCGCCTGTTCGACCTCGCGCGCGTTCTGTCGGAGGGTGTTGCCTGACGGCGTGCTTGACCGAGCCGCGCGTCTTTGCGACGGCGACGGGATGACCGACCTTTCCGATTTCGACACGATCCGCGAGGTGGCACATGCGCTGGCGGATGCCGCCCGTGCCGCCACGCTCGCGCATTTCCGGACGCCCCTGAGCATCGAGAGCAAGGGCACCGCCTTCGATCCCGTGACGCGGGCCGACCGCGAGGCGGAGGCGGCGATGCGGGCGATCCTTGCGGAGCGACGCCCGGACGACGCCATTCTGGGCGAGGAAACCGGCGCGACGACGGGGACGAGCGGCCTGACCTGGGTGCTCGACCCGATCGACGGGACGCGCGCCTTCATCTCGGGCATGCCGACCTGGGGTGTGCTGATCGGGCTGAGCGACGCTGACGGCCCACGCTACGGCATCGTGGACCAGCCGTTCACCGGCGAACGGTTCGAGGGCGGGCCGCACGGTGCGACATGGTCGCGGGGTGGGGTGACCCGCCCGATCGGCGTGCGCGAAACCGCGCGTCTGTCCGATGCGACGCTGCTGACGACCTTCCCCGAGGTCGGCACGCGGGAGGAAGGCGCGTCCTTCGCGCGCGTCTCCGCCGCGTGCCGGCTGACGCGCTACGGGCTGGACTGCTACGGCTATGCACTGGTCGCCGCGGGACATGTGGACCTCGTGATCGAGGCCGGGTTGCAGCCCTACGACGTGGCCGCTCCGATCGCGCTTATCCAGGCGGCGGGCGGCGTGGTGACCGACTGGACCGGCGCACCGGCGCATGAGGGCGGGCGCATCGTCGCCGCGGCCACGCCTGCGCTCCATCAAGCGGCGCTGAAACTGCTCAATGGGTGAGGGGCTGATCCGAGGGCGGTGGCGTCGCTTCTAAAGTTTCGCCTTGTTGTCTCTGCTGAGGTGCCGCTCCCGTTCAGGGGCGCCGAGTTCTCAATTACCCATGGGTAATTCTTGCAACCAGCTGATATGAGTATCTTTCAGATCGGAGGCTCCGGCGGAACCCTGTCTCCGGTCGCCTCACGATAATGCACGCGACACAAGCTGACATAACGGTCATTGCCGCCGACCTCGACCTGCGCGCCTTCGGTCACGGCGCGGCCAGCGGCATCGACACGGGTCACCATCGTCGCCTTTCGCCCGCAATGGCAGATCGTGCGCACCTCCCGCATCTCGTCGGCCAGTGCCAGCAGCGCGGCCGATCCGGGAAACAACTCGCCCCGGAAATCGACGCGCAGCCCGTAGGCCATGACCGGCACGCCCAGATCGTCCACCGCACGCGCCAATTGCCACACCTGTTCGCGCGACAGCCACTGCGCCTCGTCCACCAGAACACAGGCGCAGGGTCCGGTTTCGAGCCGCCGGGCGATCATGTCGTAAAGGTCGGACGTGGCGGCATAGGTGTCCGCCTCCGCCTCGATCCCGATCCGGCTGGCGATCCGGCCCTTGCCCGCGCGGACGTCGAAATTCGCGGTCAGCAGATAGGTCTGCATCCCCCGTTCGATGTAGTTGTAGGACGCCTGCAGGAGCAGTGTGCTCTTGCCGGCATTCATCGTCGAATAGCTGAAATGCAGTTTGGCCATCAGGCGCGGGTCACCAGAACCGATCCGACGGAATAGCCCGCTCCGAAGGAGCAGATGAGGCCGCGGTCGCCGGGCACCAGATCGTCCGAATGCTGCGCAAAGGCGATGATCGACCCGGCCGATGAGGTGTTGGCATAATCCTGCAGGATGTTCGGCTGTTCCTCCGGCGCGGGCGTGCGGCCCAGAACCTTGCGGCCGATGTAATCGTTCATCGACTTGTTCGCCTGATGCAGCCACAGGCGCTTGAGGTCGTCGGGCGCGACGCCCGCATCGGCCATGTGGTCGGCGATGTGCTGCGAAACCAGCGGCAGGACCTCCTTGAAGACCTTGCGGCCGTTCTGCATGAACTGCATGTCCCGCCGATCCTCCATCTGGTCGCGGGTGCGGCGCAGGAAACCGTCGTTGTTGCGGATGTTGTTGGAGAATTGCGTCGCGCAGCGGGTCGATTCGATGACGAAGCGGTCGCCCTTCGCCAAGTCCTCACGCTCCAGCAGAACGGCGGTGCAGACATCGCCGAAGATGAAGTGGCAGTCGCGGTCGCGCCATTCGAGGTGCGCGGAACAGATCTCCGGGTTCACCACCAAGGCGCGGGCGATGGACCCGGCGCGGATCATGTCGGCCGCGGCCTGGATCCCAAAGGTCGCCGAGGAGCAGGCGACGTTCATGTCGAAGGCGAAGCCGCCGGTGCCGAGCAATTGCTGGATCTCGATGGCGACGGCCGGGTAGGCGCGCTCGTGGTTGGAGGCGGCGCAGATCACGGTGTCCACCTCGCCCGGTTCGATGCCGGCCTGCGCCAACGCGTCGGTGCAGGCGGCGATCGCCATCTCGGCCATCTGGCCGGGGGCGTCGTCGGGGCGGGGCGCGAGGCGGGGATAGAGCCGGTCGGGGTCGAGCACGCCGGATTTGTCGAGCACGTAGCGCCGCTCGATCCCACTGGCCGACAGGATGAATTCGGAGCTGGAATGAGGGACGGGCGGGCGTTCGCCGGCGCCGATGGCGGCGGCGTGCCGCGCGTTCTGGCGGTCGGCATATTCGTTGAAAGCCGCCACCAGCTCGTCGTTGGTGATGACCTCACCGGGGGTGAAGACGCCCGATCCGGTGATTGCGACGCTGGACATGCGGCCTCTCCCGTTTGGCTGCACGGGTTTGGCCCCGCCGCGCGCGCGGGTCAAGGGCGGGACACGACGTCAGGCCGCGCGGCGGTCGGCGGTGCCACCGGCGGAGGCGTGCAACGCGCGAGAAGCCAACACGTCCTCCACGCGCGCCATGTCGGCATCGAGCGTCGGGCCGCCCATCAACTCGAGGAGCGGCAGGCAGGCCTTCTCGAAGGCGCGGAGCTTGATGCCGTCGCGCATCGCGCGGGCGCCGGTCATGCCCGTGGCAGGGCAATCGATGGCAAGTACGGCATTCGCCGCCCCGTCGATCAGGAGGAAATCCACCCGTTTGTTGCGCAGGGCGCGCACCGCCTCGGCGCCCAGTTCGGGAGCATCGGCGCAAACGGTGAAGATCGCGGCGAGGGAGACCTCGGGCGCCACGTGCAGCTCGTGGCGGTGCGCGATCTCGCGGAGGCGGAGAAACATGTATTGCCGTGTGGATTCCAGGATCGGGCGCGTGGCGAGCGTTGAAGCCTCGAGCGCGTCGAGCCCCTCGATCCGGTGCGCGGGATAGGTTCGGGCACGGCCGAATGCGCGGTGGAGGAGAGCTGGAAAGGAGAACATCTGGTAGGTCTCTCGGCGGCGGGAAGTCCTTCGAGATATGTGCGCCAAATGGGGCGGCAATCGGGCGTAGCGGTTGAAAAGCGCTTTTGCAAAAGAAGACTTGCGGTCTTTTGGGTCTCGGATGCGGAAATCATCAGCATGTTCATTTGCCATATCGTCACGTCATCCGCAGTTCGGCCTGTCGACTGCGTTTCCTGTTGGTGCCCCTTCCGGACCCGCGCGGGCCATTTCGAGAAAGGGCGTGCCGTGGCGTGCGCAGATCATCGCGCTCAGTCATGGCTTAAGGTGTGGCGGTGGCCTGAAGGCTTCCCGGACCTCATGGTCAGATCCGGGGGGCGCGAGGGCGGGGAGAGTTGGCGTCCGCCATACCTGTACTCATCCCGATCCCCCGAGTAGCGACGTTTGGCGTCACAACACCCACTGGCCGGGATGCGGGCCGGGGAGGCATCCGGTTCCGGCGGCGGTCGCGCGGGCTAGCGAACATCCCGGGTCATGTTCCCGGCCGACCGGAAACATGACCCGGGACCGGGCAGCGCTATTGCAGCGAACGGACCTCCACCGGTCCCTCGCCGCGCGCCTTCATGGCCAGTGCGGCAGCATGCGCGCCCGCCAGCGTGGTGAAGTAGGGGATGCGATCCGCCAGGGCCACGCGACGCAGCGAGCGGCTGTCCTCGACCGTCTGCGCGCCCTCGGTGGTGTTCATCACCAGGGCCACGCCGCCATCCTTCATCACGTCCACGACCGTGCGCCCGCCCTCATAGGCCTTGGCCACGGGCGTCGTCTCGACGTCGTGTCCGGCGAGGAAGCGCGCCGTGCCGGCAGTGGCGAGGATGCCAAAGCCCATCTCCTTGAGGAGCTTGGCCGTTTCGACAAGCTGATCGTTCTTGTCAGTATCCTTGATCGACAGGAAGACCTGTCCCTCGTCGGGCAGGACGGTGCCGGCGCCCATCTGCGCCTTGAGGAAGGCGCGCGCGAAGGACCGGTCCCAGCCCATGACCTCTCCGGTGGAGCGCATCTCGGGGCCGAGCAGCGTGTCGACGCCGGGAAAGCGGGCGAAGGGCAGCACGGCTTCCTTGACCGAGAACCACGGCGTGTCGGGGGAGCCCAGCGTCATCAGGTCGCCGATCGGGATGTGGTCGGCGTCGGCGTCATCCGCGTAGGGTTCGCGGAGCGGGAAGGTCGACAGCTTCTCGCCCGCCATCAGGCGCGCGGCGATGGCGGCAATGGCCGAATCGACGGCCTTGGCGACGAACGGCACGGTCCGGGAGGCGCGGGGGTTCACCTCGATCAGGTATACGTCCGGCCCGTCGGGGCCGTCCTTCACCGCGAACTGGATGTTCATCAGGCCGACGACGCCGAGCGCGCGGGCCAGCGCCTCGGTCTGTTCGTGGATCGTGTCGATGACCGTGCGGGGCAGGGTGTGCGGCGGCAGGCAGCAGGCGGAATCGCCCGAATGCACGCCCGCCTCCTCGATATGTTGCATGATGCCGGCGACATGGACCGCTTCGCCATCGGACAGCGCATCGACATCCACTTCGATCGCGCCCGACAGGTAGCTGTCGAGAAGGACCGGCGAATCGCCCGACACGACGACGGCGTCGCGGATGTAGCGCTCGAGCTGACCGGCATCGCGCACGACTTCCATCGCGCGGCCGCCGAGGACGTAGGAGGGGCGGATGACGAGGGGAAAGCCGAGTTCCTCCGCGCGCAGCCGCGCCTCCTCGTCGCTATGGGCGATGGCGTTTTCGGGCTGCTTCAGGCCGAGCCGGCGGACGAGCGCCGAGAATCGCTCCCGGTCCTCGGCGAGGTCGATGGCATCGGGCGTGGTCCCGAGGATCGGGATCCCTGCATCGTGCAGCGCGTTGGCGAGCTTGAGCGGCGTCTGGCCGCCGAACTGGACGATCACGCCGTGGAGCGTGCCGTTCTCCTGCTCGACGCGCAGGATCTCCATCACATGCTCGTAGGTCAGCGGCTCGAAGTAGAGGCGGTCGGAGGTGTCGTAATCGGTGGAGACCGTCTCCGGATTGCAGTTGATCATGATGGTCTCGTAGCCCTGATCGCTGAGCGCGAAGCAGGCGTGACAGCAGCAATAATCGAACTCGATCCCCTGGCCGATGCGGTTGGGGCCGCCGCCGAGGATCACGACCTTCTTCGCATCGGTCGGGCGGCTCTCGCATTCCGCCTCGTCCATCATGATCGGCGTCTCGTAGGTCGAGTACATGTACGGCGTCTGCGCCTCGAACTCGGCGGCGCAGGTGTCGATGCGCTTGAACTGGGCGATCACGCCGAGGTTGAGGCGGGTGCGGCGAACGTTATCCTCGGTCCGGCCGGTCAGGTGCGCGAGGCGGGCATCGGTGAAGCCGTGGGACTTCAGGCGGCGCAGACCTTCGGCATCGTCGGGCAGGCCGCTTTCGCGGATCTCGTTCTCGAGGATGACGACCTCGCGGATGCGCGACAGGAACCACGGATCGAAATGGGTGATGGCGTTGATGTCGTCATCCGACAGGCCTTGGCGCATGGCCTGCGCGATGACGCGGATCCGGTCGGGCGTCTGGCGTCCGAGGGCCGCGCGGATGGCGGCGGGGTCGTCGGGCAGGTCGATCTCGTCGAAGCCGGTCAGGCCGGTCTCGAGACCCGCGAGCGCCTTCTGCATCGATTCCTGGAAGGTCCGGCCGATGGCCATCACCTCGCCCACCGATTTCATCGCGGTGGTCAGATCGGGCTCCGCGCCCGGGAACTTCTCGAAGGCAAAGCGGGGGATCTTGGTGACGACGTAATCGATGGAGGGCTCGAACGAGGCCGGGGTGACGCGGGTGATGTCGTTGTCGAGCTCGTCGAGCGTATAGCCCACGGCCAGTTTCGCGGCGATCTTGGCGATCGGGAAGCCCGTCGCCTTGGATGCCAGCGCGGAGGAGCGCGACACCCGGGGGTTCATCTCGATCACGACCATGCGGCCGTCTTCGGGGTTCACCGCCCATTGCACGTTCGATCCGCCGGTCTCGACGCCGATCTCGCGCAGCACGTTGATGCTGTGCGTGCGCATGATCTGGTATTCCTTGTCGGTCAGCGTCAGCGCCGGCGCGACGGTGATCGAATCACCGGTATGGACGCCCATCGGGTCCACGTTCTCGATGGCGCAGACGATGATGGCGTTGTCTGCGCGGTCGCGCACGACCTCCATCTCGAACTCCTTCCAGCCCAGAAGAGATTCGTCGACGAGGATCTGGGCCACGGGAGAGGCTTCGAGGCCACTGCGGCAGATGCGTTCGTAATCGGCGCGGTTATAGGCCACGCCGCCGCCGGTGCCGCCCAGCGTGAAGGCGGGGCGGATGATCGCCGGCAGGCCGACATGCTCCAGCGCGTCCATCGCGCTTTTCATGCCCTCGGCAATGTCGAACTTGCCGTTTTCGCGCTTGGGAGCGGCTACGATCGTGGCCTTCGGGTTTTCGATGCCCAGCCGGTCCATCGCCTCGCGGAACAGCTTGCGGTCTTCCGCCATCTCGATGGCGGCACGCTTGGCACCGATCAGTTCGACCCCGTATTTCTCCAAGACGCCCAGATCGTCGAGGGCGAGCGCGGTGTTCAGACCCGTCTGGCCGCCCATCGTCGGCAGCAGCGCGTCCGGCCGCTCCTTCTCGATGATCCGGGCGACGACGTCCGGCGTGATCGGCTCGATATAGGTTGCGTCCGCCAGGCCCGGATCGGTCATGATCGTGGCCGGATTCGAATTGACCAGGACGACGCGGTAGCCTTCCTCGCGCAGGGCCTTGCAGGCCTGTGCGCCGGAATAGTCGAATTCGCAGGCCTGGCCGATGACGATGGGCCCCGCGCCAATGATCATGATTGACTTGATGTCGGTGCGCCTGGGCATGGCCGGTCCCCCTCATGCGGCAAAGTCGCCGTCGTCTAGGGAAGGGGGGCGGAGGGCGCAAGGTGGCGGTGATCCGCCGGATGGGAAAAGATCGACCGAATCCATGGAACGCCCGCCCGCGTCTTTCCGTTGCATCCGGATTGGTGACGGACAAGGGAGTATCCAGATGACCGTCAAAGCCGTCTTTTTCGGCACGATCGGAACGCTTGCCGAGACGTCCGAAATCCAGCGCCGGGCCTTCAATATAGCTTTCGCGGAACACGATCTGGAATGGATCTGGGACCGGGAGAGCTATCTGCGGATGCTGCGGCATCCGGGCAAGGAGGCGCGCGTGCGCCGCTACGCCGAGGCGGCGGGCGAGGATGTCGACGCGCGCGCCGTCGACGCCTCGCAGGAACGGGCCTTCGACGCCATCGTCACCCGCGAGGGGGTCGAGGCGCGTCCCGGCGTGCGGGAATTGATGGACGAGGCGCGTGCGCGGGATGTCGCGGTCGTTTTCGTGACCGGCACCGGGCAGAGGCAGATCGACACGATCCTGCAAGGTCTCGACCTGCGGGTGGAGGATTTCGACTGGGTCGGCAGTCCGGAGGAGGATGCGCCCGCGAAGCCGTCGCCGGATCTCCACCTCGCCGCGCTGCGCGACCTCGGGCTGGATGCATCGGAGGTGGTTGCCATCGAGGACACGCCCGACAGCGCGGCCGCCGCCTTGGCCGCCGGTCTGCCGACGGTCGGATTTCCCGGCGCGGCGGCGCGGGACCGGTCCTTCCCAAAGGGCGTCCCCCTCGTGGAGCGGCTGGAGCCGAGAACCCTGCTCGAGGGCGGCGTCGCGTCACAAGCCGCCGAATAGGGGCATCCGGTTGACACCGGGCGGGGGGGCGTGTCCATGGGGCCGACCCGTGACAACCCCGCCCGGAGACCATCCATGCACGCCTATCGCACCCATACCTGCGCCGGTTTGACCAAAGCGGACGTGGGCGAAACCGTCCGCCTTTCCGGCTGGGTCCACCGCATCCGCGACCACGGCGGCATCCTCTTCATCGACCTGCGCGACCATTACGGGATGACGCAGGTTCTGGCCGACCCGGACAGCCCGGTCTTCGCCGAGGTCGAGAAGGTCCGCGCCGAATGGTGCATTCGCATCGACGGTGTGGTGAAGGCGCGCGATCCGGAATTGGTGAACCCCAAGATCCCCACCGGCGAGGTGGAGGTGTTCGTGCGCGACATCGAGGTTCTCGGGAAGGCGGACGAGTTGCCGCTGATGGTATTCGGCGATCAGGAATATCCCGAGGAGACGCGCCTGCGCTATCGCTTCCTCGACCTGCGGCGCGAGGCGATGCAGCGCAACATGGTGCTGCGCTCCAACGTGGTGAAGTCGATCCGCGAGCGGATGTGGGCCAAAAGCTTCAACGAGTTCCAGACCCCGATCATCACCGCCAGCAGCCCTGAGGGCGCCCGCGACTTCATCGTGCCGTCGCGCCTGCATCCCGGCAAGGTCTATGCGCTGCCGCAGGCGCCGCAGCAGTTCAAGCAGCTTCTTATGGTGTCGGGCTTCGACAAGTATTTCCAGATCGCGCCCTGCTTCCGCGACGAGGATCCGCGCGCCGACCGCAGCCCGACCGACTTCTACCAACTCGACATGGAGATGAGCTTCGTTTCGCAGGAAGACGTCTTCGAAACCATCCAGCCGGTGGTCGCGGGCCTGTTCGAGGAATTCGGCGACGGCCGCGCGGTCGATACCGTCTGGCCGCAGATCTCCTACCGGGATGCGGCGCTGAAATACGGGACGGACAAGCCCGATCTGCGCAACCCGATCGAGATGGAGGACGTGTCGGAGCATTTCCGCGGGTCCGGCTTCGCGATCTTCGCCTCCATGCTGGAGAAGGACGGGACGGAAATCCGTGCCATCCCCGCGCAGACGGGGGGCTCGCGCAAGTTCTGCGACCGGATGAACAAGTTCGCGCAGGAGCAGGGTCTGCCGGGGATGGGATACATCTTCTGGCGAAAGGGCGACGACGGTCTGGAAGCCGCAGGCCCCCTCGCCAAGAATATCGGGCCCGAGCGGACCGAGGCGATCCGTCAGCAGCTTGGCCTCGGGATGGGCGATGCGGCGTTCTTCCTTGGCGGCCGCGCGTCGGAATTCGAGGCCGTCGCGGGCCGGGCGCGGGTCGTCATCGGCGATGAGCTGGGCCTGACCGACAAGGACCGGTTCGCCTTCGCCTGGATCGTCGATTTCCCGATGTACGAGCGTGACGATGACGGGAAGATCGACTTCTCGCACAACCCCTTCTCGATGCCGCAGGGCGGGATGGAGGCGCTGGACGGGGATCCACTCGATGTGCTGGGCTATCAGTACGACCTCGCCTGCAACGGCTATGAGCTGGTCTCCGGCGCGATCCGGAACCACCGCCCCGAGATCATGTTCAAGGCATTCGAGCTGGCCGGCTATGACGAGAGCGAGGTGCGCAAGCGGTTCGGCGGCATGGTCAAGGCGTTCCAGTACGGCGCCCCGCCGCATGGTGGCTGCGCGGCCGGGATCGACCGGATCGTGATGCTCTTGGCGGATGAGGCGAACATCCGCGAGGTCATCCTGTTCCCGATGAACCAGCGTGCCGAGGATTTGATGATGGGCGCCCCGTCCGATCCGCTGCCGGGACAATTGGGGGAATTGGGGCTGCGGCTCATGCCCAAGGAGTGAACCAGGCCCGGGCGTGCGCGTTGAGTCAGATCATCCAAACGGAGGCTCACATGCGCAAGCTCATCAAGTATTTCGCGATCTGGAAAATGTTCAAGAAGCTTCGCCGTCGGTGACGGTCATGTGCGGGCGGCGTGTTGGCCGCCCGCTTTCATTTCCGGGGCGGGTTTGTCCGGGTCTGCATCGGGCAATCTCGGCCGGTCATTCCGCTGCGGAATTATACGCATAGGTCTTCCAGTCAGGCTTCCAGTCCGCATCCGCCTGATTGCCCCAGACCGTCCAGCCTTGCCGCACGCCACGGCCGAACATCTCCAGATACGGGCCCCAGGAGCAGGATTCGATCAGGTCGTATTGCTCGTCGGGTTTGCGGGAATGTTCGCGCTTTCGGGTCTGGATCATGTTGACCTGTGACCGGCCGGGCGCCTCGGTCCGGACATTCTTGCCGCGGATGCCGAACAGCAGAAGCTCCGTCACGTTGCGGAAGTAGAATCCGACACCCCGCCCGTCGGAGCCGCCATCCCTTCGGATTTTGTGCCAGACGATGTTCGATCTGTACTCGAACCCCCAAGCCGACAGAACCTGAAGCCCTTCAGGCAGAAGCGCGTTCGGAACCCACATGTAGCAATGCGACCGGTCCGCAAGGTGATCCGCGACCGGCAGGGCGCAGATTTCCCCAAGCGTCATGGTCGGGTACCGCGCCAGCCGCTTGTGTTCGGGCGCGACCTTGCCCGTTCGGTTGGTAAACCGCCAAGGCGGATCGGCCAGCACGCAGCCGAAGCGGTCCCGGCCGAGAAATTGCGTCAGGTCTTGGGCGGGATCCTTGATCATGGACCATGTCTAGCGAGGGGAAGGCGGAGCGTCACGAAAATCCTGCCGCGCTGCGTTCCTCCGGCAATCTTCGCTGGCCATCGCCCGTGCCCCTGTGAGTGGCGCGCGGGATCTCTTATGAGGGGATCATGACACCGACCCTTGCGGCCATTCGCTTCGGCACGGGCCTCGCGCCCGAGATCTCGCCACCGGCCGACGGGGCGGAGGTCTTGGCCCGCCTTGCCGGTCCCGACGAGGCCGCGGCCCGGATCCCGATCGATGGGTGGGAGGCCGCCGTCGCGCGTGCGCTACGGTTCCGCGCCCTGCGCCGCGCCCGGGATGAGTCGGGCGGAAAAGCGCCGTTTCGCCGGTTGAGGGACCGCCTGAACGCGGAGTATCACCGCGATCTCGCCCGCACGCTGATCCGTGCGGCGGTTACGCGGGACGGGATGCGGGAGCGGCTGCACTGGTTCTGGGCGGACCATTTTTCGGTCGTCGATGCGAACGGGATTCGGCGACGCACGATTACGGCCTATCACGAGGATGCGATTCGCCCGCATATGACGGGACGTTTTGCCGATCTGCTCCATGCGGCGGTGGCGCATCCGGCGATGCTGAACTTTCTCGATCAGGACCGTTCCGCCGGGCCGAATTCTCCGCGCGGGCGCAATGGCGGTGTGGGTTTGAACGAGAATCTGGCCCGCGAGGTGCTGGAATTGCACACGCTCGGGATCGGGGCGCCTTACGGTCAGACGGACATTCGGGAACTGGCGGAGCTTCTCACCGGGCTCGGCGTGGACAGAAAGGGCGCTTTCGCGTTCCGCCCTCGTTTCGTCGAGCCAGGTGCGGAGGTGGTGCTGGGGCGGAGCTATGGCGGGGCGCGGCCCAACCGGCACGCGATCCGCGCGGTGCTCGACGATCTGGCGGTTCATCCGGCCACCGCCCGGCATGTCAGCCGGAAGCTTGCGACGCATTTCGTGGCCGATACGCCCGAGCCGTCGATGATCGACGCGATGATCGAAGTGTGGAGATGCAGTGACGGCGACCTGATGAAGGTCTACGCGGCCATGCTCGACCACCCCGACGCCGCGTCGCCCGAATTGCGCAAGGTGCGCCGGCCGATCGATTTCATGGCGGCCGCCCTGCGCGTGTCAGGTGCGGGGGCGGCATTGATCGAGGCGCGCCCGCAGGTTCTGAGCGACCGTCTGACAACGCCGCTTGCACGGATGGGGCAGGTCTGGCTGCGCCCGCCGGGGCCGCATGGCTGGCCGGAGGAGGCGGATGCCTGGATCACGCCGCATGGTCTGGCCGCGCGGCTCGAATGGATCGCGCAGTGGGTCGGCGGTCTCGACCCTGCGCCCGACCCGCGCGATTTCGTCGACGTCGCTCTCGGGGATCTTGCGGGACCGCGCACGCGGTTCGCCGCGCAGGCGGCCGAGGACCGGCAGGCGGGGCTCGGCCTGATCCTCTCCGCGCCCGAATTTCAGAGGAGGTAGGCCATGGATCGCCGCCGCGTTCTGTCACTCCTGGGCTGTTCCGCCGCGGCCTTTCCCGCAATGACGCCGATGACTTTCGCCGCAACGGGCGGCGAGAACCGGCTGGTCGTCGTGATTTTGCGCGGCGCGATGGACGGGCTTGACGCGCTGCGCCCTTACGGCGATCCGAATCTCGCGCGTCTGCGCCCTGACTTCGGTGCGGGGCCGGCGGGCGGCGAGGCGATCGACCTGACGGGGTTTCATGCGCTGCACCCGGCGCTGGCGCCTCTCCTGCCGCTTTGGCGTGCGGGGCAGCTTGGATTTGCGCAGGCGGTCAGCACGCCCTATCGCGGCAAGCGCAGCCATTTCGACGGGCAGGACATCCTCGAGGCGGGCACGGCCGGCGAGGTGCCGCCACTGGCGCGTCGCGACGGCTGGCTGAACCGGCTGCTGCCGCTGCTGCCGGGGGCGCATGGAAGGACGGCCTTTGCCGTCGGGCGCGATGAGATGCTGATCCTGCGCGGTGCCGCCGATCACGCCGCATGGGCGCCCGATGCGCGGCTCGACCTTGCCCCGGCGACGGCGGATCTGCTCCTGCACGCCTATCACGACGACCCGCTGTTCCGGAATGCGGCGGAGGTGGCGCTGGGTCTCGCTGCGTCGACGGAAGGTGTGGGAGGGCGGCGGGCGGAGCCGCTTTTCGCCTTTGCCGCCGCGCAATTGCGAGCCGATGCGCGGATCGCGGCGCTTTCGCTCGGCGGCTGGGATTCGCACCGCAACCAGCCCCGCCAGATCGCCCGCAGTCTCCAATCGCTGTCGGAGGGGCTGCTGCGGCTGCGCACCGATCTGGGGCCTGCCTGGGACCGGACGACGGTGCTTTGCCTGACGGAGTTCGGGCGCACGGCGGCGCAGAATGGCACGGCGGGAACGGATCACGGCACGGGCGGGACGATGATCCTGGCGGGCGGAGCCTTGAGGGGTGGGCGCGTCTGGGGCGACTGGCCCGGCTTGGGCGAGGCGGCGCTGCTCGATCGGCGTGACCTGATGCCGACGCGCGATGTGCGCGCTTATGCAGCCTGGGCCTTGCACGGCCTGTTCGGGACGCCGCACGCGGCTCTCGCGTCGGTGGTGTTTCCGGGGCTGGAGATGGGGGCCAATCCGGGGCTGCTGGCCTGACGTTGCGAAAACTCCGGCGGAGGGAGCGACAGGAGCACGCTTTCTCATCCTCTGACGGGAAAGGGCCGCGGCGGGGATGTCCCGGCGCGGCCCTTCAAAAACCTGGCGGTCGGCGATCGTTACTTGATCTTGCCTTCCTTGTATTCGACGTGCTTGCGCGCAACGGGATCGAACTTCCGTACGACCATCTTTTCGGTCATGGTGCGCGCGTTCTTCTTGGTCACATAGAAATGGCCGGTCCCGGCGGAGCTGTTCAGCCGGATCTTGATCGTGGTGGGCTTCGCCATCGGGTGTCTCCTGCGTCGGTCGGGGGCGCGAGGGGTGCGCCTCCCGTGAAATCCGGGAAGTTGCCTTCTAGCCGGTGCGGGGCGGGTGTCAACCGCGCTTCGGTCGATCGCGGGTCAGTTTGCGGGGCGTACGCGCAGCAAGAGCAGGTCGCCGGCCGGGGCCCGTGTCAGGATCACGCAAGCCAGACCCCGCGCGCCGTCGATATAGCCCATGTCGAGGGTGAGTTCCGCGCGGCCATGCCGACGCGCCTCCTGCACCGCTGCGGTCACCTTGGCACGGTTGCAGTGCCTCCACAGTTGCGTGATGTGCAGGCCCGTCAGATCCGTGTCGCGGTCGAAGCCCAGAAGATCCAGAAGCGGCTCGCCCATGGCCGCGACGCGTCCGTCGTCGAATATGAGCCCCCGTCGGCCAAGCCCATCTTCCATCGCCTCGCGGGCGAGCATCGGCAGCGCCTTCGATTGGTTGCTGGATGTCAGTGGCGGCGGCGTATCGCGCATCGTGGATTCCCCCTCGGTCAGTTCGACATCGGTCGTCCGAACCCGATCGGGAGACCAGTCGTACAGAAGAACAAGCCCTTACGGGCCGAATGGTTCCGTCTCAGAGATGTGCGGGGGGCCTGTAAGCCGGATTTTGTCCCGAAGGTTCCCTTCGGTGGCGACCATTCATCTGGACCGCGAATTGCTTCGCGGCCTCGAGCTGCCAACCCGGACCGCCGGGACGAAGCGTCCCTGCGCCGTCGCAGACGCGCGCGGTCCCTATTCGGCATTGCTCCCGGTGGGGCTTGCCGTGCGGGAGACGTTGCCGCCTCCCCGGTGGGCTCTTACCCCACCGTTTCACCCTGGCCGGGGACGGATCCCCGGTGGTTTGTTTTCTGTGGCGCTTTCCATCGGCTTTCGCCGTCCGGGCGTTACCCGGCACCGTCGCTTCGTGGAGTCCGGACTTTCCTCGGAAGTCGCCTTCCGCGGCCGCCCGGCCCCCCGCACAGCGCCGAGGTATGCGGCGCGGGCAGGGGCGTCAATGTCGGGCGATGTCGTCGGACCAAAAGGCGGCCCGCGATGCGGCGCCCTTACCCGCGTGACCTTCAGGCCGGGAAGCGTGCGGCGAGATCGGCGGCGAGCGCGGCATCCGTGGCGTCCGGCGGCCCGTCCGCGCCGGGGCGGAAGCGGAGGCGGAACGCGGCGAGGCGGGTCTCGTCGGATACCGCCGCGTCGTAGCCGAAGGATCGGGCATGATCGTGGAATGCGGCCGGGTCCCCCGCGCGCCGTTCGGGCCAGACGGACAGGCCGCCCCGTGCGAGGCGGCACCAATCGAACCGCGGGCCAGGATCGATCTTGCGGCCGGGGGCGCAGTCGGAATGGCCGATAACGTTCACGGGCAGGATCCCATGGCGCGCGATCAGGTCAGCCAGCAGCGTTTCCAGCGCATCCATTTGCGGTGCGGGAAAGGGCGAGGCCCCATCGTTCGACAATTCGATTCCGATGGAGCGGGAGTTTACGTCATCCCGGCCGCGCCACCGCCCCGCGCCCGCATGCCATGCGCGCAAATGGTCGGGGACGAGCCGCGTGACATCACCCGCCTCGCCGATGACGTAGTGGCACGAAACCTCGGTTGCGGGATCGCAGAGCCGCTTGATCGCGGGGCCCGGCCCGCCACGCATCGCGGTGTAATGCAGGACGATCAGGTCGGGCCGGGTGGTCCCGTCCCTGCGCGGCCCGTGATTGGGGCTCGGCCGCTCGGTGATCCGCATGATTTACTGGCTTCGGACCAAATTTCGCACCACCGCCGGATCCCAGCCGCAGGCATTTCCGTCGCCATCCGGGTCGAGGCCCAGACGGTCGCGCTCGGGGCCGCCGCCGCCGAGGAAGGCCTCCTGCGCCTTGTCCTCGCTCGTGTAGGCGGCGCAACGTTGCTCCGCGCGCCCGGCGGAGGCGCCGAAGCCCCGGCGGAACGCGCCCTCGGTTCCCACGGGGCGCGCGTCGTTGAGGGCGTAGGCGAAGATGTTGGGACCGGTATCCGCCGGACGCTCCAGTTCCAGCTCCTCGGGGCGCACAACGCGGTAGCGCTCGCGTGCGGCGCGCAGGCGCTCGGCATCGGCCTCGATGTCGCGTTCGGCCGAAACCGCGGCGAAGTCCTGTTCCTGACTGATCGACGGGTTGTTGCGGTCAAGCTCCGGTGGGCTGGTTTCGAGCGGGGTCGGCAGGGGGGGAGGGGTGCCGCCTATGCCCAAGGCGGCGCGGGTTTCCTCCGCAAGCCGTTCGGCCTCGTTCTGCGTGCTGGAGGGGCCGGAGGTGTCGATCGGTCTCGGCCGCGGCATCGCCCCATTCTCCAACTCCGTCATGCGGCCGGTCAATTGCGCCTCGCGGGCGGCGGCGGCCTGAGCGGGCGTCGTGACGACGGGACCGGCCATGGTGCTGTTGGGCAGTGGCGGTTCGCAGGCGGCGAGGGAGAGCGCCGCCGTAGCGGCCAGGATCGTTCGCATCGTTCGCATCGCAGCCTCACCCGTTTTAGACGAACCTACCACCATTTCTCCGGCCGGGCCACGAAGCCCGCGCGTTCTTCAAGAGATTGTGCAACGTCGAGCAAGGCGCCCTCTTCGAACGGACGTCCGATAAGTTGCAGCCCCATCGGCAGGCCCGCGTCGTTCTGTCCTGTCGGAACGGCAACGCCGGGCAGGCCGGCGAGGTTCACCGTCACGGTGAAGACGTCGTTGAGATACATCTTGATCGGATCGGCATCGGCCATTTCGCCAAGTTCGAAGGCGGCGGAGGGCGTGGCCGGGGTCAGGATTGCGTCCACGCCCTCGGCGAACACCGTCTCGAAGTCGCGCTTGATCAGCGTGCGCACCTTGCGGGCGCGGTTGTAATAGGCGTCGTAGAAGCCGGCGGACAAGACGTAGGTGCCGACCATGACGCGGCGCTGGACCTCGTCGCCGAAGCCTTCGGCGCGCGTCTTCTCGTACATCTCGGTTATGCCGTCGCCTTGGCTCAACTTCGCGCGGTGGCCGAACCGGACCCCGTCGTAGCGGGCCAGATTGCTCGACGCCTCGGCGGGCGCGATGACGTAATAGGCGGGCAGGGCGTATTTCGTGTGGGGCAGAGAGATATCGCGGATTTCCGCCCCCGCATCGCGCAGCATATCGATGCCCTGCTGCCAGAGCGTGTCGATTTCCTCCGGCATGCCGTCCATGCGATATTCACGCGGGATGCCGATGACCTTGCCGCGCACGTCACCGGTAAGCATCGCCTCGAAGTCCGGAACCGGCAGGTCGGCGGAGGTCGAATCCTTCGGGTCGTGGCCGGACATTGCCTGAAGCATGATCGCCGCGTCGCGCACCGAGCGCGTCATCGGCCCCGCCTGGTCGAGGGAGGAGGCGAAGGCTACGATGCCCCAGCGCGAGCAGCGTCCGTAGGTTGGCTTGATCCCCGTGGTGCCCGTGAAGGCCGCCGGCTGCCGGATGGAGCCGCCGGTATCGGTGCCGAGCGCCCCGAGGCAGAGCCGCGCCGCGACCGCCGCCGCCGAGCCCCCGGAGGAGCCGCCGGGCGTGAGCTTCGCATCGGAACCCTGCGCGCGCCACGGGTTCACCACGTCGCCATAGGTCGACGTCTCGTTCGACGAGCCCATGGCGAATTCGTCCATGTTGAGCTTGCCCAGCATGACCGCCCCGGCGCCGAAGAGCTTGTCGGTGACGGTGCTCTCATATTCGGGGCGAAACCCCTGAAGGATGCGCGATCCGGCCTGGCTCGGCACGCCCCGGGTGCAGAACAGATCCTTCACGCCGATCGGAATGCCGCACATCGCGGGCGCGTCGCCGCGGGCGATCCGGTCGTCGGCGGCCTTGGCCTGTGCGCGGGCGATGTCGGGCGTGTGGTGCACGAAGGCGTTGAGCGCACCGGAGGCTTCGGCCGCCTGCAGGTGCGCCTCGGTCAGGGCCTGCGCCGTGGTTTCGCCAGAGCGCAGCGCGTCGCGGGCTTCGGCAATAGTCAAATCTGTAAGGCTCATTCGACCACCTTCGGAACGGCGAAAAATCCCTCGCGCGCATCGGGCGCATTGGCGAGAACGGCTTTCTGCTGATTGCCGTCGGCGACCACATCCTCGCGCCGCTTCAGCCGCTGCGGCGTGACGGAGACCATGGGTTCGACGCCTTCGACATCGACCTCGCCGAGCTGCTCGATGAAGCCGAGAATGGCGTTGAACTCACCCGCGAGCCCTTCGAGGCGGTCGTCGGGCACGGCGATCCGGGCGAGCTTTGCCACCCGGCGCGCGGTTTCGAGATCGATGGACATGGGGCCTCCGTCGCGGTTCCCGCGGGGTCTATAGTCCGGTGCGGGCGGGTTCAATACGGGCCGCACCCTCG